>CAYJNL010000074.1:0-1531 GCA_964371675.1 uncultured Bacteroides sp. | reverse complement strand
GCAAAAATTGCTCTGCCGTCATGCCGTTGTAGCGGAAGAAACCGCCTGCGGCAAAAGGGCTTGTACCTAAAATACATATCTAACTCACTGTTTCAATACCAAAATGTGGGCTTAGCAAAAAGTACAAACCCACCGCCACAAGTAGGGCAAAGAGTAAGAAAACACACTGCCTTGCGGATAAACCGAAGAACATGTTTTCGGTGTAGTGGCGGATTTCTTTGTTGATATTAATTTCCATTTGTGCTCCTTTTTTAAATGTGTTATACTTGAAAAAATATTGATATGGGGTATGTTATGGGTATTAAGAAAATCACAAAAGCAACTGCATCAGCCGCAAGCCATATTTATACATTGAGCTGGAAAGTTGCTTATAAAAACATAGTACCTGACGATTATCTTGACAATCTTTCATTAGAACGGTGGACACTATTTTTAGAGAAATCAGAATTTTCAGGATATTTGCTAAAGGTAAATGACGAGTTTGTCGCTACATCTTCAATTGCGCCGTTTAGGTTTTGCGCAAGCCAGTTGTTACTTTCTATTTTAAAGCACCTCTTTAGGTTAAAAATTTGCATAAAAAAACAGCACTCGAGTGATTTTGAATCAATCAAGTGCTGTTTTGCATTTATTAATTTTTTTATTTTAAATACTTAAAAATTGCTTTTTGAATATCTGATTATCACCACAATAACTTGCTTTTTGTCTTTATAGACACGATACACTATCGTATAATTTTTTGCAAGCAACTGACGATAGCCTGAATTTGCAAAGAGGCCTGTTTTTCTTATCGCACCTCTGCCCGGAAATGTTTCAAGCGAAAAAATTGCGTTTTCAAGTTCGGTAAAATACCTCTCTGCAATTTGAGGTTCACCTAAGTTTTCGCTTATATATCGTGCAATTTAGTCAAGTTCAGCATAAACAGTTGGCATTAATTTCACTTCGTATTTATCCAAAATACTTGCCTCTCAAGTCAGAGAGTGTTTGCCGTGCATCTAAAAGCTCGCCATTTTCAGCATAGTCCGCCTCAGCTTTCGCAATTGCTTTGTCAATTTCAATATCGGCAATAAGCGCATCATATGTTTCGTTGCTCATCACAACCAAGTCGCCATATCCGTTTTTTGTTATAAAAATCGGTTCTTTAGTTGAGTGGCACAAATCAGATATTTCGTTTGTGTTCCTCAAATCAGTTATCGGACGTATTTGCGGCATGAAAACACCTTCTTTTTGTACGTTATTATATCATTATTATGTACAAAACGCAAGCGAGTATGCTTGAATCCCGACAATCCAATCCAAAATTTCTTTAGCAAAGGTGATGACAAGGCCACCTGCCAGTGTTAAAAAGCCGTTTGAGCGTTGGCTTGGGTCGTGGCTTTGCAGTGACAAGCCCACTTGCACAACACCCCAACCGAGCAATATCATGCCGATGGCACGGATAAGCCCGAAGATGAAGTCGCTTAAGTTGTTGACTACTGCGAGTGGGCGGTTGTGGTGGCGAAAGCAGGGGTTGCGAATAGGGTTGTGCATAGGA
>CAYJNL010000073.1:0-1689 GCA_964371675.1 uncultured Bacteroides sp. | reverse complement strand
TAAACGATATTGCAAAATTTTGCAATGAGCAGAATGTGCCATACAGTGAAAATAAAAGTGAGTGGACAAAACATATGGTGCGTCGTGTGCTTGAAAACAATAAATATTACGTCAGCCCTCACTATCCCCTGCTTGTTTCGCAAGAAACATTTGAGCTGGCACATAAAATAAGAACACAAAAAGCAGAAACGCAGACAGATGATATAAAACTAATACGCAAATATATTTATTGTGGGCTGTGCAGTGAAAAAATGTATTTTAACAAGCAAAAAGACGACTTGTACAAATGCACATGCAAAAATTGCGGTAACGAAACGCAAAATTTTACAGTTAGCGATTTTCAAGACCTTATAAATTACAAACTGCAAAAAATATTTAGTGATGATGAGGTTATAAAGCCACCGCAGAATAACACAACACAGCTACCGATAGAGCTAATAAAAGCAGAGCAAGAAATTAAACGGCTAACAGAGCAAAGCAAAATAGATAGCAGTAACATTTTATCTGCTATTTTCAACAAAGCTGCAATGCACTACAATATTTGCTCTGCCGGTGAGTTCGACCCGCCCACCTTATATTTAAAAGCACTTGCAAAAGAGCAAATACGCAGTGATTTTGATGAAAGTACATTTACTAAAACAGTTAAAAAAGTGCTAATTGGCAGGAATAATATAGCACTTAAATTAATAAATAACCAAATAATTTAGGCAGATACAAATTAAAATACGCAAGGAAGTGAGAAAATGCAACAGCGTGAGATTATTGTAATAGACGCAAACCCTAATTTGACAAAGCTTGGCAAACGCAAACGAAAACCCAGAGTTTGTGCTTATTGTAGGGTTTCAACCGACGATACAGAGCAGTTAAACAGCTTTGAAACACAGGTGAAAAACTATACAGAAGTAATAAAAAATAAGCGTGAATGGGTGTTTGCAGGCATTTTTGCGGACGAGGGTATCTCGGGCAGGCTTGCCAATAAGCGCCCGGAGTTTAAAAAGATGATTGGGCTTTGCCGCGGTGGCAAAATAGACATTATTTTGACGAAATCAATCTCACGTTTTGCAAGGAACACTTTAGAATGTATTGAATTTGTGAGAGAGCTTAAATCTCTTGATGTCAAGGTGATTTTTGAGAAAGAAAGCATAGACACAGACGCCATGCACACGGAGCTGTTATTCTCAATGTTAAGCGCATTTGCACAGGCGGAGAGCGAGAGCATAAGCCGAAACGTAGCTGTGGGCATACAGCATAATTTTAGTTTGGGTAAGTTTCAATTTCAATATCACAACTTTTTAGGTTACATAAAAGGCGAGGACGGCAGACCTTGCATAGAGGAAAAAGAGGCTGAAACGATACGTTTAATTTACACAAGTTTTATTGACGGCGCAAGTTTAATTGCAATTAAGGCAAAACTTGAGGAAAAGAAGATGCTTTCGCCCGGTGGCAAAGAAACATGGACGACAGCAACTATAAAGAGCATTTTAACAAATGAAAAATACATGGGTGATGTTTTACTGCAAAAATCGTTTACAGTAGATTTTTTAAAAGGCACACGGCGTGCAAATAATGGTGAAATGACGAAATATTTAGTTAAGCATAACCACGTGGGAATAGTGTCTGAAGAGGTGTTTTTAAAAGCACAAGACGAGATGACACGCAGGAGCAGTAAAACGCCTGCAACGCAAAAAG
>CAYJNL010000072.1:0-1696 GCA_964371675.1 uncultured Bacteroides sp. | reverse complement strand
CTACAAGAACAAGTAATGGCAAACATTAAAATAATGGCGTAAAATTGGCGTAAACAGTATTTTAGTAGCTGAAAAGTGTTGATTTTACTGAAGTTTTGGCACTTGTGGTAATCTCTATTGAGAATTAAACGGCAAAGATATAACAAAAATAGCCTCGGGCATATCTTTCAGTGCGGCAATTACAAGTGAGGGCGAGTTTTATATTTGGGGCACAGAGCCGAACAAAAGCCAGGAGAATGTGTCTACATATATTTTTAATGTGCCCGAAGAGGTTGAAACAGCATTTATAACAGATATTGCCTGTGGTGGCAACCACGTGTTTGCCGCCGATGACAGCGGAAACTTTTACAGCTGGGGCTATAACGGCAATGGGCAAACAGATTTGCCGCTGATGGTAACAAGCGCGTTTTCAAGTGGTGCAAATACTATTGTAAAATCCGAGGCTACCTCGCAGTATACAGCAGTTTTGGGCAGTGACAAAAACCTGTATATCTGGGGTAGCACCGGGGCTGAAAATGCCTTGCTCATACCGAGAGATTATAAGGGGCATATAGTAGACTTTGCGGTGGCAGACAGCAACATTGCCTTGCTTTTAGACGATGGAACAGTGCAAATTATAGGCGACAGAGGCACAGATTTTGCAATGCAATTGCCAAATGAACTTACGGACAAAAGTGCAAATATTGTGCAGATAGTGGCAACAAACAGAAATGTACTTGCGCTTAGCAGTAGCGGTGAACTATATTCATGGGGCAGTACGCAAAATGGGCTTACAAATGTACCCGCTATAGATAGCGAGATTGTCTCAATTAGTGCAGGCTACAAAAACTTTTTGGTGCTTTCAGAAAACGGAGTGCTCACAATGTGGGGAGCAGAGGACTTAACACGTGTGGAATTACCCGATAACACGCAAGATATAGAAAAGATATACGCCGACTACTTCCAATTTTACGCAGTGACAAAAACAGGTAGTATACATGTGTTTGGCAACAGCGGTTACTTGCTTGGTACCGACCAATTTGGCAGAGACATGTTTTTGCGCATAATTCATGGTGGCAGAATTTCGCTAACTGTGGGTGCAGTTGCAGTTGCAATTTCTGTTGTAATTGCAATGGTTGTAGGGCTTTGCGCAGGTTATTTTGGCGGTGCTGTTGACCATGTTTTAATGCGCATAACAGATGTTTTTTCATCAGTACCGTTTTTTCCTATTGCCATTACGCTATCTTACATTTTTGGCAACATATTATCACAGTCGCAAAAAATATATATGATAATGGTAATATTGGGTGCACTTTCTTGGATGTCACTTGCAAGGCTGATACGTGCGCAAATCCTTGTGGAGCGTGAGAAAGACTTTGTACAAAGTGCTCGCGCACTTGGGCTGAAAAACATTGTAATTATGTGGCGCCATATTCTGCCAAATGTATTTAATCTAGTTATTGTCAACACAACACTGGGCTATGCTTCATCGCTTTTGTCGGAGGCGGCGCTGTCTTTTCTCAACCTCGGCGTTGCCGAGCCCACACCGTCTTGGGGCAACATGCTTATGTCTGCTCAAGATATTGCCGTAATTGAGTTTTATCCGTGGCGCTGGCTTGTACCGGCACTATTTGTTGTGCTCACGGCACTTAGTGTAAACGTGCTTGGCGACGCATTGCGTGAGGCTCTAGACCCACGCAGTGTACAGTGAGGGGTG
>CAYJNL010000071.1:0-1702 GCA_964371675.1 uncultured Bacteroides sp. | reverse complement strand
CTTTTTTTATCTCAAAAAGTTTCCTCTTTGCCAATAAATTGGCAAATTCACTTTCAAAAAGGCTTTTTTAAGGCAAAGGGTTGCGTTTTCTGCGGAAAACACCTTAGGCTCCGCCCTAAGAACCCGAAATTTTTTGAAAAAAATTTAGTAAAACTTTTAATATTCGTCATTGTGACAAAACTATACCTTTTTTTACATGCTAAAAAACCGCTCTAGGCACAAACATGTGCTTAGAGCGGTTTTTATTATTACATTATTTATCGCAATATTTAATTAAAATTTAGAAGTAACGTGCTAGCAAACCGGCCATACCTCTACCGTGGCGTGCTTCGTCTTTTGCCATCTCATGTACTGTGTCGTGGATTGCATCAAGACCAAGCTCTTTTGCTTTTTTAGCAAGCTCATATTTGCCGTCACATGCGCCGTTTTCAGCGTCTACACGCATTTGCAAGTTTTTCTTTGTGCTATCTGTCAATACTTCGCCAAGCATTTCAGCAAATTTTGCTGCGTGCTCTGCCTCTTCATAAGCATAGCGCTCCCATGCTTGTGCTATTTCAGGGTAACCCTCGCGGTCAGCCACACGGCTCATTGCTAGGTACATGCCAACTTCTGAGCACTCGCCTGTGAAGTTCATACGTAGACCTTCTACAATTTCAGGGTCAAGGCCATTTGCTATACCTACAACGTGCTCTGTTGTGTAAGTCATCTCGCCTGATTGCTCTTTAAATTTTTCAATTGTTGCTTTGCATACAGGACATAGCTCCGGTGCATTTTCTCCCTCGTGAACATATCCACATACTGTACATACAAATTTTTTCATAATTAATATCTCCCTTTATTTTTAAGTTTTATTTTTGTTTTTCTCTGTGTATACATAATAACACATCAGATTTGTTGATGTCAAGTATTTATTGATAATAATTATCAATAAATACTATTTTCGATATTTACAACAAAATTCAACTAATGTTGTGTGTGTTTTTGTATAATTCGCTAATATTGCGCAAAAAAATATAAACTATAACTTAGCAAGCGCAGGTATGACAGCGCGCAAACTTAAAGAAGTTAAAAACCCCATACCAAGCCCTGATATTAAAAGGACAGGTATATAATATAATGTATATACCGAGTTAAAAAACAAACTTAAGGCTATTATTTGCCCAAGATTATGCGCAATTGCACTGCATACCGAGAAAATAAAGTAGTCTTTTTTCCTTTTTAACACATAAATTATTATTAACAATGCTATAAATGACAAAAGCCCACCCGAAAAGCTTAACACTACGGCAATTGCACCACGCGTTATTAAAGCAAAAACAGCTTTAAGGATAACAATAACCGCAGCATACTTTACACCGACAAATAAAAAGCAATACATTACAACCACATTTGCAATCCCTAACTTTACACCGGGAGGCAAAAGTAAAAATGCAGCTATTAAGTTTTCTACATACGAAAGAGCAATAGCAAGTGCAAACATTATACCTGCCATTGTGAGCTGCTTTACTTTTTTAGAGTATTTGCTCATGTGGTTGCTCCTTGTGGTGTATGCTTTTTATAAATGAAGTGTACTAATAACTTGTGCAAACACTGCCTAGCAATTTTTATTATTCTATGCACAATAAAAATATCCTATTCAGAGTAGGAGGTTATTTATATTTTGTGTAGCAAAATATAAATTGGCATGTGCGTAGCACCGCCA
>CAYJNL010000070.1:0-2022 GCA_964371675.1 uncultured Bacteroides sp. | reverse complement strand
CCGGAGTAGGCGCAGGTTCCGGAGTAGGCGCAGGTTCCGGAGTAGGTGCAGGTTCCGGAGTAGGTGCAGGTTCCGGAGTAGGCGCAGGTTCCGGAGTAGGCGCAGGTTCCGGAGTAGGCGCAGGTTCCGGAGTAGGCGCAGGTTCCGGAGTAGGTGCAGGTTCTGTAACTGTTACTGTTGCAAAGTTACTTGTTGCCACAATAGTTGTAGCATCTGTCATAAATGTGCAGTAATATTGCACTGTGCCAACATAGTTTGTTGGCGGCACAAGACTGTTTGAATAAGCGCCCGAAATAATACTGTGGCGGCCACCTATAACGCTATACCACGCATAATAAATGCCATCATTAGGTGAAATAGCTGCATATAGTGCTGTTGCTTGTTCGTTCAGCTCATAAGTGCCGCTTTGCGGATGCGAAGTAACAGTATAAGTTGCACCATCATCATCTGAAATTTCTACAACATCTATTTGCGCCACACTGCTTACTTTGTCAATTCTGTCATTAATGTCTTTATCGTTTACAACGCAGTAATAATAAAGCGTGCCAACAGTACCTGTTGGCGGTGTGTACTCGCTTTGCGTTGCCCCAACAATTTCCGTTCCACCCGTGGTTGAATTTGTATCATTCACAAACCACTGGTAATCAGGAGCAGTGTGTCTCTTTAATGTAACATACAGTGGGTTTGCAACTGCATTTAGTTGATATGTTGCACTTTGCGGTTGCTCGTCAATTTCAAATTGGAGCTTGTTTGTGTTCAACATCGTATTATAATAAATAATTTCATCATCATCAACGATAATTGGGGGGTTGCTAACTACCAGTACATTACCACTCACATCACTCTTTTTAAAATAAGCTCTAAATTCGAATACATTGTTATCATTAAGATAATCCTGGCTTAATTCAATATCTACGTAATTTGAATTTTCCCCTATGGTGCCGGTTCTTTCTATTGGATTTAAATTATCCTGAGAACCTTCAAATACTAATTTGTATTCTTTGCCTTTAAATGCAGGGTCTACATTTAAAAATATCATAACGGTATCATCGTCTAAAAACTCACCGTAAATTGTACCAGCAAGGTTTCTGTAATCGCTATTAGTGCTAGAGCTAGAGTTGTGCCAGTGACTGCACGCCGTGCCCAATGTGGGCATTATAAAAAGCGCTAAAAGCATAATTGTGCCAAGCACAGCTTTTTTTATAGTCATTATTTTCATTAAAATCCCCTCCAAAAAAGTACATAAAATAGATTATGAATATTTATTATATCATTTTTAATTGAAAAACGTCAAACTTATTTGCATTTTATGGACAAAACCCGTTGCAATTTGAGGGACTTTTTCGGTATTATTAAAAGCTGTTGCTTATAATGCGCGGCAATACTAAAAATAACACTTATTACCTATTCATTATTACTTCCAAAAAAATTAGCGAAGTTGATAAAGAGTGAAGACTAAATAGTTGTTAAAGAGTAATAGGTAAAAACTCCTGGCGGTTTTTGCTACAAGGTTTGTGTGTGGGCTTTACAAAATAGATACCTGAAATTTAGGCTTAACCCGAAAAAAGGTGGTAGTGAGAGTGTGGTGTAACGGCTGCACTTGCAAAGCCATAGCTACACCGAAACGTGCCTTTTTCAAAAAAGGAGGAACCACGAAATGGTGCCCGGTTCGCTAATAGCCGCCTTTCGGCGGTTGCTCACTCGGACTAGCACTGCGGTGCGTCGTGTATTAGATGATTTTCATGAATAGATAAAAAAAATCGTCACCCACTTAATGAAGTGAGTGACGACGTGTGTCTTAGTTACAATTTGGAAGTCCGAACATTTTTGTTGAAAACTATAATAAGTACCTATATTCACAATACAATATTTCACATTCAAAGGTTTGGATGTATTAATTTTTAAAAAAACATGCACTTAAAGCAAACACTTATAAAGTAGACTCCCTTTCAATAAGTATCGGCAAGGTTGTATACATTTGCACGCTTAGCTCCGGTTTTTTAATTTTGGTAATCACAGTTT
>CAYJNL010000069.1:0-2130 GCA_964371675.1 uncultured Bacteroides sp. | reverse complement strand
TCAGCTCTATATCAAGCTTGTAATCTCTGCTTACTGCCACGCTTTTTATAAGCCTACTCGCAATCATTTTCTTAACCTCGTTGCTACTACTTTCGAATATCTCCGCCCAGTGTAAAACCTGTGTGTAATCGTATTTTACACTTTGTACTTTTGTGTTTATTTCATCAAGTTGTATTTGCAAATTTTGCAGCTTTTGCTGTTCTGACAGCATATTTTCTTTTGCTGTTTCTACAAGTTCGGACAGTATCTCCACCGAAAAGCTACTGTTGCCTGACACAGCTTTTACAACTTCTGCTTTTAGCTTTTCGTATTCTGCGCTTGCTTTATTGTAAGCTTTCGTTGCCAGTTTTATTTGCTTTTGTGTTTCAACAATTGAGCTTTGTTCTATTTTAAGCAGTACATCACTTTTATTTATCGTCCTCATTTTGTCAAAAATTTTGTGTAATATCTCAATTACAATGCCGTCTAAAATTGACATTGTATAACCGGTCTGCCCATTGCATTCTTGGCGATGGCGAGTCTTGTTATAGCATACATAACGCACACGCCTCGAGAATACATCTTCGCCGCTTGCATTGGTGCGCTTTGTGCCGCTTGTTGTGAGGGTTAACCTTCCACCGCAGTGCCCACAAAACACATTACCTGACAGCAGTGACTGCCCACTCACATTTCGTGGCACGTAGCGCTTTTCGTTAAATTCGTTTATACGTTCTTGCATTAAGTTTTGTGCTTTCTCAAATATATCTAAGTCAATTAATTGCAATTCTTCAAATATTTCAGACCTGCTGTCACCACTTCGCAAAACTCCAATATAGGTGATATTATGCAGTATATGCCCTATTGTTGCTTCATGCCAGTTTGCACCTCTTCTCGTTTTAATTCCTTTGTTATTGAGTGTGTTTGCAATTTTACATCTACCGTAACCCGAATTTGCACACAAGTCAAATATTAGGCGCACCACGCTCGCCTCATCTTCGTCTATAACAAGCTTTTTAACCTCGTGTTTGCGCTTATTTAAAATACCGCTACCCTCTAACTTGTAGCCAAAGGGCGCGATTCCACCACGGAATCGCCCCTCTTTTACCATTTGTCCAAGTGCTGTTTTTGTGCGCATTGATGTTTTTTTGCTCTCGCCATCCGCTTGCCAAAAGCGTATGTAGTTTGTGAGGTGGTCTGTGTGGGAATCAAAGCGTTGCTCGCCCTCTTGCACACTCCACACTTTTATGCCATACTTTGAAAACCATTCCACAACAAATGGTGTTTCGTCAGATTTTCTGCCGAGCCTATCGAACATGAACACGAGCAGTATGTCAAACTTACCTTTTTCAGCGGCTTGCTTAATTGTTTGTAGCTTGTCCCTGTCGGCAGCGCTGACCTTAAATCCTGAAACCCCTGCCTCTTGTTCTTCTCTTACAATCTCCCATCCCATTCGCTCTGCAAATTCTCGGCATGCTTTACGCTGCATTGGTATATCTGCTTTATTTTCCTCTGTGTAGTCAACTTGCTTTGCAGTTGACACACGATATAAACAACAAACTCTGTTTTTCATTTTTTGTCCTCTTTTCATCATATTTAACTTATTTTCTATCTTTACAAGCAAGATTATCGCACAATAGTGTAATTAAAGCTATTGCCATGCTACACAAGAAATTATGCGATATTTTGTGCTGTTTTGTAAATAATAAATTGAACTGGTTTTTACATTCAACTACATATTTATGGGCACATTTTTCATGAGTATTTTATTGTTAATAAACACAACAGGGTCGACAGGGACGACAATATTAAGGCCTTGTTTTCATCGTCCCTGTCGACCCTGTTTTCACTTTTGCGAGCACAACAAACGCAAATATTTATTGTTATATCATCATTTTAAAAGAAATGCGCTCGCTCAACTTATTAAAAATAGCGCAAAAGTTATCGACCCTGTTTGGCAAAACAGGGTCGATAATTTTCATAATACTACTATTATTAATCCTTTGAAAAACACTTAAATCAAAACAACATTTTGCTTATTTTTCAATATAAAACTTTGTATAAACAGTAAAAGGGGTTTGGGTTCGCCCAAAGATATTTGTGCCGACGTCACGGCGCTATGCTTGCAAAGCGTTCTAGACTGAAATTGTTCTA
>CAYJNL010000068.1:0-2444 GCA_964371675.1 uncultured Bacteroides sp. | reverse complement strand
TGGAAACTTTCATTACCGGTTGCAATGTTAGATTCCAAATATATAGTAACAGGAGCGTGATAACATCAACTCACAAAACACCCCAAAATGGATATACCTAATACCACTGCCGCTTGTGCTGTACTGCGGTTTTGCCCTCGGCAGTGTGTACGAGCAGAACATGTCACTTGTAGAACTGCTTAGCACATTAAACACTGCCCTCGCAAACCCCACTGCACTTGCAATTACCACCCATACCCCACGCATGATTTTAATCTGCACCTTGCTCTACGCTGTTTGCGTAGGGCTTTTTTTATCGCACAAGCCAAACACACGCATGGGCGAAGAACACGGCAGTGCCTACTGGGGCAATGCTCGGCAAATTTGCGCTAAGTTTCGACAAAAGCCTGTGTCGCAAAACTTATTGCTCACCAAAAACTTTGCCATAGGGCTTGACGGACACAGGCACAAACGCAATTTAAACGTGCTTGTAATTGGCGGCAGTGGCGCAGGAAAAACACGTGGATACGTTGTTCCAAACGTCTTGCAGTGCAACACTTCGCTGATTATCACAGACCCCAAAGGCGAGGTGCTGCGCAAAACAGGCGGCTTTTTAAAACAGCAAGGCTATGATGTAAAAGTGTTCGATTTAATAAATCCCGACACATCTTTTTGCTATAATCCGCTTGCGTATTTGCATAGCGATAAAGATGTGTTACAGCTTATTTCAAACTTAATAAAAAACACAACACCGCCAAATTCTACGAACTCCGACCCCTTTTGGGAAAAGAGCGAAACGGCACTTTTACAGGCGCTTGTTTTGTATCTCTACCACGAGGCACTGCCTGAAGAACAGAACTTTGCAACAGTGCTTGAAATGCTTGCGGCGGCTGAGGTTAAGGAAAACGAAGAGGACTACGAATCGCCGCTCGATATTCTTTTCTCAAGGCTTGCCATGCGAGAGCCCGACCACATTGCAGTGAAACAATATGCGATTTATCGCCAATCTGCCGGCAAGACGGCAAAATCAATTTTGGTTAGCGTTGGTGTTCGCCTTGCGGCATTTAACATTCCGCAAATTGCACGGCTTACTATTACAGACGAGCTAAATTTGCACGAGTTTGGCGAGAAAAAGACAGCGCTTTTTTGCCTTGTGCCGGACAGCGACAGCAGTATGAATTATCTCGTCGGCATGATTTATTCGCAGCTAATTCAAACGTTGTACCTTGAAGCGGACAGAAAGCACAAAGGGCGGTTGCCCATGCCTGTGCATTGCTTAATGGACGAATACGCAAATCTTGCCTTACCAAAAGAGCAGTTTTTATCGGCACTGGCGACAATGCGAAGTCGCAACATTTTTTGTAGCATTATACTGCAAAATTTGGCACAAATAAAGGCGATTTACAAGGACAGTGCATGGGAATCGCTTGTGGGTTTGTGTGACTCGTTTGTTTACCTTGGCGGCAATGAGAAAGAAACGCACAAGTATGTTTCGGAGCTGCTTGGCAAAGAAACAATTGCGGTGAAAAATCACTCTCACAGCAAAGGGCGCAGTGGTAGCTACTCCACAAGTGTGCAAAAAAATGCACGTGAATTGTTGACGCCCGATGAGGTGCGTCTATTGCCGAATGAGAGCGCAATTCTATTTGTGCGTGGCGAGAGGCCTATGAAAGACGGCAAGATTAATTTGTTGTCGCATAGGAATATTAAGCATACCGAGGACGGCGGCGCACAACCTTATGACTATGCTGAAGTTACAGGTGAAACGGCAAAAGATGATATTGTATTCGACCCTGAGCGCTTGGGTGATTATGAGATTTTGGAGTGCTAGTTGACTTATACATATAAAATTGCGTTAAAAAAAAACGGCAATCTTAAATGTTTAACTTTAACTATATTTCAAGATTTTATTTATCGCTTAACGTTCGGGGATTTATTAAATTTGAGGGTGCTTTCGTTTTGAAAGCACCCTCATAACAATTTTAAAGGAGACTATATGAAAACCAAAAACACATTACCAAAGCAAATTGGAAAAACTGGTACAAGCTATTGCATTGCAAACGAGCAAAAATTTAGCACAAACAAGCAATGCCAAAACACTATTTTAGAAACGGAAAGCAACTCTGCAAAAAACAGCAAGTCAGCTAAAACCGCAAAATCAGCCTTTGCCCTCTATGTCGCAATAATCCTATGCACAACCTTATTCGCAACCCCTGCTTTCGCCACAACAACAGACCCACTCGCTGTAGTCAACAATTTAAGCGACTTCATCTTCGGGCTTATACGTGCCATCGGCATGATACTGCTCGGTTGGGGTGTTGTGCAAGTAGGCTTGTCACTGCAAAGCCACGACCCAAGCCAACGCTCAAACGGCTTTTTAACACTGGCAGGCGGCCTTGTCATCACCTTTGCTAAAGAAATATTGGATTTAATTGTCGGGGTTTAACCTCGGCAATTTTTAACGT
>CAYJNL010000067.1:0-2804 GCA_964371675.1 uncultured Bacteroides sp. | reverse complement strand
CTGCGCCGCCTGCCTCGCTCTTTATAAAATCTATCGACATTCTGTCCATTATGCGATTTATCTTAGTGGCATCGTCTGCAAAAACGGCAACTTCTATATTTTTCGGGTTCTTGTTGTCCTTTATAGGCACAAAAAGCAAGCCACGCATTTTTGCCTCTTTTGTAAACTCGCTTATGCGCTTTGATGGAACTGTGAAAAACTTCATCGCTCTGCGCTCTTTTAACATGCGCACAAGCCTTGTTTTGCCGTGCGTTTTGTTGTTGTCTTTAAGCATGGCAATGGCAAAAGTTGCAAAGTTTTTTGCCGCCGAGCCTGAAAGGCGAAGTAGCAACTCTGTGCCGTCAAGGGAATAGCGGACAATCCTGTCCGCCGCATCTGCTCCGTGATTCATATTGTTTACACTCCTTTTTTCTACTAAAAATTTGTTATGTGTTTGATGATAATTCAAGCATACAATAAAAGATTGATATACTCTCTATCTTGCATCGTCGCCTTTGTTGGGTGGCTTTTTTGTTTTGCTTTCTGAGGCTTTTTCAAGCATGTCTTTGTCAGTAGGTCTTGATTCCACAGTAAATCTATCTTCAGTAGGTATAAGCGAAAGCGAGGAACCATTTTCCCACGCCACACCTATACTGCCGGCATCGTCAACGTACTCAACAGTGCCTTTCTTTCCCGGCGGTATTTTTGTGTAAGGGTCGTCCATGCTTTGTAAAACCACCACTGCGCCCTTAGGATAAATTTTGCGCAAGCGTTCAACTTGCCAAGGTTTTGGGAAATCATTCATATTATCGTACTCCTTTATTTTTGTTATTGGTCTTATTCTTATCGCTGTTTTCTTGTGTTTGCAATTCTAAAATTTGCTCGTCTGCCAGTTTTAAATTTTGCTCTATTTGCAGTGAATGCTCCGTAATTTCTTTACACATTTTCACCTCTTTTCGCAGTGTTTTTAATTTTTGCGTAATTGGCGCAATTTCTTCTTTTGCACTGTTTTTGTGGTATAATGCTTGCCTTTGCTTTGTTAAAACTTCAATTTCTTGTGTTGCTTTTTCGCTACGCACAGCCAACTGCTCACGTGTTTCAATGCCGTTATCGTTAATAAAATCAAGCTGTGCAATGCGCTTGTCGAGTTTGTAAATATCTTGCTTTAGTGCATACGGCACACGCTGATGAGGCTTTTTGGGGAACGCACCGAGTAAATATAAATAGTGATAGTACAAAGCTTTTAGGCTACTGTTTTTGTGGAGAACAAACGGCTTGTATTCGTATGTCCTATAATTTTGTCGCTGTAAATCACCATATATTTGTGCTAGTTTCGGTTGTAAAATGCGCTGTGTAATTGTGTTTGGGGTGTAGCGCTCGCCCAAGGTTTTAAACCGCACATACCGCTCTTTGCCTTGTGGTTTCAGCGTTGCATATTTTCTGTCAAAGCGCATGGTGTAGCCTTTTTTCGTCATCGCTGATACAAATTGTTTCCATGTGAGGGAGGAATTAATTGCATCGTCGATGTCTGTGCGTATGGCAGTGCGCCAAGTGGGCAAGCCGTTTTTGTCTGCCTGCCATGCGTTATAGGCATACTTGCCACGCAAATTTTCAGGGTCTGCAATTACCGAAAGCCCGTACTTTGCACACAGTTCATCTGAAATTTTGCGTACCTCTGTATAATAAGATTTAGCGTTGCTATGATATTTTTCATAAGTGTCGGTACTAACGGAGTTGAAAACAATGTGGTTGTGATAATGATTTGTGTTGAGGTGCGTGGCGATTACGGCTTGATACCTGCCACCGAGAAGTTGCTCTGCAAGCTCAAGCCCTATTTTATGCGCAAGTTCTGGTGCAACTTCGCCTTCGGCAAAAGATTGCACGAGGTGATAGCCCTGCACACCTTTTGTTTTATTGCTGTCAATTTTTACTTTTTGCATGTCTTCAAAAATGCTGTCTTTAAAGCAAGAGATTAAACTCATAAAGGCATCGGTTTCTGTTTTGTCCTTGTTTAAAGCGTAGCCGATAGCCTGTTCAAGCGACTTTGCACTTTTGCGTTTTTCCTTGTCGTTAACATAATTTACAGAATTTTTAAGGTGATGAACGGGGATAATGCTCGTGTATGCCATGTAAAATCACCACTTATCCATTATCAAAACATACGCCTCTTTTATCAAACGAAACATTTCATCAACATCGCTTTTACTCGCAGTGCCTGTGAAATTTGCCTTATGTGCAAGCTGATTTGCATTGTTGCCAATGCCAGCAATTTTTCTTAGCATTTCTGCGTGGTGTTCGCAGTTTCGTGGCTTGATTTTTTCATCATTAATGAGTTTTCTCAGAAAATCAGACTTGTAAAGCCCTGCTTTTTTGCTCTCAATTTCAAGTTTTTTGTAATCTTTTTCGTCTAACCATAGGCTGTATAGCTTGCTGTTTTGGTTTATATAATCACGCTCCAGTCTTGTAAATATGGGTTTGGGCTAGCCCAAAATGTGCGCTGTTTAGTAACTGCGCTATGCTTGCAAAGCTTTACGGTGCTGAAATTGCAGTTTGGTATTAGCGTGAGGGGTTTATTAGGTATTGTATTATTGAAATTTTTGCTTTCGTTTAGATTTTGCATGGCTTTCGATTAGCTTTTTTAGCATATAGAATTAAGTGGAATCAATTTGATAGCCTTTCTTGGATAATTACAGTTTTTTGACACGAAACTTGAGAAAATGATAGCCAATGTGATAGCAAAACAGGGTTTGTAGGCTGAAATTTTACGATGTTTCATCAAAATAGGCTATCATAGTGGAAACTATGATAGCCTATATGATAGCAAT
>CAYJNL010000066.1:0-3230 GCA_964371675.1 uncultured Bacteroides sp. | reverse complement strand
TTTGCTCCATAGCGCCCATTGGCTGCTGTTCTTGTGCGAAGAAATTGCCGCCCTGCCCAACAGTTTGCTGTGAGAAGAAATCCTCTCCGCCCTGCCCTGCAGGCATTTGCTCAAAATTATTCATCATGTTGTCTGCGCCATTACCACCAAACGCATCTTCGGGTTGCATAAGCGCGGCAAATCCATCTGCTGCACTCTCTTCGTCAGAAAACATATCGAGCGGTTGCATGTTTTGCATATCATAATTTGTATTGTCTTGTGCAACCTCAATGTTATTGTAGCTGTTTTCAACGACCTCATTGCTTGAATTGTCTGCTTTTCCGCGTTTTTTAAAAAAATTCATCTTAGCCATAATTCCCTCCGAGCGCAAAGTTTGCCGTTGTGATAGTGCAACAACAATACAAAGCGTTATTTATTATTTCCTTTAATTGATAGTTTTTAATTCATTAATACAATATTTAATTGATACAATTAGGGCTACAATAATAAAAATATTATACACAAAGTGTATTTTACATCAAAATTTACTTTTTTTCAAGTGTTAAAAGCTAAATATTTTGAAAAATGTTAAAATTAACCTATATAAATGTATATTTAGTGCCATTTTATGTGTCATATTGTACAAACATTTTCGAATATACTGTTAATTTCGCCAAAATTTATTTCTTAATTGTTAAAGGTTTTTAAATTTTATTTTTTACATATTGCAGTTTTTCAAAGAGTGGTGTATTATATATTTAGCACTCGCATACATAGAGTGCTAAATATATTCATCGGAGGAACATATTAAATGGCAAAAAAACAATTTAAAGCGGAATCTAAAAGGCTACTTGACTTGATGATTCACTCAATCTACACACATAAAGAGATATTTTTAAGGGAGCTTATAAGCAACGCAAGCGATGCTATTGACAAGCTACATTTTAAGAGCCTTACAGACGACAGCGTTAACATGAAACAGGCTGACTACTGCATTAGGCTAAGTGTTGACAAGGATACACGCACAATTACTTTAACAGATAACGGCATAGGCATGACAAAAGATGAGCTTGAGAAAAACCTTGGCGTTATTGCAAAAAGCGGCAGCCTTGATTTTAAAAGAGAAAATGCAGAAAACAGCAATATTGATATAATCGGTCAATTCGGTGTTGGTTTTTACTCGGCATTTATGGTGGCATCAAAGGTAACAGTGCGCTCGCTTGCATTTGGCGAGGGCGAGGCATGGCAATGGGAATCTTTTGGCGCAGAGGGCTACACAATTGAAAAATGCGACAAAGACACCTTTGGCACTGAAATTATACTAATTGTAAAAGATAATGATGACGACAACAACTACGATGAATTTTTACAAGAGTACAGGTTGCAAGGCATTGTTAAAAAATATTCTGACTACATTCGCTACCCAATAAAAATGATGACAGAGAAGAGCAAAATTAAAGAAACCAGTGACGAAGAAGGCAAAACACCCGAGTATGAGACATACTACGAAGACGAGACACTAAACAGCATGGTACCTATTTGGAAACGTAACAAAAGTGAGGTTACGGACGAGGAATATGCACAGTTTTACAAAGAAAAATTTACTGATTACAGCGACCCTGCAAAAGTAATAAGCAGTAAAACAGAGGGTGCGGCAACTTACAATGCACTATTGTTTGTGCCGTCAAGCGCACCGTACAACTACTACACAAAAGAGTATGAAAAAGGCTTGCAACTTTATGCCAGCGGCGTTTTAATTATGGAAAAATGTGCTGACTTGTTGCCTGATTACTTTAGCTTTGTAAAAGGCCTTGTTGACAGCCAAGATTTAAGCCTCAACATAAGCCGTGAGATGCTACAACATGACGGACAGCTAAAGATAATACGTCAATCAATTGAGCGCAAAGTTAAAAACGAGCTAAACTCATGGCTGAAAAACGACAGAGAAAAATACGATGAATTTTTCAAACAGTTTGGTTTACAGCTAAAAATGGGTTGTTATGCAATGTTTGGCACAAATAAAGAGGCGTTGCAAGACTTGCTACTTTTCCACAGCGCAAAGCAAAACAAGCTAATCACGCTAAAAGAGTACATAGAGCAAATGGGCGAGGAGCAGAAGTACATCTACTATGCCTCGGGCGAGAGTGCTGACAAACTTGCAAAATTACCTGCAACAGAGCGCGTATTTGACAAAGGTTTTGACATTCTTTACCTCACAGAGGATGTTGATGAATTTGTAATTCAAGTTTTGCGCAGTTATGGCGAAAAAGATAGCGAGAAAGAGTTCCGCAACGTAACCGGCGACGACCTTGGCATTGACACAAAAGAAGAACAAGAGAAAACACAAGAGCAAAACGAGAGCAGTAAAGACATGTTTGCCGCTATGAAAGAAACTTTGGGTGAAAAAGTATCACAAATTTGTATTTCACAAAGGCTTAAAAGTCACCCTGTGTGCCTGTCAAGCTCGGGTGCACTGTCAATAGAAATGGAAAAAGTTTTAAACAGTATGCCGGGCGCAGACCAAAACGTGAAGAGCGAAAAAGTGCTTGAAATTAACGGCGAGCACGAGATTTTTGCCACACTTCAAAACGCATTTACAAGCGGAGACAGTGAAAAACTAGCCGCTTACACAAGCATTTTATACGAGCAAGCAAGGTTAATTGAGGGGCTAAGCATTGAGGACCCCGTTGAGTATGCTAATAATGTTTGCAAGTTGATGAAGTAGGTTATATTACATCTATAAAGAAATAAGGGACAGTGACGAAACTACAATCTCGCCACTGTCCCTTTATCATATATTTTAAGTCTAAAACGCTAAAAAGCGCTAAGCCAAAATCAGCCTATCCCTCTTTATTGTCCATAAGTGCCGATACACTTGTTACAAGTCCACCAAGATTTTGCAACTCGCTTGGGATAATAATTTTTGTTGCTTTGCCGTCAGCCACTTTTTGCAGTGCCTCAAGGCTTTTAAGTGTTAAAACTTTTTGCGAAGGTGCAGCTGTGTTAAGCAATGCAATAGAATCAGCTAGCGCTGTTTGCACTTCCATAATAGCTTGCGCCTCACCTTGCGCCTCACGAATGCGCTGTTCTCTCACAGCGTCTGCTCTCAAAATAGCGCTCTCTTTTTCACCCTCGGCAACAAGAATTGCACTGCGTTTTTCGCCCTCTGCACGTAAAATGCTCTCGCGGCGCTCACGCTCTGCCTTCATTTGTTTTTCCATGGCATCTTGTATTTCTGCCGGTGGTATAAT
>CAYJNL010000065.1:0-3577 GCA_964371675.1 uncultured Bacteroides sp. | reverse complement strand
GAGCCGTGCTGTGTGCACCACAGCTTTGCCCATGCAAAAGTGCTTGTTAATATACTAAACCATAACCTCTGTTTAAACGCAAAAGGCGATGATTTACCACGAGAAAATTTAAACCCACAAGTATACTTTGCCGAAATAGACACACGCTTAATGCGAAGCGGTAAACTACACGCCACACACACTTTTTACGACTGGGAATACCTAAAAGGTGGCCACCCAAGCGGTGGCAATATATCTATGCTTTACCATAATGATATAGGCCCGCTTTTATGTGCTACAATGAGCGAATACTCCTTATTTGAGCCAAACAATCAACAATTGCCACGCCATAATCACCACGAATGTTTGTCGCCACGGCTTGAAATTGAACAAGATGGCATAATTTACAGCACGCTGTACGATTATAATGCAAAATGCATGGTAGACGATAGCGAAAACGACGAGACAGAAATTTGTGTGCAAGGCGAACTTTTAGACATTGATTGCAAAAGGAACAAGGCACAGCAGAAAATTGTACATTTCAGCAAGTATAAATTGCTAAATAATATGCTAATTGTAAGCGTTGAGACAAGCGACAATAATTCAACGTTTATATGCCCTTTAATAATAGAAAAAAGCGACAAATTAACTTATAATGATAGCGAGCTTATAATAAAAAAAGAGCAAGCAACAGTTAAACTCACGGTAAAAAAAGGCATATTAACACTGCCTTATAACGAAAATAAAGTATATAACCTTGTTGCAGGCATGCAGGCGATTAAAACAGCTATTCTACCCGACGAGAATTTTATTGAATTTGTTATATCTGTGGAAATAAAAGATGGGGCGGCTTATTAAGCACATGTTGCACAAAATAAAACGGTTTGTGTGGCCGCAAAGCGGCATATATTTTGCAAAGCGTACTTATTACAACAAGCCATAATGTATAAAATTTAGAAAGAACGGAGCTTAAAAGTGAAAAAAATATTAAAAGGCGAAGAAATTACAAACGAGCAAATAATGGGTGCCATAAACTGTGCCACACAGCAAATTAAAAGCAATTTACCTAAATTTTCAAACGAATGTCAAACTGCATGTAGCGAAAATTTATTTTACCAAATTGGCGAGAACGTAGGCTGGACAACAGGCTTTTGGCCGGGAGAACTGTGGCTTGCTTATGAATTAACAGGTGAGAACAGTTTTAAAGATGCTGCTATAAACTTAGTTCAAAGTTTTTTGCACAGAATGGAAAATAAAATATATTTAGACACACACGACATGGGTTTTTTATACACACTTTCCTGCACAAATGCATATAGCTTAACAAAAAATGATGACGCAAAAAAAGCCGCACTTATGGCGGCAGATGTGCTTTTGAGAAGGTTCCACGAAAAAGGGCAATTTTTACAGGCATGGGGCCCGATTGGCGCACCTGAAAATTACAGAATGATAATAGATTGCCTTATGAACTTATCGCTTTTATACTGGGCAAGCGAAGTAACAGGCGAGCCAAATTATGAAAAAGCGGCGAAAGCGCACACAAAAACAGCCCTCGGCGTGCTATTTCGTGAAGACGGCTCTACCCACCACACTTACTTTTTTGATATGGATACAGGCGCACCCACAAAAGGCGTTACAGCACAAGGTTATGATGCAAACTCGGCTTGGTCACGCGGGCAAAGCTGGGGCATTTATGGCCTTGCACTTGCCTATGGCCGTGCACCAAGCGATGAGTATTTAATGCTTTTTGAAAAAGTGACAGACTTTTTTATAGAAAATTTACCCGAAAACTTAATTCCCTATTGGGATTTCCATTTTACAACAGGCAGTGATGAGCCATGGGATTCTTCAGCAGGTGCGATTGCCGTTTGCGGAATGCTTGAAATGAGCAAACATTTGCAAACGGACAAAGCCACATACTACACAAGCACCGCAAAAAAAATACTAAACGCACTTGTTTTACACTGCGGTGCAAGTGACCCTACAAAAACAAATGGACTTTTACTTCACAGCACATATTGCCGTGACTCAGAATTTAACGAGCATGTGGACAGAGGTGTAGACGAGTGTAGCAGCTGGGGAGATTATTTTTATCTTGAAGCACTTACTAGGCTAAGCAAAGATTGGAATATGTATTGGTGATTTTATCTTAAATGTAGTATAATAACGCAGTAAACATAACCATTCATGTTAGTATTCAACATATAGCACTAACATGAATGGTTTAATAGTATAGAAAGGCGCAAATATTATGAAAATACTTATTACTACCGGTGAAGGCTTTGTAAAAGATACATTTTTCCCACCCGAAATAATTGCAGAAATTGAAAAACTCGGACATATTATTTATAACAATACAGGGCGTGACAATTTTACAAAAGAAGAGCTATGCGAAAACATAAAAGATGTTGACATTATTTTTACATCATGGGGTGCACCTAAAATTGATGCTGATGTATTAATGTATGCAAACAAACTTAAAATACACGCACATACCGGCGGAAGTGTAGCAGGTGTTACATCAAAAGAAGAATATGACAAAGGCATTATTGTTTTATGTGGCAATGATATTTTTGCAAAAAGCGTTGCGGAAGGTTGCCTTTGCTATACTTTAATGGCACTTAGGAAAACTATTGAATATTCATCAATTATGAAAAATGACGGCTGGCGGGTAGAAAACTGGCAAACAAACGGTTTGATTGGCAAAAAAATTGGACTTGTAGGCTTCGGCACTATATCAAGGTACTATGCAAAATTGCTTCAGTGGTTTAACCCACAGCTTTACATTTGCTCTGAATACATAAGCGAGAGTGAGCTTATTGAACTAAACGCCAAAAAAGCCACAGCAATGGAAATATTTGAAAATTGTGATGTAATTTCATTTCACTCTGCACTGAACGATAAGACAAGAGGGCGATATGCAAAAGAAGAGCTTTCGCACATAAAAGATGGAGCTTTACTTGTAAACACCGCAAGGGCGGAAATTTTTGATGAAACCGCACTTTATGATGAACTTAAAACAGGCAGATTTAACGCTGTGCTTGACGTGTACCACAGCGAGCCATTACCTAAAGACAGTGCTTTGCGCAATATGAAAAATGTGTTTTTAATGCCGCATATGGCAGGACCCACCACTGATTTAAGAAAAGCAGTTACACAAAGCCTTATTGACGATATTAATAGAATTTCAAGCAATGTTGCGCCACAAAACGCAGTGAACTACAACACTGCAAAGCATATGACTGTTTAAATTGGAGTTGCCCCAAAACAAAACTTTGCAAAAAATGGAGCAAAATTTTTGCCTAACATAAAACTAACGCACAGTCAACACTGCGAGTATTAACTAGCATTTTTGTGAAGTTAACTTTTTGGGCGGCCTGATAATAAAAACAGCAGAGATTATAGCTAGGGCTATTTCCTACTAAATCTCTGCTGTTTTTTATTTAAAGATTAATTTATTCTTTATAAATACACTTTATATTATTCTCTTCAAAAAACCGCATCCACTCATCGCTTGGCTTTTTATCTGTTACAACAGTGCTTATATCTTCTAAATTCGCAAATGAAACAAAAGAATTTTTGCCAAACTTTGATGAGT
>CAYJNL010000064.1:0-3603 GCA_964371675.1 uncultured Bacteroides sp. | reverse complement strand
TTGACAGACTGGGTAAAAACAGCATGCCCATGCTGCAAAGGCGAGGCAAAACGTGAGACAGACACAATGCCACAATGGGCGGGTTCTTCTTGGTACTTCTTGAGATACATGGATCCACACAATGAAAATGAACTTGCATCAAAAGAGGCACTTGAGTACTGGGGACCTGTCGACTGGTACAACGGAGGAATGGAGCATACCACACTCCACTTGTTGTACAGCAGATTTTGGCACAAATTCTTGTACGACATTGGCGTTGTGCCCACAAAAGAGCCGTACATGAAACGCACAAGTCATGGTATGATTTTGGGTGAAAACGGCGAGAAAATGAGCAAATCACGCGGAAATGTTGTTAACCCCGATGAAATAATTAATGATTTTGGTGCAGATACAATGCGCCTTTACGAGATGTTTATAGGGGACTTTGAGAAGAGTGCACCATGGAATACCTCGTCTATAAAAGGGTGTAAAAGATTTCTAGAGCGAGTGTTTGCATTGCAAGAGCGCGTGACAGACGACGAAAAATATTCAGCAAAGACAGAAAACTCTGTGCACCGCACAATAAAAAAAGTAACATTTGACATTGACCAGCTAAAAATGAACACGGCAATAGCCGCAATGATGAGCCTAATAAACGAGTTTTATGAGAGTGATACAATAACAAAAGGCGATTTAAAAGCGTTGCTATTACTACTAAACCCATTTGCGCCACACATTTCCGAGGAAATGTGGCAAAACCTAGGCGGTGAAGGTCAAATTGCAATGCAAAAGTGGCCAACTTACGACGAGGCAAAGTGTGTTGATAGCACAGTTGAGATTGCCGTACAAGTTAACGGCAAAGTGCGAGCAAAAATAAGCGTTGCAGCTGATATAAGCAGTGAAGATGCAATAGCGGCAGCAAAAAATGACGAGGCAATTAAAGAGGCTATAAGCGGCAAGACAATTTGCAAAGAAATTTATGTGCCGCGCAAACTTGTAAATATTGCTGTTAAATAATTTTTCCTAAACCTAGCACTTTGTTAAGCTTAAAATTTTAGGCTTAGCAGGGTGCTAGAGTTTGTTTTTTGCATAACGGAGGTGCCACAACGCATGGAAGAAGACAATATAAAATTGTTTGAGCAATTGAGTTCTGCACAAAAAGAAGAATTTGCGGCAGTTTTTATTGAGGGGTTTGGACATTTATTTAATGCAAAAAGAAATTTGGGTAAATTTACCAAATTGATCATAGCATCTTTTAATCCGGACCAATCTCATGCGTATATGAAAAATGAAAAAGTAGTGGGAATACTTTTGCTTGCCACAAATAAAGTGCGACCATTAAAATTTAATGAGGAAGTAGCCAAGGCTTTGTTTGGGAAATTCAAAGGTACTGCTATGTGCAGGCAAATGAATGGTATTTTCCAAAGCAAAGTTGTAGAAAATGACACCGATTTATATATTGATGTATTAGCAGTATCAAAAAATGCACAGAGACAGGGGATTGCATCTAAACTTTTACAATTCGCTTTTGCTGTAAAAGGATTTAATGTTTACTACTTGGAAGTTTTGTCAAAAAATAAAAACGCAAAACAATTATATGATAAAATAGGATTTTTAGATATTAAAAAAAGTTATTTTTCTCCTGTTCGCTTACTTGGATATGGTTATCCCATTAAAATGAAAAAAACATAAGCAGAAACAGTTTTTGCTATATAGTTAAAAAGATATAAAAAGCCGACACTACATTTTTTGAATGTGAAGTGTCAGCTTTTTTCTTTTTAGTATCAAATTTTAAGCGTTTGTCATAAAACTATCATAGTATGAAGCAAGTGTACATCTCTTACACATTAAGATCAATTAAACATCTGTTTTCCAAAGCCCATGCAAATTACAATATGCAAAAACTGCCACCGGCTCATCGTCTGCAAAGGCAAACTTAAACACAGGTGTTTCTCCCGGCACGCCGCCTTTGCGCTGCCCACCTTTTTTTGTGCTTACATATACAAACGGAATATAATGCTCTTCTGTCATTGGGTGAGATACACTACCAACGCTAACCGTTAGCTCATTGCCGTTTTTCTCTACAACAGGCAAATGTTTTTCAACAGCTGCATCTTGTGTATTTGCAACAAGTTCTGCCATTTTTTCGCCGCAACATACTAGTGGTACACCTTTATCCTCTATTAACCCCACTATATTGCCACAATGCTTACATACGTACAATTTTTTTGGATCAACCATAACATCTACCTAACCTTTCAATTTTTCTTAATGTCTACACACAATTGTTGAATTTTAACAAGTAGCATTAAGATTTAAATTATAAAATACGCTTATTGCGTAAGATATACTTATATTTTCTATTAATGTAGTTACTTATTCATTTTTAATTATATGTAAAATGTTACCTAAAGTCAATGCTTTTTTAAAAACAAAACAATTTTACAACAATTGTGGTTGCGTTTAATAACTAATCACAACAAATGCTATTAATGTTTGAGTGCAAACTACATACAAAATCAATTAATTATATTATTGTTTATTTAATGTCCCTCACAAGACTTACATCTCGTGAGGGACATTTAGCGGTTAATTTTAAATTTAATTTTAGAAAATTACCATACTGATTATTTTGCTATATGCTGACATTAAGGTCTTCTACCCAAACTTTACAATGGTCCGCAATTGCAATGTCACCTGTGGCAGTGTTTATGTGGAAGATAAAGTCAACAGAGTTACCAAGTGCAGATTGTGCCTCATCAATCATTGCAGGATGGAAATCATTGATGGCTGAATCATTTTGCTCACCTACTTCAGCGGCTAAGATATCAGATATAGCCTCATCAACAGCGGCAAGCGCGGGGTCATTTGTATCAATATTTGGCGCAGTACCACTAAGTGCTGATTTATCAACAGGGCTACGCACAAATAATGAGCCCGCCTTTGCGCCATGCTCATCTGTAGACCATGCAACCTCTATTAAAACACCGCTTGGTATGCCAAGTTTTGGGTCTGCAATTGCAACTTGTGCGGCACGCAGTAGGTGTGTAGCAACTTGTACATCGTTAGATTCACGTGTGCGTTCAACATATTGCAAGTATTGTGGTGCCAAAACAGCTGCAAGCACGGCAATAATTGCAACAACAATTATTAATTCCACAAGTGTAAAACCCTTGTTATTATTTTTGTTTTTCATTACAAATCATACTCCCTAAAACCCATAGTGCAAACTGTTACTTACAAAAAAACATTGTGTCACCGTTGTTTCTATACATAAAATATTACATTATTATAAACACAAAGTCAAGTTATATGTATAGTTAAATTAATTTTTAAAAAAAATGAAATATTTAGTGTAAAACAGTTGACATTTGATGTTATTTTTGATAAAATAATTAAGTGAGTTTGAGAAGTTAAATTTACAAAGTAAGGCTACTATATTATTAGTTAAAATTTAATATGTTAAAACAAAGTTATTATTTGCAGAAGTACTCAAGTGGTGACGAGGCGCCCCTGCTAAGGGCGTAGGTCGGGAAACCGGCGCGAGGGTTCAAATCCCTCCTTCTGCGCCAGTGTGATAGGTCTTATAGGATTTAAGTATCCATATAAGACCTATCACTTTTT
>CAYJNL010000063.1:0-4348 GCA_964371675.1 uncultured Bacteroides sp. | reverse complement strand
TATGCAAAAAGTTTGCCCCTTATAGATTATCACTGCCACATATCGCCAAAAGAAATTTACGAAAACCGCCGTTTTGATAACTTGGCACAGGTGTGGCTTGGAGGAAAAAACAGCGATGGCACGTATTTTGGTGACCATTATAAATGGCGTGTAATGCGCTCGCACGGAATAAGCGAGGAGTATGTTACAGGCGATAAAGACGGCAAACTTCGTATGAGAGAGTTTGCAAATGCGCTTGAAATGGCAATAGGCAACCCGATGTACCACTGGTGCAATTTAGAACTGCGCAACTTTTTTGGGTACGAGGGCTACCTCTCGCCCGAAACCGTGGACGAGATATATGACATGACAGAGCAAAAACTGCAAAATGATGACAATTTAACTGTGCGCAAAATGATAGAGCGCAGTAATGTTGAGATGATTGGCACAACAGACGACCCGACAGACACACTTGAATGGCACGAAAAAATAGCAAAAGATGAGAGCATAAAATTTAAAGTATTGCCGTCTTTTAGGCCTGATAAAGCAATTAACATTACGAAAACAGGCTTTGTAGACTACATAAAACAGCTTGCAAAAAGTGTGGGTAAAGAGAGTTTAAACTCAGTGCAAGAGGTGTGCGATGCTTTAAAAGAGCGCCTTGTGCACTTTAAAAACATGGGCTGTGTAGCAAGCGACCACGGCCTTGATTATATACCATACAACCCATGCACAAAGGAAAAAGCCGATACAGCATTAAAAAAGGCTTTGAACGGAGAGTCTGTCACACTTGATGAAGCAGAGGGCTACCAAACCGCACTGCTTGTTTTCCTTGCAAAAAATTATAGCGAAATGGGCATAGTAATGCAACTACACTATTCCTGCGCACGCAATGTAAACAGACGCACATTTAATATAATGGGCGCCGACACAGGCTTTGACATGATAGCGCAAAACAACTGTGGAGAGAGTATTGCGGCGTTTTTATCGCATTTAGATAGCACAAATTCTTGCCCTAAAACAATTATCTACTCGCTAAACCCAGCCGACGATGCGCAAATTGGCACACTGCTTGGATGTTTTCAGTCTAGCGAAATCCCCGGCAAAATACAACACGGCAGTGCGTGGTGGTTTAACGACACAAAAACAGGTATGCAGCAGCAAATGACATCACTAGCAAACCTCGGCTTGCTCGGTAATTTTGTCGGTATGCTGACAGATTCTCGCTCATTCTTATCGTATGCACGGCATGATTATTTTAGGAGAATTCTCTGTGACTTGATAGGTGACCTTGTGGAAAACGGGGAGTATCCAAATGATGAAAAGGCACTGAAAAAAATAGTTGAGGGCATTTGTTATAAAAATGCACAGCGTTATTTTCAGGTGAAATAGCGAATTATTTTAAAATATTACAATTGAGTACGATTAATTTTTATAAATACAGAAAAGAGATGCGACATGGAAAAATTAACATACAGTACCTTAAAAGAGCAAGGCTTTAACGGCTATATTTTGCAAGATGCACCGGTAAAAGTTTTGCAATTTGGCGAGGGCAACTTTTTACGTGGATTTGTTGATGCCTTTATTGACGAGATGAACGAAAAGGCAGATTTTAACGCAAAAGTAACGATGGTACAGCCGATTGCACAGGGGCTTGCAAAAATGGTAAACGAGCAAGAGGGGCTTTACACGCTTATTTTGCGTGGCAATGAAAATGGCGAGACCGTGAATAAAGAGCGTGTTATCTCCTGCGTAAAAGACTGCATTAACCCCTATGATGACTACAATGCGTTTTTATCACTTGCAAAAAATAGCGATTTGCGCTTTATTGTGTCCAACACAACAGAGGCAGGCATTGCCTTTGACGACACCTGCAAATTGCAAGACGCACCGCCGTACTCTTTCCCGGCAAAACTCACGGCATTTTTGCACGAGCGCTATAAAAACGGCGGTAAAGGCTTTATTGTGCTGTCGTGTGAGCTGATAGACGACAACGGCGCAAAGTTGAAAGAATGTGTAGAAAAATACATAGATTTGTGGGCACTAGACAGTGATTTTAAAGACTGGGTGGACAGCGAAAATATCTTCTGCTCAACATTGGTAGATAGAATTGTGACAGGTTATCCACGCAGTGAGGCGCCAAAGCTATGCGAAAAAATGGGCTATGAGGATAACCTTATAGACACGGCAGAGCCATTTGGCTTTTGGGTTATTGAGGGGCCGAGCAGTATAAAAGACGAACTGCCGTTTGAAAAAGCGAACTTGCCAATCATTGTTACAGACAACCATAAGCCGTACAAACAGCGCAAGGTGCGCATCTTAAACGGCGCACATACTTCTCTTGTAATGGCGGCATACCTCGGCGGAAAAGACATTGTAAGAGATTGCATAAATGACGATGTTATGTCAAAATATCTGCAAAAAACAATCTATGATGAAATTATCCCAACGCTTGATTTGCCAAAAGATGAGCTCTTGGAATTTGCGAAGTCTGTAAATGCACGCTTTGCAAACCCATTTATCGACCACAGCTTGCTCGCAATTTCACTCAACTCAACGTCGAAGTGGAAAGCAAGAGTAATGCCGTCTTTAATCGAGTATAAAAAACGCACAGGTAACTTGCCAAAATGCCTTGTTTTCTCCTTTGCGGCATATATAGATTTTTATCGCAGAGGCTATGAGCGCACGGAAAATGCACTCAACGCTAAGCGTGGCGAGGACGTGTACCAAATACAAGACGATGCATTTGTGCTAGATTTTTACATCAGCCATAAGGGTGACACAACGGAAGAACTTGTGAGTGCAGTTGTAAACAACAAGGATATGTGGGGCGAGGAATTAGCGCAAATTGACGGCTTTGAAAATGCTGTTTTAAGTGCGCTTGAGAGAATTGAGAGCGCAGGAATGTACAAGGCGATGGGTGAGCTTTTATGAGCAAATTAGAGCAAGACTATATAAAAATTGCACAAAAAGACAACGTTGCCGTTGCACTAAAACCCATTGATAAAGGGCAAGAAATTTTAGATTTTACGGCATTAAATGACGTGCCACAAGGGCACAAAATAGCCATTTGCGACATTATAGAGGGAGAAAATGTTGTGAAATACGGCTTTGCCATAGGCACGGCGACAGCGCAAATAAAAAAGGGCGAGCACGTGCACACCCACAACGTAAAAACAGCGATTAGCGGTGAAAAAGAGTACACATACAGCCCTGTAAAAGCTGAAGTAGCACCATGTGTGCCGGAGTATTTTAACGGCTATAAGCGCAAAAACGGCAAGTGTGCTATAAGGAACGAAATTTGGATAATACCAACCGTCGGTTGTGTAAACTCTGTGGCACAAAGGCTTGTTACACTGTGCGCAGATAGGCTGACAAAGGGCAGTGTGGAGGGCGTTTATGCGTTTCCGCATCCTTTTGGGTGCAGCCAAATGGGCGACGACCACGAGCAGACAAAAAAACTGCTTGCGGCACTTGCAAACCACCCAAATGCAGGCGGTGTGCTTGTGCTTGGCCTTGGCTGTGAGAACAACACGATGCCCGAATTTAAAAAGGCGATTGGCGATTATGACGAGGAGCGCATAAAATTCCTTGTGTGCCAAGATGTAAAGGACGAGATAGCCGAGGGTGAAAAATTGCTGGAGGAACTGGCACAGTATGCAGGCACTTTTGAGCGCACACAAATACCTGTGAGCGAGCTTATAATAGGCATGAAGTGTGGTGGAAGTGACGGACTTAGCGGCATAACGGCAAACCCAACTGTGGGCGCTTTCAGCGATAAACTAATATCACGTGGCGGCACAACTGTTTTGACTGAGGTGCCGGAGATGTTTGGCGCAGAAGAAATGCTGATGAACCGCTGTAAAAACAGAGAAGTGTTTGACAAAGCCGTGAAGATGATAAACGATTTTAAGCAGTATTTTATAAGCCACAACCAAGTTGTGTATGAAAACCCAAGCCCCGGCAACAAAAGCGGCGGCATAACAACGCTGGAGGATAAATCGCTTGGGTGTGTGCAAAAGGGCGGTACAGCGCCAATTGTGGACGTGTTAGGCTATGCCGAGCAGATAAAGGAAAAAGGCCTTAACATGCTAAGCGGCCCCGGCAACGACCTTGTGAGTTCCACCGCAATGACGGCGGCAGGCGCACACATGATTTTATTTACAACAGGGCGTGGCACGCCGTTTGGCGCACCTGTGCCAACTTTAAAAATCAGTACAAACACAGGGCTTTATGAGCATAAAGGCAATTGGGTGGATTTCAACACAGGCAATATCACAAACGGTGACAGCATTGATGACACGGCAGAAAATTTGCTGAAATTTGTGATTGAAACTGCAAATGGCAAAAAGACAAAAACAGAAGAGTG
>CAYJNL010000062.1:0-4870 GCA_964371675.1 uncultured Bacteroides sp. | reverse complement strand
CAAATATCCTAATATAACTGTCAGGTTCTTTGTGGGACTTTGGTAATACCGTTGACACGTACTTCGTACTCAATAACTACACAAACAAATCTACCAACAAAGAGAACCCTCAGCTCTACTGCTGAAGGTTCTCTTTTTGCTTAGTCACACCATTTTAATTTTTGTGTTTACGCCAATTCTAATCTTGTTTTACGCCAAATTTACGCCATTCATTTAATAATTTATAAGATTTCTTAAGAACTTATAACAAGCAAAACCCTTTATCTATCAGTGTTTTAGCCTAGTTATCTATACTCTCAGCACTCTCAAGCATATTCTTGCGGAAAATCTAGGTAATTTGTGCCGGGGCGCAAATTTGCATGTGTTAGCTCTGTATAATTTTCATTAAGCGGCATTAGCGCACTGCCTAAAAAGCATAGCAAAAAAATAGCTAAAAAGCCCGCAAAACCAAGTACCGCAAGTTTGTTTTTTATAAGGCGCATTAAAATTGTTTGCAAAGGTGTTTGCAAAACATCATCTTTACTGAACGCACTATAGCCCCCTTTTGACGGCCTTTTAAAAAAGCTGAAAAGGGAGCTCTTGTTTGATTTTGAAGTTCTGTCATGTTCGTTAAACTGCATAATAAATACTGTTTAATCCTATCAACATAGCATTTATGAGTTAAATTTCTATATTATCTTAGTTTTATGCGTGGGTCGGCAAGTGCGTAAATTATATCGGCGACAAGCACGGAAACAAGGCTAATAAGAGCGTAAAACAAGTTTAGTGTAATTATAAGCCCATTGTCGCGGTTAAAAACAGCTGTAATAATAAGTGAGCCGATGCCATTATACCCGAAAACGCTCTCTATTATTGCACTGCCTGCAAAAAGCGAAAATAGTGTGCCCACTATTATGTAGCTTACCGGAATGAGCGCATTGCGAAAAGCGTGTTTATAAATGACAATTTTTTCAGATAGCCCTTTACTTCGTGCTGTGCGTATATAATCTTGGCTAAGCGCGTCTATCATTGCGTTGCGCACATAGCGCACGGCACCTGCAAGGCTAATTATTGTTAGCGTTATTGTGGGCAAAAGCAATGTACGCACCCACTCTGTAAAAAGCTGAGTGCCACTTAACATGGTAGCGTTTGGCATACCGCCCATTGGTAGCCAGCCTAAATTAATGCTAAACACATAAATTAGCAATATTGCAAGAAAAAACGATGGTATTGAGTGAGTTATAAGTGAAAACGTCTGCCAACCACCATCAAAAAGTGAGCCCCGTTTTGTAGCACAAATTATACCCACAGGTATTGCGATAATAAGGTACAAAAAGTTTACACCAAGGTTTAAAATAACGGTGTTGCGCATTGGCTCGCCAATAACAAGTGACACAGGGCGGTTATATGTGTTTGAATAGCCAAAGTCGCCACTAAAAATGCCTGTTATCCAAGAAAAATACTGCACAACTATGTTTTTATCAAGCCCAAGCTTTTTGTACATTGCCTCGTACTGCTCCTCGTATTGCTGTGGTGTTAAATCTTCGGGGAGCATAAGCGCAACAGGGTCTCCCGGCATAATTTTTACAATTGTAAAAATTACTATTGAGACTAAAATTGCAACGGGTATTAATATTAATATACGCTTTAAAATGTATCGTAGCAATCCATATCACCTGACTATCCTAGAGGCGGCACCTCCATCTTATTTTTGTGTTTTTGTAATCTCACAAATTAAGTCCTCATAGCTTGCGTATGCGCTTGTATTTAAGTTATCAACATTTACATGCGCTATATCGTAATATTCATTTGAATAAAGCGGCACTTGCGGCATTAGCTCATTAAACCTTAATTGATAATTAAACCATGCCTCCAAATACGCCTCGCTGTCTCCCGGCTGTGTGCTGCGCATCTCAATAATAAGCTCGTCAAGTGTCTCGTCGCTAAGCTGTGCTTTGTTTAAGTTTGTGTTTAAATAGTCTGAGTGCCATGTTGTGTATCTGTCAAAAATTGCAGTAAAATTTACGGCAAGGTTAAAGGTCTCATAAATACGTGCATCACCAAGTGTGTATGCCTCGTAGTAATTTTCAAGTACCGACGCCCACTCGCCCTTAGTTACGTTAAAGTCTATACCTGCAAGCGGTGCATTTGCAGAGTACTGAATTTCAATTATATCTGTAAGTACATTGTCTTGCCCTAAATGGTCAATTGTCAAGGGCTCTCCGTTTGCATTGTGGCGCAAATATGTGCCGTCTTGCGTTGCTTTTGTCGCATCAAAAGGTGTCTTGCCGTCTTGCTCATACACCCACTCTGTTTTATCCAGATACTCATTTGCCGTGTCTATGCTAAAAGAAATAGGCATTAGCTCTGCTTGTAATTCAGCTGCCATTTCTGCGTACATCCACTGCCCTATGCCATACTCTGAATCTACAGTGCTACCGTAACCACCTACAACGTAGTTTACCACTTCACTCCTGTCTATTAAAGAGGCTAGTGCCCAGCGCACATTTACGTCTGCTGTTGGGCCCTTGTCACACATCATAGCTAAGTAGCCGTAGCCGGAGCGCATATATGTTTGATATTGTGCAGAAGTTGATGCCTTTACCGCCTCAATTTTCTCGTGCTCTACAACACCTTCCACAAGGTCTACTTGCCCATTAATAACCCACTCAACGTCTGTTTCAATAGGTATTGCCTGTTGAACTACATACTCCAAAGTAGGTTTGTTGCCGTTAATGTCACCCTTAAAGTGCTCATTAAGTTGCAAAGTTGCCGTTTGGTTTTCAAAAGACACAAAGCTGTAAGGCCCGCATGTAACTGTGGGTGCATAGCGCTCTTCGCTTGCTATTCTGTTGCAGTTTTCAAGCAAGTCTCCCTCTGTGAACAATAGCCTTGTGCCATCCTGTGTACTTTCAATTTCACAATTTTTTAAGTACGTATCAAAATGGATAGGCCCAACTGAGGCATGTAAAGTCTCCCAATAATATGGCAGTTCTTCTGCTGAAATTGTCAAAGAAAATTCAGTGTCACTTATAAGTTTAACTCCTGAAAAAACATCTGTCTCACCTGCATTATACTCTGCATAGCCTACAAGCGCATCGTAACCACTTGTGCTTGCACCTGCCTCAACCCACTGTGGGCTAGAGGTAAAAAGCACAGCCGCAACGTAATCTTGTGCTGTAATTTGCTCGCCATTATTCCAAAAAATATCGTCGTGCAATGTATATGTATACGTTTTATCACCGTTTTCGTTTTCATCGGTACTAAAATCTTTTACCACAACAGTGTTTAAATAAATCTCACCTTGTGCATCAACCTCGTATGTGCTCATGTAGCTATGTAGCAGTACTTTTACGGATAAATCATAAGCATTGTTGCCAAAGCCGTTAATAAAGTCTCCTGACATCTCCTGCACACCGACTAAAAGCGTGTTCAAGTCAACTTGAGACTGTGCGGCAAGTGGCTCTTCAGCTGTTTGCAGCTCTTGCTCTACTGTTTGTTCAGTATTTACAACCTCTTGTGTGTTTGTACTTGTGCATGCCGCAAACATGCCTGTACACATAACTATTACCATTAACAAAATGAATAAACGTTTCATAATTATCTCCAATATTATAGTATTTTTCACCAGTAACTTATTATGTATTTACTAAATTGTACCACATTGCTTGTAAGTTGTAAATGTATAAAATTGTATAAAAAAGTGTGTAATTTTTGGGTTTAATTTTTCTACTCTTGACAAACATACTTTTGGTATGATATTATGTTTACATACTTTTGGTATGGGAGGCAAAAAAAATGGCAAGAAACAAATATCCCGAACAAACAGTTGAGCGGATACTTGATGTATCTACAAGGCTATTTCTTGAAAAAGGGTATGATAACACAAGCTTGCAAGATATTATAAATGAGCTTGAGGGGCTTACTAAAGGCGCTATATATCATCATTTTAAGTCAAAAGAGGATATTTTTGATGCTGTTGCTACTAAAATAGGTAATGCTAATGGTGAAATTTTTTACGAAATGCGAGCTAATAAAACGCTTACAGGTGCACAGAAACTTAAAGAAGTTATTCGGCAAAACATTAGTAGTGATGCCTCGAGCAAAATTATTGAAATAGTGCCAAATTTACTTGATAACCCTAAATTTTTAGCAATGCAGCTAAGAACGAGTATGGATGAAGTTGTTCCTGAATTTGTGTTCCCCCTTGTGGAGCAGGGTGTAAACGACGGCTCAATTACTTGTGATAAACCTTATGAACTTGCGGAGCTTATCACTTTATTGCTCAATACTTGGCTGAACCCTATTTTACTGGGAACTGATAAAAGCAGGATAGCAAATAAGTGTAAAATGATAAATGAACTAGTACAGCAATACAATCTTGTAATATTTGAAGATGAGCTTATACAAAAAATGGAACAAATATAAATAGCAAAAAGCTAAGTGAACTAAACAAAACTTACCAATAAAACAAAGCTAATAACAAAAAACAACGGAAGATAAGCAAGGCGAAAAATTAGTACCCATTAATACCATTAGAGCGCATGGGTCAAAAAAGTTGTCATTAAGAATTGTTCTTTTTTGAGCGTAGGCGGTCTTATGGTATGACTCTTAGAGCACAGCGTTTAGGGGACCGGGGGAATAAATCGCGACGCACCGCAGTGCTAGTGTCAAAAGCCAACCGCCGCAAGGCGGCTCTTGGGCTTTTGACCAACCCCCGGCGCTTTTGCTACTTTTCACGCTGAAAAGTAGGAACTACTCTTCCGTAGCAAGCTAAGTTTTTTAATCAAAACCTATAATTTGCCATTTTTTCAACAAATTAATATAATAGCACCAACCTCACATAATATAAATAATCCTCATATCCTGTACGGATTATTTATAATTTATT
>CAYJNL010000061.1:0-5632 GCA_964371675.1 uncultured Bacteroides sp. | reverse complement strand
CCTATAAGACCTATCACACTGGTGCCGCTGACCGGACTTGAACCGGTACGATATTGCTACCGAGGGATTTTAAGTCCCTTGTGTCTGCCGATTCCACCACAGCGGCATAATGCTTGTTTTGGTTAACGACTATATAATTTTACAACAAAAAAACCAATATGTCAACTAAAATTTGTGCCAGTATAAAAATTATATTATTAAGAATATAGGTGCCAAAAAACATACTCCAAAATTCACTAAAAATAAATATAACAATACATTGATAAATGTTAATATATGACAAATTTTATTGACATATCGTAAAATTTATTATATAATATGAACAAAGTGTGAAGCAGTATAGTCTGTAAAGGTGAAAATCATGAAATTTAAAACTTACAATTTAAACCGAGCTATATATCTAATTATTACGCTTGCCTTTGTTGCAATTGCAGTGTCGTGCTCCGCACCAACACAGCAATTGCAGGAGGATACAGCCGAAACATCGACTGTATCACAAGAATTGCCGGAAAATAATGAAGTGCAAACAGAAGAAAATAACAGCGAAAGCATACAGCGAGACAGCATGAGTGACGTGCAAGAAATAGACGAAATAGTGCTTGTTAAAACAGCACAGATTGAAAACGGTGAGCATAGTGTTTCAGCAATAATTAACTTTTTTAGTGATAACACGCTTGTTTTGGAGAACTTTAACTATGACGGTAAAGGGCCTGATGTGTATGTAGCTATTGGTAACAAGGCTGACGGCGGAGAGTTTGAAAAAACAAAGCTTGTTACTGAAAAATTAGTTAAGCAGTATGAGGCTGAAACAATTACAATTCAAGTTGAAGAGGGCGAACTGTTTAACGCTGTATCGGTTTATTGTGATTATTATGCTGATGATTTTGGCTCTGCTGTTTTGCAAGAAGTGCAGTAAAAAAAGAGCTAACTATAAAATTTGCAGGCTGAATACTTGTGACAATACTATCTAACAAAACTTTTGTTTTTTGTAGGTTGTACAATATTTTGCTAAAATTATATATTAAAATTTTAGATGTCTTGACAATAAAAAAATACAACATTACTGTTTTTGTAATGGTAAGTTATTCTGTAAATATTTCGGTAATACGCCTTTTGTATATAGTGGAAAGGATAGTGCATATGAAAAAATACGATTTAATTATTATTGGTGCAGGCAGTGGAGGGCTTGTTGCGGCTGCCACGGCTAGTGGAATGGGTGCAGATGTACTGCTTATTGAAAACAAAAAAATGGGTGGCGATTGCCTAAATTATGGCTGTGTACCAAGTAAGGTTTTTTTGAAATCAGCACACCTCATGCGTGATATAAAAAATGCACAAAAATACGGCATTGATGTTGACAAAACAGACGTGTCACTTGAAAAAGTTATGGCGCGTGTAAGTGAGGTTATTAAAGAAATAGAACCGCATGACTCTAAAGAGCGCTATGAAAAATTGGGTGTAACTGTTGTTTTTGGCGAGGGGAAACTGGAAACTACCACCTCTGTACGTGTGGAAGAAGAGGTGTACAATGCGAAAAAAATTATTATAGCCTCAGGTTCTACGGCGCTTGTGCCGCCGATTGATGGTATAGAAAAAATTGAATATTACACAAATGAAACAATATTCAGTATTGATAAACTACCGCAAAATCTTATTGTTTTAGGTGCAGGCCCTATTGGGCTTGAACTGGGTCAAGGTTTTGCAAACCTTGGCAGCAATGTAAGCGTAATAGACAAAAGTGAAAAGCTCTTTGTTAAAGATGAGCCGGAAGTTTCAGCCATAATGGAGAGTGTTTTTGAAAAAGATGCCATGAATTTGTATCTCGGGCACAGCATTTTGTGCTTTGAAAAAGAACAAAACATGTACGCCGTAAAAGTACAAAAAGATGGCGTGCAGAAGATAATTAAAGGCGATGCAATTTTATTTGCACTCGGTAGGCGCCCTAATACTAAAAAATTAAACCTAGAAAGTGCCGGGGTTAAATTAGATGCACGCGGCTTTATAGAAGTTGATGAAAAACTTAGAACTTCGGTGCCAAATATTTATGCAATTGGCGATGTCAGAGGTAAATATTTATTTACACATACAGCGTCTTATGAGGCAACTGTCGCGGTTAAAAATGCCCTTATTGCACCTGTTTTCAAAACTAATTACAGTAACGTAGCATGGGCTACATACACAGCGCCGTCAGTTGCGCATGTAGGGCTTTCAAAAGCAGAGGCGAAAAAAATTAACGCTTACTATAGTGAGCAATTTTTAAACATCTCTGAAAACGATAGGGCAAAGGCAGAGGACGACAGAGTCGGCTTTGTGAAGATTATACTAGATAAAAAAGCACGCGTAATAGGTGCAACAATGGTGGGCGAAAAAGCAGCTGAAATGATTACACAATTGTCATTAATGGTAACGCATAAGATGAAAATAAGTTCAGCCATGTCGGTAATATATCAGTATCCAATTCAAGGCGAAATTGTAAAAAGTGCGGCTCTTAGCAATTTTAAGCTAGGTGTTAAGCCGTGGCAAACTGCACTTGTTAAAAAAATAGTTAAGCTGTAACACGCTATAAAGTGCGTTTTAATAATTGAACCGCAAAGGTTTTATTAAAAAATATGAAAAGCTATTGTGTTTTGCTCGAGTAAAAACAGCTTTTTATGGCTGTGCTAAGCAGTTTTGGTTTATTTAGTAGGTGTTAATTAAAAAGCAATATATAGAAAGACGGAGAGTTTATTATGATTGATACTAACGCAAGAAAACACGTTCAAAAAGGCTTTGATGTAATTGCAAAAAAGAGCCTGTTAATTAAATTACACCCAAATGCAGTTACTGTATGTGCTTTTATTGTGGGTGTTATTTGTGCAATACTTATTGCAAAAGATAATTTTCTTATTGCGCTAATATTACTTTGGATAAGTGGCGGGCTAGACGTATTAGACGGAACAGTTGCAAGGCTTACGGGCAAGAGCTCAAAAATAGGCGCTTACCTTGACCTTGTGTTTGACAGAATGGTGGAATGTGCCGTAATTTTTGCATTTTACTTTGTTTTACCGCAATTTGCAGTTAGCTATTTTTTGTTTTTCATTGGCGCCATGTTTAACTTTTCTACATTTATGCTTGCAGGCACACTGTTTAAAAATGAGGGCAAAAAAAGCATGCACTACGACATAGGGCTTGTTGAGCGTACAGAGAGTTTTATAGTATTCAGTTTAATGATGATTTTCCCAAACTATATTTTTATAACATTAAACGTGTTTAATTTGCTTATGTTTTTAACGGGAGCAATTAGGATAATGAAGATAATTAATTACGAGATTGCGAGGAATAAATGAAAAAAAGCACAATAATCAAAATACTGCTTGTAGTTGTAATTGCTGTGTTAATTTTTACTTTTAGGGATTATCTAAATATTGAGAGTATGCTAAGTCTAGTACAGCAAATAAGAGAAAACCCCTTTGCACCGTTCATTTTTGTTATAATTTATGCTGTTTCGGTAACGGCTATTGTGCCGGCGTCAGCATTAACGTTAATTTCGGGCCCTATTTTTGGTTTTTGGCTGGGGCTCTTGCTAACTATTATAGGCTCAAATTTAGGCTGTCACATGTCTTACTGGATTGCAAAATATCTTGGAGAAGCGAGCGTTAAAAAGTTGATAAAATCAGAATCTTTTATAGATAATGCAAAGACACAAATAGAAAAAAACGGTTTTTTGTTTATGATGTACGCAAGGCTAATTCCGATTTTTCCATTTGCGGCGGTAAATTATTTAAGTGGTATTATAGGTGTTAAATATAAAGATTACACAATAGCAACTTTTTTTGGTATGCTTCCGGGTAGTTTTGTATACGTTTACCTAAGTTTTAGCATAAGCGATATAAGCGAGAACCCAATGGGTATAATTGTTTCGTTAGCTGTTCTTGTGGTGTTTACTGTGGCTGTAACACTTGTTAAAAGGCGCACAGGTAAAAAAGATTTGGGCAACATAGAGCCTGATAATACAAATAAGCTAAGCGAAAGTGCACCTAATGCTGAAAACTGTGTGCTTTAAAACGAAAAAACAACAAATGGTATAAAACTGTATATGTAATTGTAAGAATAAACAAAGATTTGCGGTAATTTTGTAAAATAACGTAAAATGTATTGAAAAGAATGTCGACTTATAGTATAATGACTCTAATTAATACTTTGTGAATAATTTTTTTAACGGCAAGACAAATATTGCAGTAAAAAAGTAAGATAGTCGGACATTATATTAACGGGGGGAACATTTTTTGATGTACAAAATGAAATCTGTTACAAAACGCGTGGCAATTGTGCTACTTTGCCTCATGGTTACGCTTTCATATATGCCATTAACTGCATTTGCAACCGGCGGATCTTTAACTGACAGTAGCAGTGCAAGTGCATCCTCTAGCTCGCAGAGCCCGGACAGTGGGTCAACTGTGGAAGATAGCAGCAGTAGCAGTGCTGTAAGCGGTGGTACAGAGGGTGACGATAGTGGCGATGAAAGCGAGAATAGTGGTGAAATTGGCACAGAAGGTAACCCTTATATAATTGACGAGGCGCAAGATTTTGAATTGTTGCGCGAGCATACTGATGCTTATTTTGAAATAACAGCTCACATAGACATGAGTGGTGCTGTTTTTAGCACAATTAACGACCCATTCACAGGTACACTCGACGGTGGTGGATATTCCGTTTCTAACCTCACAATTGAAGATGAGGCGGCGGCGCTATTTTATCACATAGCGGACGAGGGAACAAACCAAATAGGTGTTGTAAAAAATATTATATTTAAAAATGTTGCAGTTACGGGTACAGTAGCGGCGGCAACTGTTGCGTGTATAAATGAGGGCTATGTTAGCAACGTAAAGGTTGAGAGCGGCAGCGTTACAGCTGATGACCGTGCAGGCGGGCTTGTTGCACGTCTTTCGGGCGATAACGCAACTGTGCAAAAATCAGGCAATAAAGCAAGCGTTACTGCTGTAAATGCAGGTGGTCTTGTAGGGCTTGTGGAGAGCGGAACAGTTAAAAGCAGTTTTGCAGATGCAAATGTTTTGTCCCCCACAGATGATATATCAAAAATAGGTGCGGTTTATGGTGAGGCGAGTGAGAGTTTCACAGCAAGCGACGTTTTTTATCTTGTACAAGATATTGCGAGCGCAACACCGGGAAATTCACAAGAAGAGCAAAGCGGCTTTGTGGCTGTTAATGTGCCCGCTACTGTTAAGCTTATAAAAGGGCAAACAGGGGAATCTCCTGTTTTATTTAATGATAGCGAGTATAACGAAAGCCTCATTACATATTTATCGTCTTCTGACAGTTTGTTGACGGTTGACACAGACAGCGGTGAATTTACAGCCGTTGACGTTGGGCAAGTTACACTGTATGTCTACATAACATGCGGTGACACTGCATATAAAAACACAAGAACATACACTATGCCTATTAATGTTGAGATTTATGCAGATGAAGATAGTCTACAAGGCATTGGTATTAATGATTCAGATAGCGACAGTGATTCAGATAGCGACAGCGATTCAGATAGTGACAGCGATTCAGATAGCGACAGCAATTCAGATAGCGACAGCGATTCAGATAGCAACAGCGATTCGGACAGCGACAGCGATTCGGACAG
>CAYJNL010000060.1:0-5693 GCA_964371675.1 uncultured Bacteroides sp. | reverse complement strand
TGCTGAAATTTGTGATTGAAACTGCAAATGGCAAAAAGACAAAAACAGAAGAGTGCGGTTATAGAGAGATAAGCATATTTAAAAATGGTGTGACGCTGTAAGGTGCGATAGTTTTCAATGTCAACTTGTATACACCAAATATCAACACATAAAACCTGCAAATAAATTGTTTTATAATGACAAATCAAATGGTAATATATTCAAGGCAATACAATGATATATCAGCAATCAGCAATCAGCAATGCGTAAAGAATTGCATCGGCAATATTATTTGTTTGTGCAAAAATGTTAAGGAGTAAAAATGAATGAACAAATTTCGGAAAAGGATTATGCAAACCGAGATTTAATTTTGAATGGTGATGTCTGGAAAGTTATATTTCGGATAGGCGCACCACTGGCACTGTATCAATGGGTAAACCAATTCTTTAAGTTTGTAGATACAATTATGGCATCGTACGTAGGCTCAATATCGGTGTCTGCTGTTGCTTATATAGCACAAATCACTTTCTTGCTGTCTTCGGTTGGGGCAGGGCTTGCTGTTGGCGCATCTATAAGAATAAATGAGGCCTATGGCGCGAAAAAATATGAACTGGTAAAAAAGCAAACAAGCACTCTACTGGCAACTTGTGGAATTATAGCTATTTGTGTAATTTGTTTAATACCATTTTCTGAAATCTTTTTAAGGTTTATGAACACTCCCGAAGAATTTATTTTAGAGGGCAAACTCTATTTTTCAATTATCTTAATTGACATAGTGCTTGTATTGTTTAACACGGCATACATAGCAATAGAACGTGCAAGGGGGAATTCCTCCCGAATTTTAACGCTGAATATAATATCAACAATATTAAAGCTCGGCTTAAATTGTATTTTTATTTATGTATTAAATAAAGGTATTGCGGCAATTGCACTGGCTACTGTTTTAAGCAATTTGGTTATTTTTTGCGGGTTTATTTGCAATATTGTTTTGAATAGAAGTGCAGGGATATTTTCGTTTTCGTTTAAGGCTGTATGTTTTAATAAAAAAGTGTTTTCGCCCATGGCATCAACCGGTATACCGGTGATTTTTGAAAAAGCTTTTTTTCAGTTTGGTAAAATTTTGGTCAATAATTTATCTGCCGCATATGGAACACTTGTGGTTGGTGCGCTTGGGATTTCTAACAATATTGGCGGTTTAACAACCAATCCGCAAAATGGGCTACAAGATGCAGGTGCATCTATAATAAGCCAAAATCTTGGAGCAGGAAATAAAAAAAGGTGCATAGAAATTTTATATAAATTAATTATTGTTAATGTTGCAATTGGCATTATCGGCACAATCATTACATACGGAAGTTTAGATTATATTGTTGGGTTTTTATCACCAAACGATGTGGAATTTGCACACTTAATATCTGATATCTATAAGTATGAAGTTACAGCTTTGATACCTCTGGGGATTTATTCATCAGTTATGGCACTGATATATGGATGTGGGTTTACAAAGTTGACTTTGGCGATAAATTTTTTGCGGATTTTTTTATTGAGAATACCGCCATTATGGGTTTTGCTTAATTATACCGACATAGGAAGCGAAAGTGTTGGCATCGTTATGATGTTTTCGAACATTGCTACCGGTGTATTGGCCGTTATATTAGGGATATGGATAATTTCACGATTTAAACAGACTATGGCATAAAATAATAATAAAAAGGAGAAATAAAAATGGACATACGCTATTCAGCAAACCAAAGAGATTTTAAACGTTACACAACCGAGCAGACGAGAGACGAATTTTTAATCCAAAACCTATATGTGTCAAACGAGGTTGTAAGTGTTTACAGCCATGTAGACCGCATGGTTACACTTGGCTGTGTGCCAACAACCGAAAAAGTAAACATTGAAAAAGGCTTAGACTGCATGGCGAATTTCGGCACAAGCTACTTTTTAGAGCGCAGAGAAATAGGCATATTTAACATAGGCGCAAAAGGTACAATTACAGTAGACGGCAAAGAATATGTACTGAATTACAAAGACTGCCTATACATAACAAAAGGCGCAAAAGAAGTGGTTTTTGCAAGCGAAAATGCCACGAAGCCTGCAAAATTTTACATGGTTAGCGCGCCTGCACATTGCAGCTACGAAACCAAACTTTTAACAATAGCAGATGCTGCAAAAAAACCACTTGGCGATAACGCAACCGCAAATAAGCGTGTTATAAACCAATTTATACACCCTGATGTTTTGCCAACATGCCAACTTACAATGGGCCTTACAGAGCTTGCCGAAGGCAATGTGTGGAACACAATGCCCTCGCATACGCACGAGCGCCGCATGGAAATTTACACTTATTTTGAATTCCCAAAAGAGCATGTTGTAATGCACTATATGGGCGAGCCCAGAGAGACACGCCACATTGTAATGCAAAGCGAAATGGCTGTTATTAGCCCGTCGTGGAGCATACACTCAGGCTGTGGTACAACAAATTACAGCTTTATTTGGGCAATGGGTGGAGAAAACCAAACCTTTGATGATATGGATACTATACCTAACAATGAGCTTAAATAAAGGAGTCGCCCTCAAAGTCACCTTCACAAAAAGTGGCGGAAAAGCTCCCCATTAAAATAATTCCACAGGAGAGAAAAAATGAATAATTTTAGTTTAGAAAATAAAATAGCACTAATTACAGGTGCAAGCTACGGCATTGGCTTTGCCATTGCAACAGCTTACGCAAAAGCAGGCGCAACAATTTGTTTTAACGATTTATCACAAGAAAACGTGGATAAAGGCATTGCCGCTTATGAAGAACTTGGCATAAAAGCGCACGGCTATGTTTGCAATGTGTGTGATGAAACAGGCGTTGCAAATATGGTTGCACAAATTGAAAAAGAAGTTGGCGTAATTGATATTCTTGTAAACAACGCGGGCATAATTAAACGCATACCCATGACAGAAATGAGCGCAGAGGAGTTTCGTCAAGTTGTTGACGTTGATTTAAATGCACCTTTTATAATGTCAAAGGCAGTAATTCCGTCTATGATTAAAAAAGGTCACGGCAAAATTATTAATATTTGTAGCATGATGAGCGAACTTGGAAGAGAAACCGTCAGCGCTTATGCGGCGGCAAAAGGCGGTTTAAAAATGCTTACAAAAAATATATGTTCTGAATACGGCCGCTTTAATATCCAATGCAACGGCCTTGGCCCGGGCTACATAGCAACACCGCAAACAGCACCTTTAAGAGAACCGCAAGCAGACGGCTCAAAGCACCCGTTTGACCAATTTTTAATGGCTAAAACACCGGCAGAGCGTTGGGGCACACCTGAAGATTTAGAAGGGCCTGCCGTATTTTTGGCAAGCGACGCAAGCAATTTTGTAAATGGACATATTTTATATGTTGATGGCGGTATTTTGGCGTATATAGGCAAGCAACCATAAATGCGTTTAAAAGGTATAAAGCATTTATTACAAAGTTAACGTTTATATTAACTAACTGAATGTAAAACATTAGATACAAAGTTTACATAAAAATAGTTATTTAAAATGATTAGCTTTTTATGCAGTAAGGAACGACAAAATATAATAATATCACCACTAATAAAAGCAAAAAAACATATTTTAACACAGTTTTATTAAATAACAAAAAGAAATATACACACTCGCAAGATGCACAAAAATGTAAAATAAAGCCGAAACTCATATACACAGCACATAGCATACTTTTACATATAAAACATAATAATATCAACGAAAACCGACTGAGGACTAATCAGTCGGTTTTTTTGTTGTCGATTTTTAGGAGTTTGCCCCGATGTCGCTCACCTCCTGTCGATTTTTGAAAAATTAAATTTCAAAAATCGGAGGAAAGAGAAAATGTCAAAGCAATGCTTTATAAAATTAAAAAATGGTGAGTGGAAATCACTTACAGGAAAAGAGTTCTATAAATTTTTAAAAACAGCAGAATGCAAATCAAAGCACTTTATAGATTTTGGTGATTACATAATTGAGGTTTCTAAAGCTGAATACACAGAATGGAGAAAAGAAAAAGACCATTCAGATTATGTTAATGAAAACCCAAAAGGCTATAAATTCATATCTTTTTATGATGATGCTATAAGTGACTTTGGCTCAGGTGAAGATGTCATTAGTGATGAAAGTGATGATATAGATACAGTTGTTTTTGAAAAGTTTAGAAAAGAAACATTACATTTGGCTTTAAAAGAATTAGACGAGCTTGAATACGATATTATTTTCACGTTATATCTTTCAAATTCAAAGTTAAATCAATCAGAATTGGCGAAAAAATATGGTGTTACACAAAGCGGTATTAGTCGAAAGAAAAAAGAAATTTTGAAAAAATTAAAAAATTTACTCATAAAAATTGAAAAAAGTTCCCAATAGAAAGTGAGGGGGTAAAAAAACTCGTTGTTCATTGAAAATTGAATAAACCTTTATCAAAATACGTTATCCTAAAGAGCCAAACGGCAAAGCAATATAAGGCGCACGCAAAGACTGCCTGTGGGAACATACACCCATAAAACACGATGAACTCTTTTTTTAGAGAGAAGTAAAGGTGCGAGCGATAAAATGCGAAACCTTAAAAATAATCTGTGATAGATTATTTTGCAATAACCCTTTAGGTGATAATGATACTCCTGTCCAGCCACAGACTCAACCAATGGGGGCAGCTCGGAGAGAACCTCGGAGGGGTGGAATTCCCGTGATAAAGCCTAATCAGCTTTAGTTTTGATAATGCCGTGCTTCGGGTGCCGTGGGCAAATAAAGCAAATTTAGTAATGAAAAAATAACAATCAGAGCAAGCCGCCTTTGTTATGAGCATAGGCGGTTTGTATCTGTGTTAAATTGTGTATTAGAATAGAAAGGAAAGCGAAAATGCAAAGAGGTGAAATATATTACGCAGATTTTACCGGGGCAGTAGGCTCTGAGCAAGGCGGTGTTCGCCCGGCTTTAATTCTACAAAATAACCTCGGCAATAAATACAGCACCACTGTTATAGTCGCCCCACTTACAAGCCGAGATAAATATGATTTACCCACACACGTTTACATAGGTGATGTCGGCAAATTAAAACAGCCGTCCTATGTGCTGTTAGAACAACTGCGCACGCTTGATAAAATACGTCTTACCGAATTTTTGGGTAGGCTGACCGATAGTCAGATGAATATGGTGAACAAAGCAATTAAAATAAGCGTTGGGCTTAATGCGGAAAAGAGGTAGCTATGACAAGAACAAAAATAGACTCAAGGGGTTATGGCGTTATGGCACTAATGATACTTAAACTTCTTGATAATAATAAAATCAGTATAAAAACAGCAAATTTAACAACAGAGCGCATAGCAAAACAAAATGAACTTAAACCGATTTACCTTTGGTGAAATTGAAAATATAGCAACAGTTATCATGTAAAAGCAGTTGTAAAACAGCTTTTATAGCGAGTTTAAAGCCTGTAAAAAAATATTACAAATATAAAGACATATATTTGTAATATTGTGTATAGCTATTTGAACTGTCATGTGGTATTGTTGTTGCTTGAAAGGAGGAAACGTTAATGCAAACACAAATAGCAACTGCACAGCGGCAAATATTCTACATTAAACCAAACGTGTCTACGGATAAAGCAAAACTAAAAGTTGCAGTGTACGCCAGTGTTATAATAAGCATAACCTAAAAAAGATTGCAAGAGAGCGATTTTC
>CAYJNL010000059.1:0-6595 GCA_964371675.1 uncultured Bacteroides sp. | reverse complement strand
TTCATCAAAATAGGCTATCATAGTGGAAACTATGATAGCCTATATGATAGCAATTCGCTGATTAAATTTTGATAAAGAAAAAGCCACCTCCAAAACTGGAAGTGGCGAAATTAAGTTGCTAAAAAAACACAAGCTGGCGAATTAGCTTATAAATATCTGCATGATATATAGGGTTATGCTCATAATAAAAAGCTGCATTATTTATTAAATGAGCCAATTTCTATAAGATTACCCTCTGGGTCTGCAACATAACAAGTCCTTTGTCCCCAAGGTTCAGTAGTTGGTTCTAAAATGGGTTTAGCTCCTTTTGCGACTACTTTTTCAAATGCTTTATCTACTTCTGCAAAATTTTCCACCCGTAATGCAATTTCATAGTGTCCATTTATGCCCTGTGCAAATCCAAAAGTTCTACCGGTCATTTTTTCAAAATCTTTTCTTCCGTAAAGTAAAAATAAAGTGCCATCTTTGATTAAATAGACATTTTTTGTTTCTTCATTTTCTTTTATTTCAAACTCCAAAACATCTCTATAAAACTTAATCATTGTGGGCATATCTTTTACAAAAATTCCAAATCCATCTAACTTCATTTCACACCTCGCAAACTATAAATAATCGTTGCAATTACATTATAACACTTAGCAAAGAAATTGCAACGATAGATAAGGTTTAGGCACTATTTTCTACTGCTTTGTTTTCGCCAACGCCTCCGCAATCCTTTGTGTAGCCACATCAAAATACGCATCCGTAACCTCAACCCCAACAGCCTTGTAACCCTCAATTGCCGCCGCAAGCACAGTCGTTCCACTGCCTGCGAATGGGTCGAGAATAAGCCCATTCGGCTCACAAATCTTTATTACATCTTGCATGAGCTGCAAAGGCTTTTCCGTAACATGCACACGCTTTGACGGATTGGAATACCTGTACACACCGGGCAAACAACCCACAGGCCTGTTTAAAGGCATCGGGCCGTTAGATGCCCACAGCAAATACTCACTCTGCTGACGAAAACGCCCTTTTTGAGGGCGGCTGTTTGGCTTATCCCACACCACTTGACCTCGCCAAATCCAGCCTGCCCATTGCAGTGCATCACTAAGCGACGGAGCCATGCGCCAGTCTATGAACACACCAATTACACCGCCGGGCTTTGTAATTCTGCGCATTTCAGCGAGCCACTCTGCCGCCCAATTTGTCCAAGAGCGTCCATCTTTTTGGTCGCCGTCAAAATCGGGCAGCGCCTTTTCTGATGACATACTGCTGTATTTTTGGTTGGTGGTGCGTGTCTTGTCGCTCGCTTTTGCGCCACCCGAGGAATACGGTGGGTCGGTTATAACTGCATCAAATGTGCTCGACTTAATATTACGCACAATGCTCAGCATATCGCCGTGCAAAATGTTCCAGTTCTCACCGCCGACGTTGTGGGGAATAGGTGCGTTCTTTGCAAAAATGTTCTCGATTTTTAAGTTGTTATCCAATTGCATTTCTCCTTCATATGTATAAATTATTTATCTGATTTTTAAATATTGCGCCGTAAAATTAACGTGAATCACCACCCTTGACAGGAGGCTTTTTAGCTTTGTTAGATGGTGCATTTGCTTTGTCTGTTTCCTGTGGCGCTTTGTCAGACAGCTCTGTTTCAACATACTCGCTAATAATATTCAGCGCATCGTTATAACTGCCCGAGGACATAACACGCATGCACATTTCTTGCGCATCCATCTTTTGCCCGTTTTCTTTAAGCAGGTTGTTCGCCCTGCCTAAAACGCTAAAAATATTGCCGTCTTGACCCACTAATTCCATCTTTGGTTTTGGTTTTTTGTTATCGTTCATTTTCACTTTTCTCCTTGTTTTTTGTATAGTTATTTTTGTTGAATTCTTTCGCTACATCGGCAAAGTCTTGTCCATCTTTTTGCGGCAAATTAACTTTTGTGTGATAAGTCGCATCGTAAGCATTTACAATTAGCTCACTCGCAACTCGCCCTGCATGGTCGTTATCAAGGCAAATTTCTATGTGCGTTATTTCAGGATGGTTTTTGAGGAAATTTTCAAGCGCAAGCGGCTTTTTAAACTCACGTGGATATGCGTTTTGTGGCACAGCGATACCACCGAGAGACAGCCGCCACTTATCAAACTTACAGCCCTCTAAAGTTGCATGTGCCATGGCATCGGGCGCAGATTCATATATGGCAAGTGTCTTTGTTGGCATGCTAGGATGGATACAAAAACAGTGCCTTTTATCACTACCTGCAACGTCGATTTTAAACGGCTCGGGTGTGTTATCGAATGTGCCACGAAGAGCCGCATATTTGGGTTTTCCATTCTCATCTTTGCCGACAAACACAGCATTGTGATACGGCAAACTCTCATACAAAATTCCTTGCTGTGCGCAGTATTTTATAACGTCAAAAGCAATGCCACGTGACATGAGATAGCCAAAAACACGGCGCATATCCGAAGATTTTGCAGGGAGTTTAAACGCCGATTTATCTGCAATTGGCACGTGCTTTTGTGGTGTGTAAGTGGGTGTGTTTTCCACCAAAGCCTGCACCGCACTCACAAACGAAAAGCCCTCGACTTTCACAAGATAGTCAAGGGCTTTTCTGCCACCAATGTCACGGCTTTTCCAGTGCCAAACACTGCTTTGCTCGTTAATTTTAAAGCTGTCATGGCTTTGAAGTTGATACTCATTTGTGCCACATTTCACAAGCTCGCTCGGTCTGTGAGTTTTCAAAAATTCAATCGCACTCATCTGCCGTGCTTTTTCAATTTGCTCTTTTGAAACGCTTTCACTCATAGAATTGCACCACGCAGTGCCTCGATTTTGTCTGTCTGCTCCCATGCGAACTCACTGCGCCCGAAGTGACCGCCTGTTGCAGTTTTTTGGTATATTAGGTTTGTTAAATTAAGCGTAGAAATAATGCCACTTGGCGATAAGTCAAACACAATCGGCAGTGCTTTTGCAAGGCAATCGTCGGCGCAAACAGTGCCTGTGCCAAATGTTTCTACCTCTACCATAACAGGCTGTGAAACGCCAATTGCATATGCAAGAGTAACCATGCACTTTTGCGCAAAGCCTGCGGCTACTATGTTTTTTGCGATATATCGTGCCATATATGCGCCACTTCTGTCCACTTTTGTGGGGTCTTTTCCGCTGAAAGCACCGCCACCGTGTGGCGCAAACGTGCCGTAAGTGTCCACCATTAGCTTTCTGCCTGTCAGCCCTGTGTCGGCACTTGGGCCACCCTCAACAAAACGCCCTGACGGGTTCACAAGTATGCGTGTGTTTTCATCAATGGGAAAGTCGCGCAAGGCGAGCGGCAGTATCTTATCGCTTATTTCAAACGCTAAAACTTCTTGCGATTTCTCGGCATCGTGCTGTGTGGATATAACAATCGCCTCTATTCTCTTTGGCTTATCGTTCTCATATTCTACTGTAACTTGCGCTTTGCCGTCCGGCTGTAAGCCGTAGATAAGGCCTGATTTTCTTGCGACTGTAAGTGCATTTGTAAGCCTGTGCGCAAGCACAACGGGAAGTGGCATGAGCTCTTTTGTTTCATCGCACGCAAAGCCCACCATAACGCCTTGGTCGCCTGCGCCGAGCTCGTCTGTTTCACTGCCAACGCCACGCCTTACTTCAAGTGATGTGTCAACACCTGCGGCAATGTCTGCGCTTTGGCGGTGCAAGTGTAAATCAATAACAAATTTGCGTGGGTCGTAGCCAACGTCGCTTAAAACTTCGTAAATAATATTTGGGATATTCACGAATTCACTGCATGTGACCTCGCCCGAAACAACGATATTGCCACGAGTTGCAAGCACCTCGCAGGCAACACGTGCATTTTTGTCTTTTGCTAAATATGCGTCTAAAATGGCGTCTGATATTTTGTCACACAGTTTATCGGGGTGACCTTCGGTTACGGACTCGGCTGTATAAAATCTTTTAAAATCTTCCATGGTATGTTCTCCTTTTATAAGTTGTTTTCCGGCGATGATAAAGCGCCGCCTTTAGGTGAAATTTCGCTTGACGAAAATATGCTCTTAGCGAACAGTTTCGTTACTTTTAGCAGTGTTTTTCTGGGGTTTAGAGCTTTTGATTTTTTCTGATTTGTCACTAATGGTCACATCATCACCAAGCGGCTGCTCATTCGGGCTTTCCACAACACGAACAACCATAAGCCCTTGATTTGTTTTTATAAACTTTTCAGGAAACTCAAATTTTTCTCTGTACTTTTCTGCAAGTTCGGGGCTTAAATCAGCAAAATCTTCCTTGCCTAAACCACAAATAAAGAACGTACCTGCGATAATATCGTAATCTTCAAGCACACGGTTATACGGCAAATTTAACAGCTTACCCTCGTCGTGTGCTACAAGCGCAACGGCATCATCTTGCCAAGGGTAAATTGCCTGAATTGTGCCGCCCACAACGCTCTGCATAGACTTCAAATCATTTCCAATCTCCGTTATTTTTGCAGGCTTATTCGGCTCAACTAAAACTACTCTCATTCTCAAAATCCTTTCTTTTATAAATTTAAAAGGTGCTATCCAAAAATTCAGATAGCACCTTAGCGTATAAAATTAGTTGCCTGTTTGAGGGAACACTTTTGGCTCTTCAATTGGCGTTTCATTTGGTGCGTTGTACGCTGTAAAACTCAAAATTCTGGGTCTTTCCATTGTTTCAGCGTTTACAATAAACACCTCGCTGAATGTGCCTGTAAAGCCACTTGGGTTTTTCGTTTCAACAAGTTTGTAAATGCCATCTTCAAGGTAGCCTGTTTCAAATTCGCCTTTTTCGTCAGTTGTGTAAACAGGGTAGTCATCACCGTTTTCGCCTGTGTATTCGCACCATATCGGTGACACTTCAGAGACAACATCACCGTATTTTTCAAGGATAGCTAAGTAATTCTTGTACTCTTTCTCATTTGTCATTTTGTAAAGCGTGAACTCGGCATTTGCAAGGGTTTCACCGCTTGTTGAATACTTATAAAGCCTTGCAATAGGCTTGTCTATCGTATTAGGAATTCTTAAAGCATAGCCTAAAACGTCTGTACTAACTACTTCATCATTAGCTTTAATTTGCACTACCCATTCATCGCTTGGGTCTGTTATGCGGTAGCCGCTCGGCGGTGTCAGCTCTTTAATTGTGTAAACTCCATAGGGCAAGCCATCTTTTAAAGCCGTGCTGTTTTCGCCGAGAATTGCATTGCCTGTTTCGTCTGTTGTGGCTGTTGTAACAAGCGCGCCGCTTTCATCATAAGCACCGAAAACTGCGCCCTCTAATGTGTAGTATTCAAAGTCGTGTGTGTCACCAGTTTTTAACGTTAATTTAGCTATAACATGCGTGCCAACTTCATACGGCGATTTTGTTTCTACTAAAATATCGCCGTTTTCATAGGCAGTGGTCGTTATAACTTTTCCATCTACAAATTCGCTTGTCGGCTCGCCGTCAATTTCAGACGTTATAAGCTCACTCGGAACACCAAGCGAGAAATCATCATCATATTTAAACAGCGAAATATACCCACGTTTTAACATGTTTACAATCTCAACTCCTTCATTAATTTTTAGTTTTATAACAGTTTCGCCCTTGCCTGTACCGCTCTCGTCTTGTGTGTACACAAATTCAAATTCGTACTTAAAATCGCTCAAAATATACGCATCATCGGCGTTGTCAATCTCTTGCATGTAGTACATACCAAGCGGTAAATCAAGCGTTGATACACCTTGTGCGTCTTTAATTTCGATGACTTCAATTAGGTCATCTTTTGAAAAAGCAAGTTTGCCGTTTCTGTCGTAAATTTCCTCGTTTGCATATAGCCCAAACCACACGTCATTTGCATTAATTGAAGTGCTTTGTGCTGTGTCTGTCGCGTCTAGACCATCGCCAGCCACTTCAAGCATTTTTTCAATTTCCACCTCAATGTTTTGGCGGATGTTATAAAAATACTGTCTTTCGGGGTAGATGCTGATGCTTTGCCCCTTGTACGTGATTTCAAACGGATATGCCGTTTCATCTAAAATATAACCGTAGGGCGCTTTAATTTCTTGCAGTTTGTATTCGCCTATGTACAGCGGCTCTGAAATTGCAACACCGTTTTCATTAGTTGTAAGCGTGGCGACTGTATCTCCCTTTTGGTGGTGCAATTTGCCGTCTGACGTGACAATGTCACTTTCGGCGGTTATGGTGTATTCAGCGTTTGCAAGCCCTAAAACTTCCCAATTCGGCTGTGTAAGAGTGTACTCTTTGCCGTTGTGGGTTTCTGTTTTTTCTACAGTGCCTGTGAGTTGCAAGCCTGTTTTTGTAAGCTCAACGTAGCCTTTGGCGTGTTCATTAGCAATAAACATGGTTACAATTTTGTTGTACTCATACGAGGAATTGAGCTGGCCGCCATCGTTTTCGCTGTCGCCTTGTGTTTCTTCTAAAAGTGGGTATAACTTGCCTGTGGATTCAATGCTGAAATTTGTAATATTAGAGGTCGGTACAAAATCATCAAGCCATGTGAAGAGTTCGGGGTTTTGCTTGTATATGTCGCTGTTTTTTATCGTATCAACATCAATTGCCAGGTTTTCAGCAGTGCCGTGATAAATTCTAAGCGGAGGG
>CAYJNL010000058.1:0-7878 GCA_964371675.1 uncultured Bacteroides sp. | reverse complement strand
AATAATAGCCAAATGGGGAAAATCACGTTGTATAGTTTTATTTGCTTTTTCAATGCTGTTATATCTCCTTTTTGTTAAGGTAGTCTTAGTTTCACCTTATTATACCACCAACCACAAAAACAAACAAGAAAGATGTGTTGCCATTGCAAGTATAAATTAACCGAATATCAACCAAAGCCTGTACTTTTGTCTTTAAAAGTACAGGCTATTTTTATTTGACAGGAGCTGATTATCAAAACAAACACAATAAAATTCCTCGACATGTTCGCCGGGATCGGTGGCTTTAGAGAGGGCCTAACAAGAGCAGGCGGCTTTGAGTGCGTGGGGCACTGCGAAATTGACAAGCACGCACAAAAATCATACAACGCATTATTTGATACAAAAGGAGAGTGGTTTTGCGAAGATGCAACAAAAATCAATTACGACACCTTGCCCGAGTTCGACCTCTTGTGTGCCGGATTTCCGTGCCAATCCTTTAGTGTGGCAGGAAAAAGACTTGGCTTTGATGACACAAGAGGAACTATGTTCTTTGAACTTGCCAAGTTGGCTCGATACAAAAAACCTCCATACATTTTACTTGAAAACGTGGCAGGATTGCTGTCGCATGAACAAGGCAAAACGTTTAGTACCATGCTCTCCACGCTTCAAGAGTTGGGGTATCATCTTGAATGGCAGGTGCTTAACAGCGCCGATTTTAATGTCCCACAAGCAAGAAAAAGGGTGTACATTATCGGATATCTTGATGAGCGATGTAGAGGAAAAATATTTCCTTTCACCGACGCAAATCCGCAGACTCTTAAGCAAATCAGAGGTGGTAGCCAAGGCAAACGCATCTACGACGCCGACGGCTTGAGCATTACAATTACAGCAAGCGCCGGCGGTAAAGGCGGTAAGACAGGCTTGTACTTACCTATTAAAGAAAATACTAAAATTGGCTTTAAAAACGCCTTTGAGGGCGATAGCATAGACCTTGCCTACGCAACAAAAAACTCACGGCGTGGGCGTGTGGGCGACAAAATTGCGCACACTATCACGACAAGTAGCTCACAAGGCACATTGCACTTTATTGACCTTAACGTTGAGCCAAAAGTGACGGAGCTTTCACGCTGTTTGCACACACGGCAAGACAATGGCTTGCACAACCATAAGGGTGAGTGCTCAGGTGTGCTTGTAGGCGATGACACAGCGCCGATTTTTAAAGGCACTGACGGCAAGATATACCAAGGGCGCATACGCAAGCTTACGCCACGGGAGTGTCTGCGATTGCAAGGTTATACAGATGACAGAATTGACGTTATATTGTCAATAAACTCGGATGCGCAGGCTTATAAGCAGGCAGGTAATGGCGTGACGGTTACTGTTGTTGAGGCTATTGGGAAAAGACTGTTTGCTATGCATGAAGAAATAAGTAGCTAATAAAAAATGCAGGCGGTGTGAGGGTTCACACCGCCTATTTTGTTGATAATATGAACTTTTATATGCTTTGTTGACACTATAAACTATTTAAGTTTTTCTAAAATACGAAGTTTATAAGCTCTGATTCTCGCTCCATATTTAGTCGTGAAAACAGCACTTATAATAAGTGAAGCTAATGATATGCCTAGCATACTTCCCGAAACAAAGCCGTTTAAGAATGTTTCATCGGGGTCAACAAATACTAGTATAAAATATATTATCATTGATAAAATGCCCACCACTGAAAATCTATTTATTTTTTTAATCATTATTAGATTTTCCTCATTATCGTATTCAGTAACTTTTAATATAGTTTCTTTTGAATTTTCATCCATATTTACATCCTCCCTTTTTCCATCAAGTAACTCTCTGATACTTATATCATAAAAATCAGATATTTCCATAAGAAGAACTATATCAGGCATATTATTACCAGTTTCCCATCGAGAAATAGTCTTGTTAGAAACACCTAAAATTTCAGAAAGTTGTTCCTGTGTGATTTTCTTTTCATTTCGTAATTCTTTCATAAAAGAACCAATCTTTTTTTGATTCATAATAACCTCCTTCAAGATTAATTCTATCAATTTTCTAAAATGTTAAAAGGACATAAAACGAGAAACGCGTAATATAAGCTAGACAACATATGTCCATTATAAACAACCTGTATTTCAGCTCATTATACCACCACCAAATTAAAATAACAAGAAAGAGAGGCGTTGCCCTTGCAAGTATAAATCAACCAAATATCAACAAAAAGCTCACGTTTTAAATAGCGTGAGCTTTTAATTTTGAAAGGAGCGGATAAACCATTGACTTAAAAGAACAATTCTACGGCTTTGAGATAGAAATGACAGGGCTGACAAGAAAGCAAGCCGCCGAGTCAATTGCAACGCTTTTTAACACAAGTGCCACCCATATTGGCAGTGGCTACGACAAGTACCACATTAAAGACAACAACGGAAAAACGTGGGAGATTTTAAAAGACAGCAGCATTCACCCTACACGCAAACATCGCAACAGGCAAATTGCCGCTGACGATACATACAAAGTTGAGCTCACCTCGCCGAAATTGACGTATGCAGAAATGGATAAGGCACAAAATGTTGTGCGTGCTCTTAGAAAAGCAGGCGGTGTTTGCAATTCAAGCTGTGGTATGCACGTTCACATTGACGGCGCTAACCACACACCACAGAGCATTAAAAACGCACTGTCTATCATGTATTCTAAGGAAGACATTTTGTTTAAAGCACTTAACGTAAACCCCGAGCGTGTTGACAGGTGGTGCAGAAAAGTGCGTGAGCCAATGCTGAAAGATGTTCGCAAGCTGAAGAAAAACATTGACATGAACCAACTGCGAAACCTGTGGTACGAAGGGCGCGGCGGCAGTGGCGAGCACTATAACTGGAGCCGGTACTACGCTTTGAACATTCACTCGGTCTTCTACCGTGGCACTTTAGAGTGGCGCTGTTTTGAAAGCACACTTCATGCCGGCAAGGTGCGTGCCAACATTACGCTTGCACTGGCAATCTCGGCGCAAGCAATTAACCAAAGCCGCACGCAGATGAAAAAAACAGAGATTAGCGAAAACCCTGCATTTACTTTCCGTACATTTTTATTGCGCCTTGGCTTAATTGGAGAGGAATACAAAAATGTACGTGAGCATTTACTCGCAAACCTGCCCGGCGACAGGGCTTGGCGGTATGATAGGTCGAACTATGCGTGCTTGAACGGCGGTAATCAAAATTGGCAAAGCAACAGAAACCAACAGGAAGTGAGGTGATAATTAAATGTACGAACAAATGAATTTTTTCAGAAAGCGTGCGCCGTCTATTCCCTATTTTTCGTACGGCAGTAACATGAATTTGCACCAAATGGCACTGCGTTGCCCTGATGCAAAGCCAATCGGTTCTGTTCGGCTTGAGGGCTACAAGCTAATTTTTGCAGGCAATGCATTTTCAGCCGTTGCGACAATTGTGCCTGATAAAAACTCACATGTAGACGGCGTTTTATGGCACATAACGCAAAAATGCGAGCGCAGTTTAGACCACTATGAGGGTTACCCTAATTTTTACGGCAAAACACGTGTCATCGTTAAAAACGCACAGGGTGTGGAAACCCTTACAATGACGTATACGATGCAAGCACCGCACAAAGAGAAGCTTGGCGTGCCGAGCAAAACCTACGCAAATGGAATTTTACAAGGCGCACGGCAAAACGGCGTTGACGCCGAGCCGATACAAAGCTGTATTAATGAGGCTTGGCGAAATTTTGGTAAGCCTGAAACATCAAAGAAGAATAACAATATTGAACGATAGGCTTTGTGATTTGTATTTTTACATCACAAGGCTTATTTTTTTTGAAAAGTTTGAAAGGAAGTTTTTGAATGAACGATAGAAAACAAAAATCAATAGAGGAAATTAAAGAGAGAGCCTTTGCGTTTACAATAGCCTTTTTGCTCGTTGCGATGTTTTTAACGCCTATGTTGCTGTGGGTAATTTTAAGAGATGGCGAGGGCGCGGAAATACCCGAAGTTTCCGTGCCGTTAAGCACAGAGCAAAGTGTTCTTGAAGAGCAGGTTTTAGCAGCGGATAGTGAGGATGTAGTAGAAAAAGTAGTGCCTATAAACTTAGAGCAAGCTGTAAAAATCAACGATGATACGATAGCTTGGCTTGAAATTGAGGACACGTACATCTCTGCTCCAGTTTTACAGGGGTATGACAATTTGACATATTTGCGCACGGACATTTACGGCGAAAGCGACATAGGCGGCAGTATTTTTGCAGACTTTGAGTGCGACTTTACTGAAGAAAAAATGAGCCAAAACACGATAATTTACGGGCACAACTGGCAAACGTCCGAAAACAAAGGCCTGTCGCAACTGCACAGATACACCGATTTAAGCGGTGCGTTTTTTACGCTGCACCCTAACATCACGCTTGAGCTTTTAAACGGCGAAACACTAATGTATGAGGTTGTATTTGCCGGAAACGTCAGCGCAGATACTGACAGCGCTTTTATAGAGCCAAACCCAAGCACAGAACAACTTAACGTAATTAATAGCGTTATATCAGAAAATAACGTGTTGCAAACTGATGTAACGCTTGATGAAAGAACTTCTTTTTTAACGCTATCAACCTGCACAGATGATGAAAATGAGCGTTTAATTGTGCTTAGTGTTCTTAAAGAAGTGTAGAACCCAGAAAAAACCTAAGATTTTACTACTTTTAGAGTGCAATAAATCGTTATTGCAAAAAATATATAAACCTAAGGAGCTTAAATGAAAAAATTTAATAAAATAACAGCTGTATTTTTAAGTGTTTTACTCTGTTTCACTATGATGTTGCCGATAGTGTTTGCGAGCGAAGTATTGCCTGATGTGAACCGTGTAGAAAATAGCGATGTACCGACTACTTCAAATGCGATTGATAGTGCACTACCGCTTAAAGATGGCGTTTCAGATGTAAATAACCAACCTATTGAGGGTGCTACTGAAACTATTAATAGTGTTGATGAAACGCAAACAACACCACCTCAAAACTCACCCGAACCCACTCCCGATATTCCGCAAGAATCACCAACCCGAATTAGCATAGCCACTGTTCCACAAGGCTATGAGATCGGTGATACTCTGGACGAAACAATGCTTTCTGCTGATGGTGGAACATTTGAACATACAATTGACGCAAACCTTGGCTATGCGCTTGTGCCTGTTCTATTGCAAGTGCAGAACCCTAAAGAAAATGGCGTTGCAACAATAACACTTAGCGAAAACGCAAGCCTCGTAGGCCCAAATAGCGAAACAGGCTCTGTATGGGAAAACACACAGCAAACTTTTGTAAGCGGCCAAACAGAAGCCGCAAAAATGGTGTGGGTTAAGGCTACTGAAAATTTTACGATGTCTTATTCATATAACGATATAACGTCAAAAAGCATAACAGTAAACATCACTGCACCACCAATGATGATGTTCTCGTCAGCGGCACCTCAAGAGCCACGCTATATGATAACTGCCGTCAACAAAGTCGAAGGAGAGTGGCTACTAACGTTCATGGGCGATAGCAATGCATACTGTCTTGATAAAGGGCTTGACGGACAGCCTACTACGGCGTGTTACTGGACATATTCGGGTGTAACAGGCAGTAGCATTGAAGATGCAATTGCTGCCGGCTGTACAACACAGCTTGAAATATCCTACTATGTGTGGGCGCATGGAGCAGGCGGCAGTGGCAACGGGTATATTTATTTGCCGAGCAATCCTGCCTTTCAGCGTGTCCTCACAACTTACGCACCAGAGGGTGTGAGCGCACCGCCCACTTGCGATGTTACTGTTAAAAAAGTTGACAGCGAAAGTGGTTTTGAAATAACAGCCAATATGAACGGCACAAACACAGCCGCAAAGGCACGCATTGAATCTGACTTTGGCATGAATGAAATTGTGGACTTGCCCATTACGCTGACAACACCGGGCGCTTACACAGTTACAGAAATCTCCCCCGCCATGTTTGGCAATGTTTTTCTCGGCTATTACAATGACGGCGCGAGCATTTCATTTACAGCCGCACCCGATGAAGTAAGCACAAAAACCTTGGGAAACATACGCCAAAAGGGACAAATAACTGTGCAAAAGCTTGACGAAGAAACAGGCACAACGCCGCAAGGCAGTGCAACTCTTTCAGGTGCGTGGTTTATTGTACGTGCCCGTGAAAACATCACGCTTGCAGATGGCAGTTTGTCACAGCAAGAGCTGTTCTCATATACAATCGACGGCGACATCACGCAAGGCACAGCAAGCGTGAATGCGCAATCGCTTGGTGTGGGAAGTGTAACGCAGGGCAGTATTATTGCCATAGGGCAAACAGATGAAAACGGCATTTTTACAACATCTGCAAGCCTTGATTTAGGCAAATACGAGGTGCAAGAAATTGTGCCAAGTGAGGGCTATCAGTTTGGTGGATATTCCTCAACTGGTCAAATTTTACCTGTCGATGTAACGTATGCAGGTGAACATTTAACTTTAAATGTTGTTGGTACAAACTATGTAAACAGCGTAATCAAAGGTCACATCAGTATACAAAAAATGCAGGAAGAAAGCGATGAAGTAATGCCGTCCGTGGGTGTGCAGTTTGCCATTTACCACGGCGAAAATGAGAACGGTGAGCATGTGATGACGTTGCAGACAAATGAGTTCGGATATGCAAGCACTCGTGACAGTAGCACAATTTTGTGGGCGCAAGATGAAATAACAGGCGCAACACCACTACCTTTTGGCACATACACTGTTGTGGAGCTAAACCCAAATGAGGGCTATGAGGCTGTATATTCCACTGTTCACATTGGCTATGAATCATGGGTTGACAACTCTGACGGCGGCTACCTTGGCAAAAACCGCAGACCTGAAAACGGCTTGAATGATGCGCAGCCACCGCAGATTGTGCAAAATGGCTTGTGGGGCATTGACCACGATTTGCACGGACAAAACAGCAGTGACAGCGTTTTAAATAAACCTGTGACCGACAAGCCCATACATCAACGCTTGCAAGTTGTGAAAGTAGACACAGAGAGCAACCCTACTATCACAAACGCACAAGCAATTGCACAATATGAGGCGGCACTCGAAAACTGGCGCCTTGAAATTGCGGCACTGAAAGATACAGGCAATTACGACAAAGCCGTGGCAGACGGCACACTTCCAAAACAGCCACAACTTGCTGATTTTACTACATCAGGTGTGACGAGCGCAAATAACTTATCGGGCATGACAATCTATACCGATGACGAGCTGAAAGCAATGGGATATACTCCCACAAGCAACACATCATTTTTGCTGTGGGCATGGGATAGCGATGAAAAAATTCAAGACAGCAAAAACATTGGCGACACTGCCTACGGCTATTGGATAGTGCAACAAATTGGGCTAGACATGACAGGCACACCGCAAACCCCGTGGCAAACAGATGAAAACAGCGTTTTAGATTTTACGTACCCCTTGCCGTATGGCGATTACACCCTTGTTGAAGTGAAAGCACCATACGGCTTAACCATCGGCAATGCGCCAAATACTGCGGTGCAAGACATTATCCACTGGCTTTCGGGCTTGTTTGGCGATGTGGGCGACTTTAACGCAGATAGCACGAGTACACTCACTGCAGAGCAAATCGCCGAATATGGGCAGTTGTACGCACAGTATGAGCAAGATTTTGCAAAATGGCAAGTTGATATGCAAAGTTGGTACGAGCAACTTTCAAAACTCGGCAATAATACGGACGAGCGTGATTATTTTGAAATCTATAACAGCCGCCCCGTTATGCCAAACCCTCCGCTTAGAATTTATCACGGCACTGCTGAAAACCTGGCAATTGATGTTGATGCGATAAAAAACAGCGACATATACAAGCAAAACCCCGAACTCTTCACATGGCTTGA
>CAYJNL010000057.1:0-8116 GCA_964371675.1 uncultured Bacteroides sp. | reverse complement strand
GGCGGTGCTACGCACATGCCAATTTATATTTTGCTACACAAAATATAAATAACCCCTAGCGCACCTACACAAAAAGCGCTTGTTCCAGCTCATTTGTCTCGCTAGACAAACTGCGCTCGTCGCTTGTGCTCTGTCTGTAATCTGTTGGCGATAGTCCCACGTGTTTTTTGAACACCTTGCAAAAATAATTACTGCCCGAAAAACCGCACATAGCGGCAACTATTTCAAGTGGATAATCTCTATTAATTAATAGCTGTTTTGCAGCATCTATTCGCACTTGCGTTAAATATTTGCCGGGAGAGGTTCCCATCTCCCGTGAAAATTCGCGCACTAAGTGGTGTTTGCTTACTCCTATAAAATCGCTTAGCTCCTCCACGCCATATATGCCACTGTAATTTTTGTGTATCTCATTTACAGCCTCTTGCACAAGGTGTGAGGTAGTTGTCTCTTTTTGCTCGTCGAAAGTTGCGGCAAGCGCACACAGTAAGCCATAGGCGCATTCGCTCTTTAAATATGGCGATGCACCACTGTATTGTACGTTTAACGCGCGCTCAATAGCCGCCCTTAAAACAGGGGCGTGTTTTTCATTTGTGTGTAAGGTCTGCTCAATTTGGCTTTGTGCACCATGTGGCGCAACACCGCTTAAACATACTATAACTGCACTGCATTTTAATGTTTCAACGTAGTTTTTTTGTGTTGAAACAATTATGTCGCCACGCTCTGCGCTGTCTGTACTATTTTGGGCATAAACTATATATATTTGTACATCAGCACTTTTTATCTCGCTTAAATCTTCGCAAATTTCACAGTTGCAAAAGTTTTTGTAATCGAATATCAATATTAAGCACCTCTAATCAATATTTTACCATTTCTTTTTATATTTTATTCTGTTATCATTATATTAAGTTATTCGCGTGTGGTCAAGCCACATCAACAAAATACATAATTTATTTGGAGGTAGATTCCCATGGCAAGTATTAGTTTAAAAAATATTTACAAAATTTATGCCGGTGATGTAACTGCTGTTTCTGATTTCAACCTTGAAATTGAAGACAAAGAGTTTATCATCTTGGTTGGTCCGTCTGGTTGCGGTAAATCAACAACACTACGTATGATTGCAGGCCTTGAAGAAATTTCTAAAGGTGAGCTTTACATTGGCGACCGTCTTGTAAATGACGTACCACCGAAAGATAGAGACATTGCGATGGTTTTCCAAAACTATGCTCTATACCCACACATGACAGTTTACAAAAACATGGCTTTTGGTCTTGAGCTACGCAAAACACCTAAAGATGAGATTGAAAAACGTGTTCGCGAGGCTGCAAAAGTTCTTGATATTGAGCATTTGCTAGACCGTAAACCTAAAGCACTTTCCGGTGGTCAACGCCAACGTGTTGCTTTAGGCCGTGCTATGGTTCGTAATCCGGCAGTTTTCTTGCTTGATGAGCCACTATCTAACCTTGATGCAAAACTTCGTACAGCCATGCGTACAGAGATTATTAAACTTCACCTAAAACTAGGTACAACATTTATCTATGTTACACATGACCAAACAGAGGCTATGACAATGGGCGACCGCATTGTTGTTATGAAAGACGGTCTTATCCAACAAGTTGACACACCTCAAAATCTATACGATTATCCTTGCAACATGTTCGTTGCAGGCTTTATCGGTAGCCCACAAATGAACTTGCTTGATGCTACTCTAATAAAAGAGGGCACAGATTATTACGTTAACATTGGCGGCGACAAACTACGTATTGACCCAAGTAAAGTTAACGCAGAGATGGAAAAATACGTTGGCAAGAAAATTAAAGCAGGTATCCGCCCTGAAGATATTAAAGACGATGAAGAGTTCATCACAAAACACAGCGATGCAACTATTATGACAAACGTTGAGGTTTCAGAGCTTATGGGTAGTGAAATTTACCTATACCTAACATATGGCGAGTACCGCTTAACAGCACGTGTATTGCCAACAAGCAAAGCTAAAAACGGCATGGACGTTAAAGTTGCTATCAACACAAGCAAATTACACTTGTTTGATGCTGAAACAGAACTTGCAATAATGAACTAATTTGCATTTTATGTAAATAATATAAGCTGAGAAATTTAGCTTACAAATAAAAATAGCCGACACTTCATTTTATATGAAGTGTCGGCTATTTTGTATAAACATACTTATTATGCGCATTTTTTTGAAACTATCATCACTGTAAAGGCATTTATTTCAGCAAAGCTGAGCCAAGCTGCCGTTTGCACAGCTTACATTAAATTTGCGGTACCTCTTTTTGCGGTGTTTTTTTTCGTGCTGTCGCCTCATCTTCGCCGTAAAATTTAGCGCGATATTCCCACCATTGTGCCGCGCCGTTAATACAGTCTTGCCTCATTTGCTCGCGCTCTGTTACCTCGTCTGCAACAATGCTGTCGTCCCACTTATAGCCGGCTTTGTATTTGCCGCTAGGTGTGAGCTTGTACATGTCTGCATACACACATATTACATCTGCAAGCTGTGTTAGGCAGTTTTGTATTGAGGTTTGCATGTCTCTCACAGCGGCATAACTGCGCTGTTTGCTTGCGCGTATTTCTTCTGCTGTTTTGTCTGTGTTTTGCGGGTCAGACAGTGTTCCGTATGCCAGTGAGCAGTTAAACTCAATGCGCTTTAACATTAAATCAAGCCCATTTATTAGGCTCTCATCACGCAATTGAGGGGAGAAAACCCTGTAAAAATCGCTGTCTGAGCTTGAAAGTTGCCTGAATAGACGCTCTTTACCTTTTGGCATTCTAGGTGCATCTTCTAAAAGCCCCATAAGTACATCTTGTGCGGCGTCTACGGCAAGCTCACCGCCCTCAAACTCCCACAAAAGCCTTGCATATTGTTCATTTGCGTTATTTATAAGCTCCACAGCGCGCCCAAAAACAGAAACACCAAGCGGGCTTTGCATGTCAATATTATTAGCACCCGGCACGCGCAAGTATGCAAAAAGCGGAAATTTCACGTTTTCGAACTTTGCAAATGGCGCAATACCACGCCATGCTGTAACATCAGTTAAATTTACAGGTCTGCCCAAATCTGTGCCGCTTGAGCTATAAAAAGCCTTGTTTTCAACTGTATACACATCTCCGTTTAAGTTGTGGTACTCAAGCCTTGTGTAAACACCGCCGTCTTTTAAAAGTTGGTCGCAAAAAACAGCGCCTGTCATGTTTCCGCTTGCGTTAAATGCGGTGGGTACAAAGTTGTCTGCCTGCACAAAATCAACTAAAACGTTGCCGTTTGCCACATAAGGCTTAAAAACACAGCCGCCAAGAGCACACGCGTACTCTGTATAACGGCGCAAATCTTGTAAAATGGGCGCCATTGTTTTCATTAAAAAAGCGCCGCGTTCTCCGGTAAATTTTATTTGTGCCTCCAGTGTGGCAAGGCGTGCAAACTCTGCGCTTATAGCTGCAGGTAGCCCTAAACTTACGCCGTTTGCAGTGCGTGAGCCACTGCCTGTATACATTGCCGCCCAAGTGCTTATTGCATTTTCCATGTTATAACTTAAAGCTGTTTCAAAACTTTGAGCCTCTTGCTCTGATTTGAAAAAATTACGCACACATGTGCGCAAAAAGTGCAACATTTTTTTAATCATATTAGTCTCCATTCTGTGCAGTGCACAAATAATCTTTTAATTGTTTATTGTACCTTATCGTGTGGCACAGGGCTATTGTTTTGTTTTTTGCGCTTTATTGCGTTAAATCGTATAATTAAGACCGCTCATAACATTACTTTATAGCAATTTTAACTCCACTCTACCCACTTAAATTCTCTTGATAAAATTGTTGCGCAAAAGTAGCGCATATCGTCCATTGCATGGTCGTTTTGTTTCACCACTTCATCCTTGCCACTACCCGTGTCATTCCACTTATATAAATCAAATTCCCGCAAGATATTTTTGCAGGTTTTATCAAATTGTATGCGGCCACCCTGTAAAAGTGATGCTGTAATTCTTATGCCGTTGAGCACATTGTTTTCAGCGTTTCGCACAGAAAACCTTGCATGTTTGCGCACCGTTTGAATAAAAGATGCCGCACTTGGGTCAATAACAATTTTTTGAATGTAGTACCCTCCTGCAAACTCTTCAAGTTTTGTGTAATACTCCTCATCGGTAAGCTGCCTCATTTGTTTTACGCTGTCATGATAAAACTCTTTAATGCGGACAGCTGTATTGCCACTTACGCACCAAAGCCCCATGCTAAACGGGTTGCGTGTGCCATAGTCTATGCTTATAAAAAAGCGCCCGTTTTTAATGTGCTCATATGTTTTTGCTATATAATCTGTTTTGTTTTGCGCAACCATAGGGTACACAAGCCCTTGTGCCGCCACCCAAAGCCCTTTAATGTATCTGTCATAAAAAACGCCCTTGTATAGGTTTTCATATCGTTGTATCATGCTTTTTGTCAGGCTGGGGTTGTCTGCCATTGTAAAATGCACGTATAGTAAATTTTTTTGCTCTGTCTGCAATATATATTCGCTATAAAACCAGTGGTGCGGCCCCTGTGGGTTGCAGTTAAACCACCATTTGCTACCCTGCACACTGCAACGCGCCGTTGCTTGGCTAACAAAACTTTCAGGAAGTAGCGCTACTTCGTCAAAAAGCACACCAGCTAAGGTTATGCCCTGTATTAAGTCGGCACTGCCCTCGTCCTTGCCGCCAAAAATATAAAATGTGTTGCAGTTTTTGCCGTCGTAAATAATAAGCATGTTGTCTGCGCGCCTGTCGCTTACTATGTATCCGCGCCCACGCAGTACACGCTTTAGTAAAAGCACCACATTTCGGCGCATAGATCCAATTGTTTTGCCACACAGTGCAAAATTTTGCATATTAAAGGTGCTCATTGCCCACATGCAAAATGACAGCGACAAGCACATAGATTTGCCACTCCTGATACTACCATCTGCAATAACACCGTCATAGCTTTTTTTAGGAGAGTTCTCATGCCACCACGTTAAAACTTGTGCCTGTTTTTTACTGAAAGGGGCAAACTCAAATGGCTGAAATGTATTTGAACTTTCCGAAGTTTGTGCAAGTTTTACAAGGCTACTCGCATTTATTGGGGTGTTTTTACTATTGCTGTTATTTTGCCCTTTTTTATAATAATTTTTAGTTTTTGACAAAGCACTGTCTGTACCTTGCCATAACTTGCTTACCTCTCGCTTTTTTTGCTCATTAAATGTCATTGTCTCCCCCCAATGCTTTTTTTACCTATGTTAACAGGCGCTTTCGTAGAAACTTAGCCTATTCTTCATTCCACAAATTTTCACAACTGCTTTGCAAGGCTTGCGAAAAATTATCGGTTTTATCACTTTTGTTTTTTACACTTTTATTCTCGTCTTGTGGGCACAATTTTACAGCGGCAAGCTCAATTTTTCGCCTATCAGCTTCGCGCCTGTGCACATCAGACGGGTTTAGCTCAAAGTATTCTGTCAGCCATTCAAGCGCTTTCATTCTGTCTGCAAGTTTTATTGTTATGCCGTCTTTTCCTTGCCGAATTTCCGCAATAAGGCTGCCGCTTACTACATCAGGTAAAAAAAGCTGGAGCTCGTCGCTACTCTTAATAAATATACCCGTTGGGGTGTTTTCAATAGACGTTGCTGAAATTGGCATACTCCCAAGTTTGACAAAGTCAAAAATGTCTGCAAAAGCAATGTCCAGATATTTTTGCAAAACTGCCGCGCCGTCTGCAAGTATAGCGTTATGGCGATGTTTTTTTAGGTAATCTAAGTAATTTCGCACATTTTCCTTGCTCAGCATTTTATAGCCCTCGTGCATACTTTCGGCGGTGCTAAACCCTGCATGACGTGCGGCGTTTTCCACATTGAAAGACTTTAAATAGTTTACACAAAAAATCCTCTCTTGTTCATTTACCTCGTTTTCTACAAGGCGTTCAAGTGGGAGGCTTTTTTGTGTTATTTTACGTGGGCGGCCTTTTGTGGCGGTTGAGCTTTTAGTTGCTTTTTTTTCCGTAATATTCACACTCCTTAATTATTTAATTGTTTTTTATGCAGTAACCCTTTTTAGTAAGCTATCTACATACTTTATAAGGTAAAATAGGGGGTAATTACTTACAAATTCACGTAAATACGTTAAAAATTAAACATAAATTCCATTATATGTTAAATTTCGACAAAATATGGTGTTATAATTAAAGCCTACTGAATAACTTGATTATTTAGTTTAATGGAGCTGTTGGCAAAGTCGCCTTCACAAAAAGCGTCGACTGAATTTCCATCATATGTCACAAAAATGCTTGTTAATACACACAGTATTGCCTGTGCTTTTTGTTTCAATTATGATAGGCAAAAATTTTGCTCTAGTTTTTGCAAAGTCTTTGTTTGGGGGCAGCTCCTTAATAATACGCATTTGCTACAAAATACGCGTTAAAGCGTTTTTGCAAGTTTATGTAGGCGATATATTGTAAATTTACATTCCGCAATACATTTCATTATCTTGCGCATATCTGGTATAAAACTTTTTAACCATAACACTCAAATGGCTGTCGTAAATGGGCATATTTGTGGAGAGCGACCTGTAACTTATTGTTGTTAATGGTACTGTGCTTGTTACAGTTTCAAATAAAATATCGCTGTACTCTCCGCCTATTTCTGCACACAAATTTTTTACATATTCCTGCTTACTTTTGCAAAATGCACTAAAATTAACGCATTGCCAATAAATTAAGCTTTGCACGTTTTCGTTAAGGCCAAATCTTTTACCTCTGTGGTACTTCATTGCTTTTCTCCACTCCTCTAGTTTTCAGTAAACCAATATAATAAAGTTGTGCTATACAGCCTCTATATCTTTGCTGAAAAAGCACTCCCTAAAAATTTGTTTGCCGTTTTTGTTAATTATTCCCACTAAAAACCAGCCTTTTTTGCTTATGTAAAGCACCTTACCATACATTGCAATGCGTGGTGCAAATCTGCCCGGCATTCCGTCAAAAGCCGAGGGAATAAACGGTTTTATGTGTATCATCGTGCCAATATTATAATTTTCCATCTTCTTTACATCTCCTTTTGTGCTTTTACTTAAGCCTTTTTTAAAGCTGCTATCACGCAATTGCCACACCCCACAGGCAGTTTTCTGTCACGTGTTAAATATATTTCGTCGCCGTCAAAAAGTGCACCTCCACACACTTCACATTGCCCCAATGGGTTGGTGTCATCAAAAATGTTACCGCCTAATAAATATTTTTCTTTCATCTTAAAAACCTCCTGCAAATAGTTTACTTTTGTGAACAATTATGCTATAATTAACACAATTCATGTTCATAAACGAATTTTAGTTCACTGTTGCGAACCGATTGTCTTATAGTATAATTCACAAGAGTGAACTTTGCAAGTATAAAAAGTTCAAAAGTGAAAACTTTGTCGTTTTGCACAAGTAAAAGGAGTGTAAATAGTGTTTTTTGACAATTATTGTAAGCTATGTAAGATGAAAGGGCTTTCGCCAACAGGTGCAGCGGTTGAGATGGGGCTAAGCCGTGCGGCTGTGTCGGCTTGGAGAAACAAAGAGCGTTTGCCACAAGCATCTCAATTGCAAAAAATAGCTGATTATTTTGATGTAACGGTAGATTATTTGCTGGGCCAAACTACGTCAAATGAGCCCGCAAATAAAGAGCAAGATGATGAGCTTGCAGAATATTTAAACGAGCTAAAAAATCGTGAAGATATGCGCATTTTGTTTTCGCTTGCAAAAAACGCAACAAAAGAGGAGGTAATGCAAGCAGTAAAAATAATTGAGGCCTTGCGTGACAAATGAAGTAGGAGGTTTAAGGATTGAACAACATTTATATCCGAAAGATATCGTTGCCACCAAATGTGCGTGGTGTGACAATTAAGGATAAAGACGATAATTACAATGTGTACGTAAACACAAACCTTTGCCCCAAAACACTGGAGGCAACAATAGCACATGAGATATGCCATATAAACAGGAACCATTTTTACGACGACCAAACTGCAATGCAAAACGAATTAGAGGCAGAAGAGCACTGATATTTTTAACCTCACAAAAAATATTAGTGAAACTAAAATAAAATTTGCACATTATTATTGGTTGTAATTGTTTTTAAT
>CAYJNL010000056.1:0-8360 GCA_964371675.1 uncultured Bacteroides sp. | reverse complement strand
GCCTTTATAATGAAAGTTATAACAAAACAGCGGCGTATATTGCCGCTAGGTGCGACAATCTTTCTTTATTGTCAGACATTGTACAAGAAAAAAGCATAGAATAATGTCTACTTAAAAAAATAATACCTGCCGCCGTGAAATGCGACGGCAGGTATTATTTCTTTGTTTATTGTAGTGCAAATTTTGAATAGTTATGTTGACGGTTTTAAGCAGTTATTTGCTTTTTCAACTCTGCGAGTTTTGCTTTCAGCTCGGCTATCAGTACAGCCAATTTTCCCTCATATTCTTTAAGCGAGTGTGCATAAATATCTTTTGCAAAAAAAATATATACTTTTCTTTTTCTTTAATCAAACTTTAATAAAACTATGTTATAATACAAACAAGAACAAAACGAAGAGGTTTTCTTAATGAGAATTTTACTTGCAGAAGATGAAAAAGACATGAATAAAATTATCACAAAAAAATTAACATCCGAGGGTTATGCCGTTGATAGTTGTTTTGACGGGCAAACAGCGCTCGATTATATAATAAGCACTGATTATGATGCAATAATTCTTGATATAATGATGCCGAGGCAAGACGGTTTTTCAGTGCTTAAAGCAATGCGCTCAAGATGTATAGAAACTCCTACTATTTTTCTAACAGCAAGAGATGCGGTATCGGAGAGAGTAAAAGGCCTTGATTTAGGCGCAAATGATTATCTTGTAAAACCGTTTTCTTTTGAAGAACTTATGGCTCGTATTCGCGTTATGACAAGGTTGAAAACAGAAAAAAATACAAATGTATTATCAGTAGCAGACTTGACGCTTGACATTAGCTCACACATTGTAAAGCGTGGTGAAATGGTTATAACTCTATCGGCAAAAGAGTATGCTATTTTAAAATACATGATGTATAACGCAGGGGTTGTGCTATCAAGAGAGAAAATTGAAAACCACATTTGGAACTATGACTATGAGGGTGGCACAAATGTAGTGGACGTATATATTAGGTACATAAGAAAGAAAATTGACAGCGAGTATGACATAAAACTTATTCACACAGTAAGAGGTAGCGGTTATGTGCTTCGGGAGGGATTATGAAAAGAATATCTGCAAAAATAAGGCTAACCTTATTTACAACTTTTTTAATGCTACTCATGGCAGGTGTTTTGATATGTTTAATGTTCTCGCTGAGTGATGACATTGTTTTGTCAAACAGCATAGCTGAGCTAACAAAAGTTGTAGACGATAACTCAAGCGAACTTGAGCTTGATGACGGCAAGCTTGATACCGATGATATTAATTTTTTCACAAAAGGTGTATACACACTTTTGTATTCGCAAGATGGTGAGCATATTGCAGGTGATTTTCCGAAAGAAAGCATATCTTTACAGCCGTTTAAGGATAAACAAACTACTGAGCTTACGCTAGACGGAACACTTTATTATATATACGACAGGTTGGCACCTGTTGAGGATTCACGCTCACTTGTATGGATACGTGGTGTTATAGCGGTGGATGAGCTGGAGAGCGCCACAAACAGTATTTTGCAAATAGCACTTTTATCTTTGCCGATATTTGTGCTTTTAGGTGCAATAGGATGCTATTTTATTGCAAAAGGCACATTTCGCCCAATAGATAAAATTGCAAAAACAGCAGAAGAAATAAGTGAGAGTGAAAACTTGGCTTTGCGCATTAATTTACAAGATCAAGGAGCCAGCCCCGAAATACGCAAACTCTCCGACACATTTGACAAAATGTTCGAGCGTTTAGAGAGTGCGTTCGAAGCTGAAAAACAATTTACATCCGATGTTTCACATGAACTAAGAACGCCGACTGCCGTTATTTTGGCACAGTGCGAGTATGCAATGGGCGAGAATATTGCAATAGAAGAAAAAGAAGAGGCACTTGAAACGGTGCAAAGGCAAGCTACTAAGATGTCAAACCTTATTTCGGAGTTATTAAACCTTATACGCATGGACAGAGGCTCTAAGCCTGCCGAGTTTAAGCAAATTAATTTAAGTGCACTTGTGCGGGAAGTGTGTGAAGAATTTACACTAATTGCCCCTGATAACTTAGAAATGACATATGACATTGACGCAAATATCACCGGAGAGTTCGATGAAGCAATGATTACAAGATTGCTTGGAAACTTAGTAAGCAATGCTATTTCTTACAAAAAAGAAAACAGTATTGCCTATGTCCACGTTACATTAGCTGAAACAACTACGCAAATAGTACTGTCTGTTAAAGATAACGGCATAGGCATAGCGCAAGAACACAGGGATAAGATTTGGCAAAGATTTTATCAAGTAGATAGTTCACGTACAGCGAGTCAACATGGGAACATGGGTTTAGGTCTATCTATAGTAGCACAAATTGCAAAGCTACATAGCGCAGAAATTGCGCTTGAAAGCGAGCTGAATAAAGGGAGTTTATTTACAGTAAAATTTCCAAAATAAAGTTTAAAGCTTTAATGTTACTTTAATCTTTAGGGTATAATATTAAATAACATCAAATAAAACTAAAAAAACAAGGAGAAAATATTATGAAATCAAAAAACACATTAAAGAAATTTGGGGTTATCTCGTGTACTGCTATTATTGCGGTAATTCTTGCAGGTTGCAGCATGGAGCCAACACAAGCCACAACTGCTGTGGAAAATGAACAGCCAATTGTAAAACAGGAGGAAACTACCACATCTAGCGAATCAACAATAGCTACGGAAAGCCTAGCCGAAGATTACATTGGAGAAACACAAGCAAAAAACATTGCGCTTACACATGCAGGAGTGAATGAAACAGATGTTGCGCACATGTTCTGCAAGCTGGATTATGATGATGGCGTTGCAGAATATGAAGTGGAGTTTTGGGACGGCAATGCAGAGTATGACTATGAAATTAATGCGTTAAGCGGCGAGATTATAGGCTACGACTACGACATAGAAAGCTACGATGCAAATACTGCTACAACACCTAGCAATACAAATGAAACGGCACAATATATAGGCGAAGAACAAGCCAAAGCAATAGCATTTGCACACGCAGGAGTAAGCGAAAGTGAAGCCGGCCATGTTGAATGCGAACTTGACATTGATGACGGTTATGCCGAATATGAAGTGGAGTGGCAAATTGGCATAACAGAATATGACTATACTATCAGTGCAACTGACGGCACAATTAGGGAGCATGATGTTGAGCAAGATGATTGATATAAACCCTGAATTAGCGCTATTATTTATAACTTATTTTATGGCGATGCGGTAAAATAAAGATAGTTGACATCGAAAGCTAATTCACTTATTAAAGTGACGGCGCACAAGCGGCGCGTGGATAGGCTAAACGAGAACACCACCGAAACAGCGTAAAAAGCTGTTGCCAACAACCTGTGGCAGGCACTACACAGCAAAAAACCGAGTTATATTTCAAACTGCATAATGAGCCTAAAAAGCTTAATAGATATACCACCTAAAAGTAAAATACAGCTTGCGAAAGCAATTCGCAAGCTGTATTTTTTGTCATGCTTAATGTATATTTATTCAATTAGTTAATATATTAATAATTTTTAGCAAGTAGTATAAAGTATCCTTGTGGGTGGTCACATACAGGACATTTACCCGGTGCTTTTTCACCTATGTGAATATGCCCACAATTGCTACAATGCCATGCTTGCTCTGTGCTGCGCTCAAAAACAGTACCTGCTTTTATGCTCTCTGCAAGAACACGGTAGCGCTCCTCATGTGTTTTTTCAATTGCACCAACCATCTCAAAAAGCTTTGCAATTCTGTCAAAACCCTCTTCTTTTGCAACTTTTGCAAAATCAGCATACATCTCTGTCCACTCATAATTTTCGCCTGCGGCGGCATCTGCTAAATTTTCGAGAGTTTGTGGAACAGCGCCGCCATGTAATTCTTTGAACCACATTTTTGCATGTTCTTTTTCATTGTTTGCGGTCTCTTCAAAAATTGCTGAAATTTGGTTGTAACCCTCTTTTTTAGCAGCTGATGAATAATAGCTGTACTTATTGCGTGCTTGGCTCTCCCCTGCAAAAGCAGTCATCAAGTTTTGTTCTGTTTTACTTCCTTTTAATTCCATACTAACTCTCCTTTTTATTTATGATTATATACAAGTGCAATGTTTTACACTTGTTAACGGATGCAACATATGCTTGTTAATTAAAGTACTTTCAAATTTAGTTTAATTAAAATGATTGCTATTTTTCTACATAAGCACATACACATTAATTTTTAACTCTTGTACACTTCTCACATATACCTGTATAAATTATCTCGTGTGTAACGTCTTCATAACCTGTATGCTCGCCTATTTTTTCATCAAGACTTACAAGCTCCACTATAGGAGCATCACCAAAAGCACCGCATTTTATACATTTTATGTGGTTGTGCGGTGTTTCAATATTAAAGTCGAACCTGTCAGCACCGTCTGCCGTTGGTATATGTCTAATCAAACCATCATCTGCAAGCCCCGATAAATTACGGTATACCGTTGCTTTGCTTATTGAGGGATAGTCTTTAACAATTTCTGTATAAATAATCTCCGCTGTGGGGTGGTTTGTAAGTTTCATAACGGCATCAAGCACAATTTTTTTTTGTAAAGTATTACGCTTTTCCATGGCTACGCCTTCTTTCATTTTCTTCTTAATGATATTATATACTAATAAGAAGAAAATGTCAACAACTAGCCAATATTTGCATATTTTACTCTACTTTTTGCCACCTTTTTTTGTTAAAGCCTCACGAAGTGTTTTTATTTCGCTTGCGTTTTTCAGCATTTGCTCCTGTGTTTTAGTAAGCAAATTATCGCAATAACGTGACATTTTGTGAACTGTCTCGTTAGCTTCTTCCTTTGCCTCTTTTAGCATGCTTTTCGCCTCAATTTCAGCGGCTTTTACTATTTCTTGCTGTGAAACAAGCTTGCGCACATGTTCTTGTGCACGTTTAATTATTTGTGCAGCCTCATTATTTGCCTGTGCAATTATACTACCCCTGTCCTCCACAATGTCTTTCGCCTTGCGTATTTCTGTTGGCATATTAATGCGAACATCGTCAAGTAGCTCTCGTACTCTGTCCACATCTACCATGCGCTTGCCTCCTGTGAAAGGCACACCGGCTGCCTCTTCAAGTGTCTCGTCAATTAAATCAAGTAATTCGTCAATCCTCATTATTCTTACCTCTTTTATCTTGTTTTATGTGTGAAAGCACATCTTCGTAAATTTCGTTAGGTATAAAATCTCTAACATCACCGTCAAAATGTGCCACTTGCTTCACCATACTTGAAGACAAGTACATATAGTTTACATCTGTTATCATAAAAAGTGTTTCTAGGTTTGGGTTAAGTTTTTTATTTGTCAACGAGTGCTGAAATTCAAACTCAAAGTCAGTTACAGCGCGCAAACCCTTTACAAGCGAGCACGCATTTGTTTTTTTAGCATACTCTGCAAGCAAACCACTGTAAGAGTCAACCTCCACATTGTCAAGGTGCTTTGTAACACGGCGCAGTAGCTCAACACGCTCTTCAGCTGTGAACATCGGTTTTTTGTTAGGGTTAACAAGCACAAGTACAATTATTTTGTCAAACATTTTGCAAGAGCGTTCAATAATGTTCAAATGCCCATTTGTTACGGGGTCAAAGCTACCCGGGCAAATTGCAATACGCATATAAACACTCCTTTCATTCTATACTTTATTAATGTTTACCCATATTATAACATGTCTTCGCCAATTTGTCTTTATTTATACATAATTTTTTTGCGCATTTTGCATTTTTAGTTTATACTAACAATAGACATATACACATAAAAATGAAAAGAGAAACGCCATGATAAAAGAAATTATAAAAGACGAGACTTTTCTTGCACAAAAAAGCACCCCCGCCACCGAGGCCGACCTGCACATAGCCACCGACCTACTTGACACACTAAACGCAAACAAAGAACGCTGTGTGGGGCTTGCCGCTAACATGATAGGTGAGCTAAAAAATATAATTGCAGTAGACGACGATGGCGAGTATCTTGTAATGCTAAACCCGAAAATAATAAAACGCTCTGAAGTGTTTTACACAGAAGAGGCTTGTCTGTCTCTTGTGGGCACACGCTTTGTAAAGCGCTACAAAAGTATTAAAGTGGCATACCAAAACACAAAGATGCAAAACAGGGTTAAAACTTACAAGGGCTTTACAGCACAGATTATTCAGCACGAGATTGACCACTGCGAGGGCATAATTATTTAAATAGCATTGTGCATATGTTATAAAAAATGTACGAAAAAAGTTTTTTCATATAAAAGTTTTACATTTTTGTGTATATTTACGCTTTTACATCTTGTGCTTTTGTAAAAAAAAAAGTATAATAAGTGCAAAAGGTTTTTTAGCCATTTATTTTTATAAAGAAAAAGGAGATATTTAAAACATGACAGAAAACAAAAATGTTCTTGCATGGGTTGAGGAAATGAAAAACCTCACAACACCCGACAACGTAGTTTGGATTGACGGTAGTGATGCACAATTGAAAGCATTGCGCGACGAGGCAGTTGCATCAGGTGAAGTTTCACTACTAAACCAAGATAAATTACCGGGTTGCCTATACCACCGTACAAACCCTAACGACGTAGCTCGTGTTGAAGACCGTACATTTATCTGCACACAAAACAAAGAAGATGCAGCACCTATAAACAACTGGATGGCAGCAGACGAAATGAAAGCTAAATTGCTACCACTTTACACAGGCGTTATGAAAGGCCGCACAATGTATGTAATTCCTTACTGCATGGGCCCTCTAGGCAGCAAATTCAGCAAAGTTGGCGTTGAAGTTACAGACTCTATCTATGTTGTACTAAACATGGATATCATGACACGTATGGGCAAAGGCGCTCTTGACCAACTAGGTAGTGAGAGCAACGACTTTGTTCGTGGTTTACACGCAAAAGCTGACATTGACCCTGAAAACCGTTACATTGTTCACTTCCCAGAAGACAATGCTATTTGGTCAATTAACTCAGGTTACGGCGGCAACGTTCTTCTTGGCAAAAAATGCTTTGCTCTACGTATTGCATCTTACCAAGGCTTTAAAGAAGGTTGGATGGCTGAGCACATGCTTATTCTTGGCATTGAGAACCCACAAGGTGAAGTTTCTTACGTTTGTGGCGCGTTCCCATCAGCTTGCGGCAAAACAAACCTTGCTATGCTTATCCCACCTGAATACCTACAAAGTCAAGGCTACAAAGTTTGGACAGTAGGCGATGACATTGCTTGGCTACACATCGGCGAAGATGGCAGACTTTATGCTATTAACCCAGAGAGCGGCTTCTTCGGCGTTGCACCTGGCACAAACGAAAAATCAAACTACAACGCTCTAATGAGCACAATGAGCAACACAATTTTCACAAACGTTGTTGTTAACAATGATGACAACACAGTTTGGTGGGAAGGTCTTGACAAAAACCCACCTGCAAACGCAACAGATTGGCTTGGCAACAAAGTTGACGGCAAAGCTGAGTTTGCAGAAGGCAAAAAAATGGCTCATCCAAACAGCCGTTTCACAGCACCTGCTGCTAACTGCCCTTGCCTAAGCAAAGAGTACGATAACCCCAACGGTGTTCCTGTTTCTGCTATTGTATTCGGCGGCCGTCGTGCAAAAACAGCTCCACTAGTATACCAAAGCTTTGACTGGAATCACGGTGTATACGTTGGTTCTTCAATGGCTTCAGAGACAACTGCTGCAGCTATGAGCGCAGTTGGCGTTGTTCGCCGTGACCCAATGGCTATGCGTCCTTTCACAGGCTACAACATGGGCGATTACTTCTCACACTGGATTAAAATGGGTGAGAAACTTGGCGACAAAGCACCAAAAATCTTCAATGTTAACTGGTTCCGCACAGACGACGAAGGCAAATTTGTTTGGCCTGGTTTCGGCGACAACATGCGCGTTCTAATGTGGATTGTTGACCGTTGTGAGGGCAAAGTTGAAGCTAACAAAACAGCTATCGGCTATGTACCAAACGCTGAAGACATCGACATCCGTGGACTAGATGACATTACACTTGACACAGTTAAAGGCTTGCTTGAGATTGACAACGACCTTTGGAACGAAGACATTAAGGGTGTTGAAGAGCTTTACGCTGAAATTGGCAGCCGTATGCCACAAGAGCTTAAAGATCAACTTGCAGCATTTAAAGCTCGCCTTAAGTAATTAAATTTTTCTTTAATTATTCTACGGTTTAGATAATAATTTAGGCAGTCATGAACAAAGTTCGTGACTGCCTTTTTATATGTGATAAAGCTACGCACATGCCAATTTATATTAGCTTACGCTAATATAAATAATCCTTATATCCTGTACGGATTATTTATAATTTATTTTATG
>CAYJNL010000055.1:0-8707 GCA_964371675.1 uncultured Bacteroides sp. | reverse complement strand
GATTTAAGGGCAGATGAAAGGTACAATAATATATATTCTGCACTAAGGGGTAATCGAAATTTATTTAGAGTAGATTTTGCAAAGGATATTTTATCAGGTAAATATGGGTTTACTTGCCAGTTTAATAGAAAATTAGGTGTTGATACTGTATGGTCGGTAATTTATGATTTAAAAAATAAGAAAATCTTTAGAGTAGAAGGAAATCCGTCACGTAAAAAATATATAGAAGATGCAAGATTTAAATTTAAGTAATAAAAAACTGTGTACTGGCGATAATGCCAATGCACAGGTTTTCTCATTTATTATCTTAATATACACTTTTTCATCCACTCATTTAAAAACTCAACTTGTTCTTCGGTGTGAAACCAGTGCTCTTCGAATTGCTCATTGACAAAAATAGAAACAAACATCATTGAGCATTTTAAAGAATTTGAGTGTTTTAAAAGAAGTGACCTTGAAAGATATCTTAATATATCTAGAGCCATGGCGACTAAACATTTGAAAGCTCTTGTAGATAAAAATATGCTAACGATTAATGGCAAAGGAAAAAATGTTGTTTATTCATGTAAATGAATATGATTTAGCTAAATTGCGTGGCAACATTTTGGCAACAAAAAAATCAGATACCTCAAAAATCTTATATAATTTGAATAATACAGACACTCCGAAACACACAACATAATCAAAACTGTTTAAGTTACGATTTATGGTTAGGAGTGGGAGTAACTTCTATATCCCCGAAAACCCAAAACACCTGTCCAGTTTATTGTAACCTATCCATGTTAAACACTAATATATTTGACAGCAAGCGGTTAAGGCTGATTATAATAACTAAAACAGCACCGATGCCACACTTAGAACAAGATATAGCAGTATACCGAAATGTTTTGTCAACAATTTATAAAAGACGTAACCTCATACTCGGAAAGTTCGTTTAACACCCTCGGAGCCAATTTTCTTATGCGTGTGTATTTATGTACCACACTGATGAACATAATGCCGCTGTTTTGAAACATCTCACAAAATAACGACTAATTTTGCATCATTATGTCAAATATAATAACAATTTTATTTTTTATATTGACGGAACAAATTATTTATTATAAAATATATATTATACTAATTATCAGCTATTCTTGTGTTCCTGTTTTAAACTTGAATGGCTAATTACAAAAATTAACAACAATTTATGTTGCCGATGTAGGCACATTTACTTTTTAAGCGATGTAGCTTTAGAGTATACTTTTGTATGCTCTAAGGCTTTTTTGGTTTTTTGCGCATTTTTTATATTTTAAAAATAAAAAAAGTTACGCTTTTTTATTGAAAATAAACAGTAAAGAAAGGTGATATTATGAATGTTAGCGAACAACTTATAAGAGAAATTGTAGAAAAAGTTGTTGAAAAAGCAACATGTACACAACCAAAGGCAGATTTTGAAAAACACATTGACAAGAGCGGTATAATTTCTATAAAAACTTCCACTGTCAATTGTGAAAGGTTTGAGCAAGACGGTGTAGCGCTTAAAGATGTAGTTACACTTGAAGAGGCACCAAGAATGGGCGCAGGTGTAATGGAGGTTGATAACACCGCATTTGAGTGGACACTAACGTACGATGAATTTGACTATATAATTGAGGGCACACTTGAAATTGTTATTGACGGCAGAGTAATAGTAGGCAATGTAGGTGATATAATTTACATACCTAAAAATAGCCATATACAGTTTAAAAGCACAAATGGCAAGGCACGGTATTGCTATTTTGTTTATCCGGCAAACTGGGCAGATCTCGCTTAACAATTTATAAATATCAACAAAAAGCACAGCTCTATTTTTAGGGCTGTGCTTTTTTGTAATACAATAATCCCACCCCAATAATTGGAGTGGGATTTTATATAAACTACTTTATAATTTACATAATATTACTCAGCCGCTTTTTCCTCTTTGTCTTTTTTTGTCTCTGGAGTAGCATTTTGAATTTTTGCTAAAAGGATAGGAGAAAGTAAATTTGCAAGCAACAAAGCTGTAATACCGGCTACAAGTTTACCTACAACAACTGAGAATACCATGTCACTGTTATTAGCCGCAGTAAATCCAAGGTGATCTCCGAAAACGAAAGCTGCTGAAACTGCAAATGCAACGTTCAAAAGTTTGCTTTTCGGGTTCATTTTATCAAGGATATTAAATGTTGCTATATTGTTTGCAAGTGTTGCAACAAGACCTGTTGCGCCATTTTCATCCATGCCAAATAATTTACCGATTTTTGATAGCCCTTTGCCGAATACATCTGTAATAAACTTAACAAGTGGGAATGCACCTATAAGTGTAATGCCTATGATTCCGCATGTCTCCAGACCGGAAATAAGTGGAACAACACCGTTTGCATCAGGTGTGCTCATAACGTCAAATACCGGGAACATAATGCCTGTTTGGAACTGGAATACAGCAATTGCAGTAAATATAGTTATTAAAATTGTAACTGCTTTACCAAACACGTTAAATCCTGCTATCATCTTAGTAGGTATAAACCATAGACCTACAATTATTAAACCCGCAATAATTATAACAGGTATTAGGTTTACAAGTATTTCTACTATAGAAATTTTGTATTGTGTTGTGTTCATAACAAGTCCACCGGCAATACAGCCAAGAGGTATTGTTATTAAACCTGCAAGTACACCTGCGCCAAGATATGGGCGGTCTTCTTTTTTAAGTATTGAAAGCGCCACAGGGATTGTAAAAACAATTGTTGGGCCCATCATAGCGCCAAGAATTAAGCCTGCAAAGTTACCAATGCTCTCGTTATCGCCCGCAAGTTCCATTGCTAGTTGGTATCCACCCATGTCATTTGCAAGTAATGTTGTTGCAAACATTGCGGGGTTTGCACCTACAAGTGTGTAAAGTGGAGTAATAATTGGCCCTAGCACCTCTGCCAGTACAGGAGCCGCTGCAATAACACCGGCCATAGCAATTGCAAGTGCGCCTATTGCATTAAAACCCTCTTCAAATTTTTCTCCATAGCCTAGTTTGTTGCCAAAAATTCTGTCCACTGCACCAACCAACATAAACACCATCATTATCATGATTATTATTGAGTTGATTGAAATGTTGCTTATCCAAGCTTGTAAACTTTCTGTAAAAACTGCCATAATTAACCTCCTTATAATTGCACCTATTTAAAATTTTGCTAGCCGCATAAAGCCATATTTTTCAAGTTAATATATTGTATTAGTTTGCAGAAAAATATATTCAACATCTACTTTTACAGCTTTTAACGGCTAACTTTTATAAAATTGTGTCGAAGAGCATTTGCGATGGCCTTGGTATTACACTTGTGCCAACTAAAAGCTCTGCTCCACTTGATGCTGCTTCAACAGCAGCTCGGACAGCACCCACATCTCCAGTTAAGGTTACAAATCCTTTGCCGCCAATTGCGTAGCCTGTGCGCACTTCAATTAATGTAATGTTTGCAGCCTTTGCCGCTGCATCTGCCGCTTTAATTGCAGATGCAACCGAATAAAACTCCAAAATCCCCAGCGCGCCCCTTGTTTCTACTGTGCTTGTCATAGATATTGCGGGGAATAACCCAGCGTGAACATTCGGTAATATTAAAGTGTCTACAACACATTCTGCACCGTGCTTTTCGCCTGTTTCCATAGATACATTTACGTTACCTGTGTCACCGCCAATTATAACCATGTATTTCCCCGGGCAAATAGTTGATGAGCGGAGAAGCTCAACATGCGCTGCTTTTACCATAAAGTCGCATGTTTCAATGCCCTTTGCTATACTTGTAAATTCAATCATTCCTATTGCATTTGGCATTGTCTACACCTCCTTTTTGCGGATAATCGTTGCGCCTGCTTCGTCAATTTGTAAGACTGTACCAACTATTGATGCGTGGATATTAGCACTTAAGCCATCTGTTGCAGCCATGCCTATTAAGTCCCCTATTTGCACAGCACTACCTACAGTAACATTTGGAGTAGCTGCTTTGCCTATGTGCTGCCTAAAGGGAATATAAACGCTGTCGGGCTCTAGTGTTAATAAGTCTTGAGCATGCTCACCGTAATATTTTGAAAGCCCAAGCCTTGCAACCAGTCGTCCTGTCGGTATTTGCCTCATGCTCAACTCGCTTCTTATGCTAGGCTCGTTGTTTTTAGGCACTTGCACACCACGCTCTCTTATAACGCCTTTTGCATAGTCGTTAACACGCCTTGGCGAAAGCCCCATAGGACATGAGAACAACTCGCAAGCTCCGCAACTGCAACAGTTAGCCGCATCTCCAAACGATGCTAAAAACTGTTCATCGCTTAAATCTGTATTTATCCGTGATAAGTTACGCATTACAAGATGTGGGCGTATTTGATGCCCGAGCAAATACCTTGGACATAAATCTGTGCACATACGGCACTGTATGCATGCGGCATGCGTTTGCAATTTCAACCTATCCATTGAGCAGTTTGCACGTTTTATTAAGTAGTGATCTTTTTTAAGTACTATGATGTTACCCGTTGTTTTTGTAACTACTAGCTTTTCTATTTTTTCTTTCTCGCTAACAACGCGGCCCATCATAGGCCCACCAATAATAACTGCATATTCTTGCATATTTGGTACTGCGGCATCTACACACTGGGTAATTGAAGTGCCTATTGGTACATTTAGCATTATTGGTTTTTGCACCTCTCCCACTACAGAAAGGTACTTTTGCGTAACGGCCTCGCCCTTAGTAATTGCAGCATTAATATTTACAAGTGTGCCCACATTGCTAACAACTGCGCCAACATCGAGGGGTAAGCCACGCTCCGGCACAGGTTTGCCTACTACAAGTGCCACAATTGTCTGCTCATCTCCGGCAGGATAAAAAGAGTCCATCTCAAAAATTTCTACGCTTGACCCTAAAGTTTTAGCAGCATTTTTAACTGCTTCTATCTCTTTTTTGTACTTTGCCTTTGTTGCTATTACCTTACGTTTAGCACCAAGCTTTTCGCTCACTGCATCAACTGCGGCAATAAGCTCAGATGGGAAATTGCGCATGATATATTTATCCGTTTCAATCAGTGGCTCACATTCTGCGGCATTAACTATAAAGTAATCTGCCTTTGCATTTATTTTTACATGTGTTGGAAATCCGGCGCCGCCTGCACCAACTATTCCGGCTTTTTTCACTACTTCTACTATATCCATTGCAACCTCACCTCCTCTACCGTACGCTTATTTAAAATACATTTGCCTCTTGTGTAATACTAATTAACAATAAAACTTCTCAATATTACAATATGCTCAAGTCTAGCTCCTTATCATCGACAATTCCCACTACACTTGCATCAACAGGTACGCTCATGTCTCCTGCTGCACTGCGTGCGGAGCTGCCGCCTACAATTATTACGGTCTCTCCCATGCCTGCACCTATGGTATCTGCCGCAATCATGGGGACTTTATAATTACTGTCATCGCGTAAATTGAGCGGCTGAACAATGAGCAATTTAAGCCCGTTTAACTTTTCCTCTTTACGTGTTGCCCAAATTGTCCCTATTACTTTTGCCACTAACATAGCCATACCTCCGCTTTAATTTAATCTACAATATCAGCAATCTTCACGTATGATGTCAAGTGCGTATTTTTTTGCATATTCTTTCGCTAAATCGGTTAAAATTGCTTTTTTAGCTATACACACCACGCCTGCCCTATTTGCCTTTGCCGCCGACATATCTTTTTCGGTAATAACTTTTTTAGTAAGTTTTACCGTTTGCAAATTTGGGCTACTTTGTGCATCATTTGGCTTAGTTGCACTATTTTCCGCTTGGCAACATGCCAATATTTTACTCTCAATTTCCTCGCATGGGCAAATTGTTATATTGCACCCCTTTAAAGCTTTAAGCTTGTTATCTAAAGCAGTATAATATGTGTTTGGCTTTGCAGTACAGTACTCAAACAGTTCTACATCCTCTTGGGGCACATAGATTTTTTTGTCTAAAAGAATTGCTTTTTGTGCAAGTGATGAAAAAGGAGTTTCACAAACACCACTATACAATCTGCACAGCAACTCAATACTAAAGCCAAACAAAACAACAGCATCATACTTGCCCGGTTCCACATTATAATTTTCACTCAATGCGCAATCGATATCACACTGTACTTTTAGGCAGCTGCTATCGAAAGTACTTGCACATTTACTGCCACTTTCGGGTGATAAGAAAAGTATTTTAGCTTTGCTTTTAGGTGTGCTTTGCTCAATTTCTTTTTCATTCAGCTTTTCTGATACTCTTTTAACTATTTCATTGACAAGGGTATTATATTCCATTATTTACCCCCTTTCGATTTTTATAAATTACATCAGTATATCCGGCGCACCCGGCTTACACAGCATTGCAATGCCTGCCGGCGTTACTAAAAAAGGATTAGTTGGCTTAATTGTCTTTATGCCCGTCTCGGACTCAAAAATATCCTCAATACCTGTTAAGCAACACGTGCCACCACATAAGTAAAGTGTTTGGCTGTCACTCTTATCAACGTAACGGCTCACAATGCTCGCCATTTTTTCAATTACAGGCTTTACAATTGGCAAAATCTCCTTGTGATTATTATAATCTTGCTTAATTTTTTCAGCCTCTTCAAAAGAAACATGGCGGTTGCCTGCTATTACAAGTGATAAATGTGTGCCTCCTGTGGGTTCATCCTCTACTTGTGTAACTTTTCCGTTTTCTAAAACGGCAAGCCCCGTTGTTCCTCCGCCTATATCAACCACAACTCCGTCATCAATCTCATAAATAGCATTTGCCGCAGACGGCTCATCTAATATATTAGTTACCTCAAACCCTGCACCCTCTGCCACATATTGATGCGTCTTCATGCTTGACTCTGTTCCTGCCGGCATTGCTATTGCGCAATTTATTAGAGAAACATTAAGGCGTTTTTCAACTTTTTTCTTCAACTCGCGCACTATCCTCAGTGCGCCTGAATAATCTACTACAACGCCGTCTCTCAGCACTTGCGCGCTTTGCTTTTCGCATGCAATAGGATTATTTTCTGCATCTAGCACAACAATAACAATAAATGCTGTGCCAAGGTCAAGCCCCACTTTATAAAGCTTGCTAACGGGCTTATATGTCTGCGTTTCGCTGTCTTCTACTCTCTTCATGTATTCGTTAACTTTGTCTATATTCATATTAAGCCCCGTTCTTAAAACAATGTTATAACGTTATTTTACCTAGAGTAAACCCATTAATCATGGCGGCATTTGCCTCGTCAAAATCAACATGCATTCTAAAATTAAACGAGTCGTCTACCCTTACTAAAACATCATCAAAAGTTATTGGTCTTTGTGTAATTACTTGAACGCTTACTTTTTGTTTGTCTTGTAAATTCAACTTTTTCGCAATTTCGGGTGTAGTGTGTATGTGATTTTGTGCTACAATAACACCCTGTTCAATGTCGATTGTGCCACAAGGCCCTTCAATTTTTACTGGTGCCGAGCCGCTTACGTCTCCCGATTGCCTGAGAGGTGCATTTACACCAATTTCAATACAGTCGCTTCTTGAGAGCTCTGCCTGTGTGGATTTTCTTACAGGGCCTAGCACTGCTACGCGCTCTTTTTTAGCCTTTGGCCCCACAAGGGTAACCCTCTCTTCACATAAAAATTGCCCCGGTTGAGATAGCGGACGCTTTGGTGTGAGCGTTGAGCCCTTACCAAAAAGAATCTCTACATGCTCTTGTGTTAAGTGTACGTGCCTTGCCGACACTTCCACCTCTACAAAACCGCTGCGCCGCAATGCTTCCATTACAGAATTAATTATATTTTCCATCGTGCTACCTCACACAAACAAATCTGCAAGATACATACACATTATTATGTGCATAGCACTTGATAGCCGATTAAGCTCCTGAATAATATCAGGTCTTGTACACTTGCGCCCAACAGTAAACGCCATGCCTGCACTAACTTCTGTCTCACGTATTGCGGTGCGCAGTCTATTTAGCTCTGCATAGTCGAGCCCTAAGGTGTAATCGGGTAAAACCATTTGTTCTACTTTAAAAAACTTCATAGGATTGTGCGAGCGCTCGCGAAGTTCAGCATGTGTTAATCCTATAATTTTGTCGTTTTTATATTCCTCGTTTAAAACATCGCAGCGCATAATCTCACGCAGTACACAGACTATATTATCAAGGTGCTCAATTAATTTTTCGCTAGATCCTCTCAATTTCATCTGTGCTTGTGTAACAATAAAGAGAGCTTGCAGTGTGTCTAGTTTTCCTCTAAACAAAATACGCGGATTGCTTTTTGTAACAAGTACATTACCATGCAAATGTGTCATGTGCTCAGGTTTTTCAATATAAAATGCACCTGTCTCTTCATCCACATACTTTGCCACTTGTGTGCCGCTGTAAGAGTTTGAAACTTCTACTTTTGCCGCTTTGGGCTTTTCAACTTCTCTCTCGCCCTCTTTTTTTATGTTTATTTTGCGCTGCTGTAAATACTCACGTGCCGCCGGCGACAATATTTTCCCCTCAGGTATGTAATATATCTCAGGTTCTGTACACCGCAACTCGTCTCTGAGTATTGCTTCTGTGATGACTTTCATTTTTGCCACCCCCTAAAGTTAGTATGCCCTCATAAATTACTGATTTAAATGTAAATAACCCTCAAATCCTGCACGGATTATTTATAATTTATTTTATGGCGGTGCTACGCACATGCCAATTTATATT
>CAYJNL010000054.1:0-9224 GCA_964371675.1 uncultured Bacteroides sp. | reverse complement strand
GTAAAACTGTTTAATTTGGATAGAATGAAATTTGTGGTTAGGTATGATGAATTAGGCAAATAACTCTTATCATCATTAATAATTTGTAACTTTTTTCAGTGCATGGGCTGACCATCATGAACATTTTGACTTTTTTCTTGAAACCCATATAACAGAAATTTCATGCTATAATATTTATATGTTGTACTGCTGTTATGTTTGCATTACATTTAATAAAAGTAATTTGTGCTTTTTAAAAATAACATCTGTTTTATTACTTTTAAAATAATTAAAATTGTATTAAGGAGAAAAAATGAATATTAAAAACACACCGCATATTGTTTTAGGCACCGCTGAATACGGCACAGCTATAGATGACAAAACAGCATTTTCACAGTTAGATTTATTTTTTGAATATGGTGCTTGCATATTGGATACTGCTAGAGTGTACGCACAGTGGTTAAAAAACGGTGACGGAGCCTCTGAAAAATGCATTGGAAAATGGATAAAAAAAAGGAATTGCCGTGATAAAATAATAATATCCGACAAAGGCGGCCATCCACATTTGACAGACATGAATATTTCCAGGCTTAAGGCTGAAGACATCAAAAAAGATTTAGACGAAAGCCTGAGGTTTTTGCAGACAGATTATATAGACATCTATTTTCTGCACAGAGATGACAACAAGACACCTGTGAGCGAAATAATCGACTACCTTCATGAGGCCGTGATAGAAGGCAAAATTCGATATATTGGCGCCTCAAATTGGAGTATAAAAAGAATATGTGAAGCAAATGCATATGCAAAAAGAACAGGTAAAACAGCATTTACTTACAGCCAGATTGGCTGGAGCTATGCTGATATTAACAATGATGCTACCCTTGATAAAACTATGATATATATGACAGAACAAGAATGCAAAGAATATGAGCAAAACAGCATTGAAATTATGGCATACAACTCTCAAGCAAAAGGTTTTTTTAGCAAATATGAGAATAATATGCTTGATGAGAATATGGTTAGAAGGTATTTATCTAACGTAAACATAACACGCTACAAAAAGGTTTGCGAGATAGCTAAATTACGTAATGCAACAGTTAGCCAAATTGCATTAGCGGCATTGTTAAACAATGCTCTTAAACCATTTGCAATAATTAGCAGCAAAAATAATGAGCATCTTACAGAAAGCCTAGGCGCAATTAATATCAGCCTGTCTCAAGCAGAAATGAGCTATCTTTGGGGCACATAAGCCGTCTCGATTTTCATTGTATTACGTAAAACAGATTGCCATATACACCCGGCACTGCTGTTTATTTTAAATAGTGCTCTTTTCGGTACTTATTCGGGCTTTGGGACGCTATGCGCTTAAACTGCGCTGTAAAATTGCTTTCGCTCGCAAAGCCCACGTGCAGGCCAATATTCCCTGATGTCCACTGAGTTGAACACAGCAATTCTTTCGCCTTTGTAATGCGGTAATGCAATAAGTAATCATATGGGGTTGTACCTATATAAAGGCTAAACAATTTTATAAAGTAAAATTTAGACAGGTGTATTTTATCCGCCAGTTCATCAACTTTCAGCGGCTGTGTATAATGTTTTCTTATATAACTTGCAATATATAATATATCGTCTTGCCTTTCGTTTTGCTTTTCTTCACCACCCAGCTTTTGGGCAGACAGCAGTTGCAAAATATTATGAATAGCAATGCTTATTGTTAGGCTGTCTGTTATAGTGTTTTGCTTTATGTGTGCAAATATTGTTTTAAACAGGGGTTTTACTTCTTCTTTTTCTAAAGTAAAACCAGAAGTTTGACCCATATTTATTATTGACTCTAAAGATTTAACGCCCTCACCATCTATATGCACCCAGTAGTGGTGCCAATCTTCGCTACCTTTAGCCGTGCAATATTTTTGATATGCACGGCTATTTATTATTGCGCATGTGTTTTCGGTTAAACTTAAGCTTGCCCCGTTATATAAAAGCACGCCCTCGCCACTTAAAGTGTAAACAAGCCAGTAAGAGTCTTTGCTATCTCGCTCTGTATAAAAATTTTTTAGTGCGTAAAAATCACCGGCTTCACTGCAAATAAATGGTAATGTTAACGCGGTATCGTTCGGTGTTGCAACAAGCCATGCAGATTTTTCTAAAATATCCATATTATATTTAAGCATAATTACCTCATAGCAATATTTTTATAAAACAGTGCAATTTATAGCATTGAAACAGTTGTTTTATCCCATTATAATATAATTACATCAACGTTTCAACAAAATCTTTAATTGTTTTAACAATAATTTGATAAAAAACAATAAAATATTGTTTCAGAGGTGACATATGAACTATTATCTTGCAATTGACATAGGCGCTTCAAGTGGCAGGCACATTTTGTCTTGTATCGAAAACGGCAAAATAAAGCTTAAAGAGGTTTACCGTTTTGACAACACACAAAAACGCATAGGCAATTACGACTGTTGGGATATAGACTTTTTATTAGAAAACATATTAAATGGCCTTACGGCTTGCAAGGCACTTGGCAAAATACCAAAAACAGTAGGTATAGACACGTGGGCAGTAGATTTTGTTCTGCTTGACAGTGACAACAAAGTGCTTGGCAACAGCGTTACATACCGCGACAAACGCACAAACGGCATGGACAGCCTTGTTGAAAGCATAGCGCCCTTTGATGAACTGTACAAGCACACAGGCATACAAAAGCTGATATTTAACACGATATATCAGCTAATGGCAGTTAAAACCGAAGAACCCGAAACACTAAAAAAAACTAAGAGCTTTTTGATGATACCCGAATATTTAAACTTTTTGCTTACAGGCATTAAGAAAAACGAATATACAAATGCCACCAGCACAAGCCTTGTTAATGCACAAAGCAAAACATGGGATACATCTTTAATTGAAAAGCTGGGTTTCCCTACAAAAATTTTTGGCAAACTGCACATGCCAACAGAAACTGTGGGCAGTGTTACAAAAGAGATAGCAAGCAAAATTGGCTACGAAACAACCGTTGTTTTGCCCGCAACGCACGATACCGGGAGTGCTTTTCTTGCAGTTCCGGCAGAAGATGACAGCTCTGTTTATTTATCAAGCGGCACATGGAGCTTGCTCGGCGTTGAAAACAGTGAGCCAATAACAAGCGATGCATCGCGATTAAACAACTTCACAAACGAGGGCGGCGCATATTACAGATATAGATACTTAAAAAACATTATGGGGCTTTGGATAATTCAATCTGTGCGCAGAGAGTTAAACGGCGTTGCATATGTAAAAAACAAAAAAACAACAGAAAACAATCTAACGAAATTAGATAAAAAGTGGAGCTTTGACGAACTAGTATCAGAGGCTAAAGTCGCAAGTGCTTTTACAAGCGTAATAGATGTAGACAAAGACAGGTTTTTATCACCCGATAGCATGATTGAGCAAATTAAACTTGAGTGTGAAGAAACAAACCAGGCTATTCCGCAAACAGTTGGCGAAGTTATGCAGTGCGTTTATCAAAGCTTGGCTTTTAAATATGCAAAAACAATAAAACTGCTTGAAAGCCAAACAGGAAAACAATACAAAAACTTAAACATAGTTGGCGGTGGCTGCAAAGACGAATATTTAAACGAGCTTACAGCAAAAGCTTGTGGCATTACAGTGCACGCAGGCCCAACCGAGGCAACAGCCCTTGGCAATTTAATAATGCAAATGATTGCAAACGGCGAAATAGACAGCTTGCAAAGTGCAAGAAAAATGATAAAAGACAGTTTTGAAATTAAAATTTATAAATAAAAGGAATGATATTATGAGTTATTTATCTGCAAAAGAAAAATTTGCCGCAATTGGTGTCGACACAGAAAAAGCACTTAAAATTATTAAAAACGTGCCTGTTAGCATACATTGCTGGCAAGGTGACGACGTTACGGGCTTTGACAATGTAGACGGAGGTGCAGGCAACGGCATACAAACAACAGGCAACTACATGGGCAAAGCACGTAATTTTGAGGAGCTGACAGCAGACTTTTTAAAAGCCGCAAGTTTAATACCCGGCAAAAAACGCATTAATTTACACGCTTGCTATGCTGTTTTTACGCTTGAAAACGGCGGCCATGTTGACAGAGATAAACAAGAGTATAAGCATTTTTCGGCATGGGTAGACTTTGCAAGGCAAAACGGCTTTGGCATAGATTTTAACCCAACACTCTTTAGCCACAAAATGGTTAAAGATGGGCTTACACTTTCAAGCCCTGATGAAAACGTGCGCAAATTTTGGATAGAGCACTGCATTGCGTCAAGGCGTATTGCACAAAAAATTGGCGAAGAACTTGGCGATAAAGTTCTAAACAACATATGGATCCCGGACGGTTTTAAAGATGTACCGGCGGACAGAATGGGGCCGAGAATACACCTTAAAAATTCACTTGATGAGATTTTCAAAGAGGAGTGTCCAAATGTTATCGACTGCGTTGAGAGCAAGTTTTTCGCAATAGGTGTTGAGGCGTACACAGTAGGCTCTAACGAGTTTTACATGAGCTATGCCGCACAAAAAAAAGGCGTTTACAACTTGCTTGATGCAGGGCACTACCACCCGTCTGAAATGATAAGCGACAAAATACCTGCGCTTTTATGCTTTTTTGACAAAGTGCCACTGCACGTAACACGCCCCATGCACTGGGACAGCGACCACGTTGTAAACTACACCGATGAAATCTTAGAAATTTGCAAAGAAATTGTTAGAAACAACGCACTTGATAAAGTTTTAATAGGGCTAGACTTTTTCGATGCATCTATAAACCGCATTGCGGCTTGGGTTATCGGCACACGTGCATTCCAAAAAGCACTTTTAAATGCGCTGTTACAACCAAATGAAGCACTTGCGAAACTTCAAAACGAGGGCAACTTTACAAAGAAAATGATGCTTATGGAAGATAGCAAAATGATGCCTATTAGCGATGTTTGGCAAGAGTATTGCAAGCGCGAGGATATAAAAAGCGACATCGAGTGGTTTGACGAAGTGGAAAAATATGAGCAGAGCGTTTTAAGTGCACGTATATAATGCAAACAGCAATGAGGGTTAAACATGAAAAAAAATATTATACTTTTGCTTGCAGACCAATTGCGTTATGATGTATTGAACAAGGGCTACACCCCTAACATTGATGCCCTACAAAATGATAGCGCCATTTTCGACAGTGCTTATTGCACCTGTCCGCTTTGTGCACCTGCACGTGGTTCAATTTTCACAGGTACATATCCATCAAAAAACAAGTGCATTATTAACCCGTGGAAAAAAGACGATGCCGAATATGGCTTTGTAAGCAGTAATTTTGAAACAATGTATGACATGATGTGCAGAGAAAATTATAATTTTATTCACAGTGGCAAACAGCACCTGTTTACAGAAGGAACATTGCCACAAAACCGCGAAGACTTAAATATTACATGGGCTTCAACCGAAAAAACACATGTGGATTATTTAAAAAGCTTTGGCAAACGAATGCCCGGCGGCGATGATTTTAAGTATTTATGCCCTGAAGTTTTTTCAGGGCAATATACTCATCTGCGTAAATATTCAAACGCAAACACGGGGCACTATGAAGAAGGTTTAGACTATTATTTTGACGGATACTTCACAGACACAGCTTTGAGTGCGCTTAAAACAAGAGCTAAAGAAAAACCGCTTTTTTTAAGTATGATGTTTTTAGCGCCACACCCACCGCTTGATGTGCCAAGCCCTTATTATGAAAACTCACAAACTTATAAATATGATATTCCTGAAAATGTCGGAAAGTTTTATGATTGCCAATCACCACTGCAAGCTTACAACTTAACCGGAATTATGGGCATGAACAGAACAACTGAGCAGTGGCAAGATAGTTGGAAAGCTTACATGGGCCTTGTTAGTTTGCTTGACGACTGCGTAGGCAAGATAATAAGCGAACTAAAAAAGCAAAACATTTATGATGACAGCATAATAGTTTTTTCCACAGATCATGGGGAAATGATGGGTTCGCACAGCTTATTTCAAAAGATGTGCATGTATGAAGAGTCAGTAAAGGTTCCGCTATCAATAAAAATGCCAAGCAATGAACATGCAAAAAAACACATAAATAACACTGTAAGCCATGTGGATTTGCTTCCAACTTTATGTGAACTTGCAGATTTAAAACTTACAAGCGAAATGCAAGGCGAAAGTTTGCTACCACTAATTAAAGGAAACACAAATGAAAGCCGCAACATAGCATACATTCAATATGATGGCAACGGTGCTTTAAGCTGTGCACAGCGTGCTATAATATATAGTGGCTACAAATTAATTGTTGACAGTTTCCAAAATGAAGTTTACTATGAATTTTACAACATAAACGAAGACAACGAAGAAACTACCAACTTGCTTTTTGAAGACGGTTTTTTGCAACTTGCTAATACGTATCTTGATAAACTTGTAATTCACATGAAAGAGCAAGAGGACATTTTCGCACAAAAAAACTTTCACCTTGAAGACTTTATAAAAAAATATCAAAATTAAATTTCCTGTTACCTGAAATTTATAATTTAAAAATGAACCTACATGGCGTTATATTTTGGAGGTGTTGACAAACAAAGACTTTGCAAAAACCAGAACAAAATTTTTGTCAGATGATACAAAAAGCACAGGCAATACTGTGTGTATTAACGAGCATTTTTGTGAAATATGACGGAAATTTTGCCGACGCTTTTTGTGAAGGCGACTTTGTCAACACCTCCATTTCTAAACATCATACAAATAAAAACCAAAAAGCGGAAAGGAACATTAACCTTATGGCTAAACCTAACATACTCCACATTTTTACAGACCAATTGCGCTTTGACACAATAGCGGCGCACGGCAACCCCATAATTAAAACGCCAAACATTGATAAACTTGTAAACATGGGTGTAAGCTACACAAATGCTTACACCCCCTCGCCTGTTTGTGTTGCCGCAAGGTGCAGTATGATAACAGGCAACTACCCCACAAAAACAGGCTGTGTAAGCAACGACGATATGCCCGAAAATATGCCGTCTTTTATGGAGATATTAACTGAAAACGGATACAGAACTCACGGCATAGGCAAGTGCCACTTTACGCCTGACGGCAACGCACTGCGCGGCTTTCAAACAAGAGAGCGCCAAGAAGAACTCTCGCCCGAAGAACTTGAAAAAGAGCCGTATTATCAAGAACTTGTAAAAAATGGGTACGACTATACATTTGAGGCACACGGTGTAAGGGGGCCTATGTATTACATACCACAGCCCTCTCGCCTGCCTGCACATTTGCACCCAACTAACTGGATTGGCGAGCGCACCGTTAATTTCATAGAAAACAACAACGATAAACCGTGGTATTTATTCTCAAGCTTTATTCACCCACACCCACCTTTTGCACCGCCTGTGCCGTGGCATAAATTGTACGACCCTGTGCAAATGCCACTGCCAAAACACACACATGATGACGAGAGTTTGCAAATGTTTGTAAACCGTGTGCAAAACCGCTATAAATACAGGGACCTCGGCAAAGACCTCAACTTAATAAGATGCATGAAAGCATATTATTACTCTTGTGTGTCGTTTATAGATTACCAAATAGGCAAAATTTTAAACGCACTTGAAAAAAGCGGACAGCTTGAAAGCACAATGATAGTTTTTACGGCAGACCACGGCGAACTGCTTGGCGATTACGGATGTTTTGGCAAGCGTTCTATGCACGACAGCTGTGCCAAAATTCCATTTATCGTTTACCAAAAAGGCAAATTTGAGGGAGGCGTTCAAAACCCATCGCCTGTTAGCCTTGTAGATTTAGCGCCCACTTTCCTTGGCGCTGCTGAAATTGACAGCAACATTGAGTTTGACGGCGTTGATATAGCAGTGCAAAAACACGACTGTGTTTATTCCCTCTTTTCATGTTATCAAGAGGCATTAAACGGCAGTGCAAAATATATTCCGCAAGATATAAAAGACGACGAAGATAAGTTAAAATCTGCGTTCGTGGATGTTATGATAAGTGATGAAAACTATAAATACATATACTCTGCACCGGACGCAAAAGATTTTCTTTTTAACAAAAAAACAGACAGCGAAACACGCAATTTAGCAGGCGTGCCGTCTTGTGAGAGTATTAGAGAGCAATACAAAGGCAAATTAATTAGCTACTTGCAAAACAATAAAATGAACAGTTTGTGCAATGGCGATGAATGGTGCACTTACCCTGTTATGGAACTTCCAACTAACCCCGACAGTGGGCTTATCACACAAGAGATAAGCTGTGAGTGGTATGATGAAAAGCTTGAGGGATACAACACATAAATTTAAGAGGTGAAAATTATGGTAAAAGGCTTTAAAATGAAACTTTTTGAGGGCAAAGAGGCAGAATACGAAAAAAGGCACAATGAACTTTGGCCCGAAATGGTAGACATGATACATGAGCACGGCGGAAAAAATTACACTATTTTTTTAGACAAGCAAACTAACACTTTGTTTGGCTATATTGAAATTGAAGATGAAGAAAAATGGGCAAAGGGTGCAGACACTGCAATAAACCGCAAATGGTGGGATTTTATGGCAGATATTATGGAAACAAACGAAGATAATAGCCCAGTAAGCACTGAACTGCAAAATTTATTTCACTTAGATTAAACAATGTATACACAAATTGAAACAAAGTAAGGGAGAACATAAAATGGATATACGTTATTCAGCAAACCAAAAAGATTTTAAAAGGTATACTACCGAGGAGACAAGAGACGAGTTTTTAATTCAAAACCTATATGTAGCAAACGAAGTTGTGAGCGTTTACAGCCATGTAGACCGTATGGTTACACTTGGCTGTATGCCAACTACCGAAAAAGTGAACATTGAAAAAGGCTTAGACTGCATGGCAAATTTCGGCACAAGCTATTTTTTAGAGCGCAGAGAAATAGGCATATTTAACATAGGTGCAAAAGGTACAATTATAGTAGACGGCAAAGAATATGCCCTGAATTATAAAGACTGCCTATACATAACAAAAGGCGCAAAAGAAGTAGTTTTCGCAAGCGAAAATGCCACGAAGCCTGCAAAATTTTACATGGTAAGCGCCCCTGCGCATTGCAGCTATGAAACAAAACTTTTAACAATAGCAGATGCTGCAAAAAAACCTTTGGGTGACAGTGCAACTGCAAATAAGCGTGTTATAAACCAGTTTATCCACCCCGATGTTTTGCCAACATGCCAACTTACAATGGGTTTAA
>CAYJNL010000053.1:0-9551 GCA_964371675.1 uncultured Bacteroides sp. | reverse complement strand
TTTTTTCTACCAATTCATGCGGTCTTTTTTGTATCTATCCTTTCTGCCTTTCACATGTGGACAAGAGTAGTAAAGAGTGCTGAAGAGCAAGTGAAACCGAGCGAAAACGGCTATAAATGGCCATAAATGTGTAAAAAAAATAAGTAGACCAATTCGGGACGCAGAGGCCGAGAGTTCGAGTCTCTCTACTCCGACCACCAGCGTGTCGCTGGACCCAATTCGCCCTTTAGCTTGTGCTAGAGGGTGCTTTTTATGCCCGAAATTTACGGTATGCTTTTTGTATAAGCAAGCCAGTCGAGAAGCTCGACACCAAAACCGCCCTTTAGCTTTGTGCTGGAGGGCACTTTTTATGCCCAAAATTTAACGGTATGTATTATGTGTAAACAAGCCATATAATCTGGTCAAAATGACTGTACTACTGGTAAAAGCCAGTAAAATACAGGGTTTTGACCATTTTTTCTACCCTAAAATAGTGATTTTCGAGTATGTGTTCTTAAGGCTGTACTAAGAGTAAAAAAGCACTTTTAGGTGACTCGAACTATCACTATTCATAAATACATAAGCAAAAATACTAGCGCCCTTTTTTCGTTTTTAAAAGAAAGAAGGAGTTAATCATGGGCAAAAAAAGTAAAGATGAAAGCGAAGAATTTAAAAAGTGTATTTACTGCACAGAACGGAAAAAAGGTCGTTGCAGATTACCGAGTTGTGTATATCCACCGGAAAGAGCTGTTGAAATTATTACTAAAAAAATGCAGATAGCCAAAGCTATATAAACGCTTTTTCTTGTGAGAATTTTTTTGAATTCAAAGCGCACTAATGTGCCGAAATTGTTCGTTTTTGTTATGCCTTCCTATCTTCAAGTTACTTGATGTTTTATATAAATTCTATGTGATAAAAATATTAATGCAGTTAGCACAAACAAATGCACTAAAGGTATAAACACAAATGGCAAAACAGATATATTCCCGAGTTCGTAAAGCATATTTGAAAACATATTATAATCTATATACGCAGACGTTGGGTAAAGATTAAATAGCTTAAATATTGTAGGGTAAGTTTGCGGTACAGTTATAAATTGCGGAATAATTAGCATTATACTGCCTGCGCCAAGCACTGCAACACTTGATTTTGTAGCGCTTGACATAAAGCTGACTATAAATGCAAACAGCAATGTCGCAATAAAAACTACTACAAAATAAATTAGCATAATCTTAAATATACTCATAGGATATGGCGACAATCTGTTGAAATTTTGAAAAGCCGAGTGCATACCCTCTGCCCCATAAACCGAAAGGCACACTATTGTTGTTGTTAAAATAACGGTGAGCATTGTAATTGATGTGATGCTGAAAACTGTAAACATTTTTGCTTTGAATAGCACAGTTTTGCCTTTTTTGCTTGTGTGCTGCAAAGAAATTACATTTGTGCGATAATCGCTTGAAAAGATACCCGAGAGGAATATTGTTATAAAAAATGCGTAAATTAAACCGCTTGATGCCACCATAGTAACGCTAAGTTCATACCCTGTGCCAAATTGAAATGTAAGTGGTGTTTCTATTTTTTCAGATAAAGAAAACAGCGTATTTTTTGAATTTTCGCTTATAAAAGCCTTTTCAATATTTGCGTTTATAGAGCTAAGCATCATATCATCAAAATTTGCAAGTTGTTCGTCAGTTAATGCACCTATATCCGCCCAATCTTTTACGCCGTAATATGTTGTTAAAAACCTGCCAATGTCCTCATACGGCTCAATATATTGTTCTGCAATTTGCCGCTGCTTGTCAATTGTGCCTGTTTCAGGGAACATGGCATAGGCATCTCTTGCTTGTTTTAACAGCTCAAAATCAATCTCTTTGCCGGAAAGTGCGAGTTCATAATTTTTATCTTGTAAATATGCTTCATACTTTGTGCCGCTTACTTCGCCGTCGGTGTAAACATTGCCTATAAGTATGCCAACCGAGGAAATTGAAATAAAAACAAGCAAAAGCAAAAACAGGATTAAAAATTTAATTGTTAATATTTTTTTGTGCTCAAAGCGCACTAGTGCCCAAAAATTGTTCATTTAAAGTAATCTCCTAACAAACTTGATGGTTTTTAAAGCCGATTTTTGTTATAAAAGCAAATATAAATGCTAAAAACAAATAGTAAAAAATATAAAAGTTATATGGCTTTAATACGATATCGAATATTTCAAAAAAGTAGCTATTAAATATTGTATTTACACTCATTGTGCGAGGGAAAATTAAACTTGATAGCTGATTTAATGCCAAATTACTTGATGAAGGGAAAAATAGCGGTAATATAAGTGTCATATAAATAACTGATATTGATGAGGCTGATGTTTTAGTAATTGATGAAATCATGGCGCAGTAAACAGAAAATGAAACTGCAACCACTATAACAATAAGCCAAATGATAGCTAAAAACTCCCACAGCAAAATAGGGTATACACTAAATTCAAACCCTGTTAAAAACTGAATAGGAACATTAAACCCAGAAAAGCCATAAATCAATAAATACAATAAAGAATATGCTCCAAAAAGAATAACAGATATTGCAATAGCTACTATTACGCAAGTTGTAATTTTCGCCCATATAACAGTAGATTTTCCGTTTTTGGTAGTTAAAATAACAAAAGATGTTTTGCGGTCATATTCATAGCTGAATATATTTCCAACTATAAAAGCAATATTCATTAAAACTAAATTACCTGCAAGAATTAACAACGTGGCAATTTTTAAAAAACCATCGGCATATTCGCTGTAAAACGGTGTTTTTATGTCATTAACCATATCAATTTGAACTGCTTTTTGAGCAGCACTTAGCAAAGAATCAGTTTCTATATTACTGTGTAAAATGCTTTTATAAGTATCATAAAACCCAAAAGCTAAATCAGGTGAAATTTGTGATATAGGAATAGTTCTCTCATCAAAATTTTGTTTATATATTGCGTTGATCAAATTGTAGGTGTTATAATTCGGCAGAGCAAATTCAATTTTAGCCTCAGGCTTTAAAATGCTCTCGCCATAAGGATTTTGCCAGTAGTTGTCAGGGTTTAAAAGTCCATCCGTAGCGACAATTATTGTTTCATGTATTTTTTCTTCAGTTATTATTCCGGAAGAAGAATTTACGACATTTCTATCCAAAGTAATATTCTCAAAATTTGAATTTTCGCCGCCCAAAGCACTGTGATAAGCGGAATTGCCGGTGGAGTTCATTAAAACTGAAACGATAATGATAAACAAAAACAATAAGGTTGATAAATAGCTGGATTTTTTATGAACTGCTTTTCTAAGTTCAAACCCTACTAACACCCAAAAATTATTCATCATCGCTCACCTTTGAAAAATAATAAAGGTACAAATCCTCTAAAGTGGCATTTACGGCAATGGCTGTTTCATGCGGTTTTTTATCGCACACAAGGCGTAAAAATGTGTTTTCGCCCTCTGCCCTTATGTTAATAACAGGGTAAGTGCCCATTAAGCGCTCTGCGGCTCTGCCGTCTACCACACATTCAAACACCTTGCCGTCAATGGCTTTTATAATTTGCTCTAAAGCGCCGTTGTGCAGAAGTTGCCCGTCTTTCATAACAAGAATAGTGTTTGCTATATTCTCAACGTCCGATACAATATGCGTTGACAAAAGCACAATTCTGTTTTTGCCTAGCTCTGATATAAGGTTACGAAAGCGCACGCGCTCTTTTGGGTCAAGGCCTGCTGTTGGCTCGTCCAGCACTAAAATTTTGGGGTTGTTTAACAGCGCTTGTGCAATGCCAAGGCGCTGTTTCATGCCGCCTGAAAAAGTTTTAATTTTCTTTTTCGCAACGTCAGATAGCGACACAATTTCAAACAACTTTTTTGTTTTTTCCTTTGCCTGTGCTTTTGTAAGCCCTTTAAGGCTCGCCATGTAGTACATAAAATCTTGCGCCGAAAACTCGGGGTAATAGCCAAAATCTTGCGGCAAATAGCCGAGGGCATCGCGATAGTTCTCCTCGCTCACGTCAATGCCGTTGAATTTAACCTCACCGCTTGTGGGTTTTAATATACCGCAAATCATGCGCATTAGCGTGGTTTTGCCGGCTCCATTTGCGCCAAGCAGGCCATATACGCCGCTAGTTAAATTTAGCGATAGCCTATCCACGGCTATTTTATTTTTGTAGTGTTTTGTAATTCTGTCTATAACAAGTTCCATTTTAATCTCCATTCTGTGCGTAGCACAAATAATTTTGAAAATCTCCATACAGAATGGAGATTAATTGGCATGTGCGTAGCACCGCCATTTTAATAATTAATTAGCGTGATTTTTCACGCTAATTCTTCCTGTAATTTTGTGAATTTAACAAGGCTAAAAAATAAAAGCCCCATAAGCATTGCAAAGCAAATTACCCATGCGAAAGTTAAATTTGCATTGTAAATAAATTTGTAATTTGTGTTTGCTATAAGGGCAAATATGCTAATTGCACCGCTTACCACCGCACAAATATAAAGCGTTTCTTTAGTGCGCAGTTTTGAAACAATTAAAAGGCTGATATAACTTGTTAGCAAGTACGGAACGGCGATGTAAACTGTATTTCTAAGCGTGCCATAGTCGTTTTTTCCTACAATAGCGATGAGAAGTGCAAGCATTACAAAGCTGACAGCGCCCAGTATGCCAAGGCGCATAAGTATAATTTTAGGCAAATTGTGCTTGCACGAAAGCTCTACTTCTTCCATATTATGCGCTGTGCTTTTGTAAACTTCGGTAATTATACAAAGCGATAAAAACGGCAAAATTGCCGATATCCCTGAAACAATATTTTCAGGCACACCCAAAAATTCTACATAGAAAAATGCGAAACAAACACAGAGGGCAAACAAAAGCCACACTCTTTTTCTGATATATCCTATTTGCGAAAAAAACACCTGCCTAAACCTTGCTTTTGGGTATGAAATGCTGTTTGCAAATTTTTCAATTTCGCTGTCTTTTGGCTCTTGCAGTGCAAAAGAGGTTTTTAATAGCGATTTTAATTGTTTATCCATAAAAGTCTTCCTTTCTTAGAATGTTTTTAAGTTTCTTTTCAATTGCGTTTAACTTTCTGTAAACGGCAAAGCGTGAAATTTGCATGTAGTTTGCAATTTCGTTTATGCCAAGCTCGCATGTAAAGCGCAGTAACACAATTTCCTGTTCATCTTCGCTTAGCGTAGCCACCGCAGAGCGCACGGCTATAACTGTTTCGGTGACTTCTGAATGGCCTGAAACAAGCGAATTAATCGAACCACCGCAGTTTTCGCAAGATAAATTTGTTAAATCGTCGATATTTAACGTATGCTTATTTTGCCTAAAGTAATAATTGCAATTGTTTTTTGCTATTGTGTAAAGAAAGGCAAGTTTTTTGCCTTTTTCAAGATAATTTGTTGTTTCGAAATATTTAAGGAAAGTTTCCTGTGTTAAATCTTGTGCTACTTCGTGGCTGTGCACTTTATAGTAGCAAAATGTATATATTTTTTTGTATTCGTCCCCCAGCTCTAAAGACATAAAAACCTCCCTTCGTATTGTTTAATACATGAGTGTGGTAAAATGTGCGGATAAAATTAATTTTTTTGATATTTATTTAGTATAACATAATTTTTTAGGTTTAATTGCTTAATTTGATGATTTCGTGTGGAATTTTTATATTAAATGCAAAGCAAAAGGCAGTGCCGTTTTAAAACTGGCACTGCCTTTAATTTGTTATATTTAAAGCCTCTAAAAACACATGCTAAAAGTTCACCGCAAATAATAACACCCAACTAATTATATTAATCACTACAGTAATAAAAAACATCTTTGACACCGCATATCGTTCATTATTTTTTGAACTTTTCGTGCTTTTTGCACTTTCCACACACAGTGCAATTATGTTAAAAGCTGTATTTACCAGTAAAATTAAAATTGGCGACATTATTTCGGCAGAGTTATTTTCTATTTCAAAATAAGCGGCGGTTAAACATAAAATAATTACTGATATAATAATCATTCCGGCAAGGCAAGTAACTACAAGCAATGTTTTCATTGAATTAGTTTTTTCAATTGGGCTGTCATATTCTATAATTTCATCTTGATATTTAATGTTAATCATAACAATATAAATTAAAAAGTTAATCATAAAAACAAATAACAATAAAACTCTTATCCACTGCGGTAAATTAGCCAGTGTAACTGCAAAAGATAATACATTTGTTATAAGGCTGTTAAGCAAGAAAAAGCTTTCAATATTAATTAGCATTTGCTTTAATTTTGCTTTGTTATACTTTAAATTTTTGTCGTATCCCGCAAGTAATGTAAAATCGCCGTTTTTAATAATACTTCCTAAAGTAAAGTATATTGTTGTGGCCATTGCTAAAAACACACAAGATAAAATAAAGCCTGAAATGCTGTATTCGGTGTTATTGATGAATAATGCGTAAACAGCAAATAAAACAGTGCATATAAAATTAAATGCAAACAAAAGTGCGGAATAATTTTTTTCTTTTTCATTGCTCGCAGAATTATTTATGTTACCATTATAAACTGTATTGTTTTTTAAAAGCTCATCAATATTTATGCTGTAAATTTCGCTTAGCTGCAATATTGTGCTCATGTCAGGTTCAGATTTCCCTCGCTCCCAATTTGAAACAGCTTGCCTGCTGATATTTAATTTTTGCGCTAAATCTTCTTGTGATAAGTTGTGTGTTTTTCTTAAATATGATAATCTGCTTGAAACTTCATTTTCTTTGCTCATAATAATCTCCATTCTGTGCACAGCACAAATAGTTTTGAAAAATCTCCCTGCAGAACGGAGATTAATCGGCATGTGCCGTCTGTGACGGCACTCCATTAAATAATTGGTAGCGTGATTTTTCACGCTATTCACCATTCTCATTTCAATTTGTAATTGAGCTTAATAACAAGTTGTTAAGCATGTTTTAATTATAGCGCATGAGAGAATATCACACAAGAAAATGCTTGTTGCATATCGCAATTATTTGTTGCTTTTGTGTTATTAGGCGAGTTATAAAACGTCACCCCCACTTAATTAAAGCTGAATATTAAAAACAATTGCAAACACAAATATAACAACCACGCCTGCTTAATGCGGCGTGGCTGTTATATTTGTATGTCTGTTTTTATGGTGGTTTCACTTATACAATTATGGCTCTACAAATCCATCAGAGCTTGCGGAGTAACCATTCTCTGTCACTGTCATGTACATCTCTTCATCGCCGTGTTCAAGTTTTATATAGCACACACCATCTTCAAATTCATCGGTTATGTCAATTATTTGGTCGTACCAATAAACAAAAACAGTTCCGTCGTCTAAAAATTCAACCTCGGGGCTGTTCATTCCTTCTAAAAGTTCTTCTTCTGTCAGTGGTCGCTCTGTGCCGTCGTCTTCAAGCGCCACACCGCCACCGCCTATGTTGTGCACGTTTCCGTCCTCGTCTGTGTATTCAAGCTCGTAATTTCCGTTGCCGTCAAAATCAATGGTTGTTTCTCTTTGCTCGCCACGAAACCACAATTCAACTATGCTTTGTATGCCGCCAACATCTGCCGCATATGCCACTGTGGCGCCGCCTAAAACAAAAACTACAACTGCTATGCTTGCAACTAATTTATTTAGTTTTTTTCTCATTTTTCCCATTTTTTGTACCTCCAAGTTAAAATCTGTAGAGGTATGCAGCGCCGAAAACGCTTGCTTGTATTTTTCTTTGTTTGTGCTATTTGCATTATTCGTTTTATTTGTGTTATGCGTTTTATTCGTCATCTTGCCATACCTCCGTCAATGTGTTTTTTAAAAGCAACCTTCCACGTGACAGCCTTACCTTTACATTACTCTTTGATATTTTCATAATATCCGCAATTTCTTTCACAGTGTAATCTTCATAGTAAAAAAGGTGTATTACAACCCTGTATTTTTCAGGTAAGTTCATAACAGCGGCAAAAATTTCAGATGACTCTTCATTTTCAAATGTCAGCGTTCCTATATAATCTTCAATGGGCACTGTATTGCGCCTGAAAAAAGCCATGTTTTTGTTTTTTGCCTTATTAATTGCCACACGTATTAGCCACGCTCTTATGTGTTCTATCGTCTCAAATTGCTTATTAATTGATAAGTATTGAATAAATGTGTCTTGCACCACGTCCTCTGCATCGTGTGTGTTTTTGCACACATTAAATGCAATTACAAATAAGCTGTTCTTATATTTATCTACCAGTACGTCTACCAGCTCTCTCATTGCTACCTCCTTTCGCTGTAAGGCCTTTCGCTAATAATACAAACGAGGGTGGCAAAAGGTTACAATTTTTTTAAAAATTCAATTAATAACATTATATCATTAAAATTATAACAGAAATACGGAGCGGTAGATACAAAATAAACATAAATTTCCTCTTGACAAATTAGTTTACTGCTGATAAACTAGTTATAGTTTATTGACAATAAACAGAAATGAGGCTTTACTATGATTAATTACAAACTTGGCGAAATAGAGATGCAATTTGCGGATATAATATGGAAAAACGAGCCGCTAAACTCCCGTGAGCTGACAGTGCTTGCACAAAAAGCGCTGAAATGGAACCGCTCTACCACATATACAATACTTAGAAAACTGTGCCAAAAGGGCATTTTCCAAAACGAAAAAGCACAGGTAACTTCACTAATATCAAAGGCAGAATACACCGCCATGCAGAGCGAGCGCTTTGTCGAGGATACTTTTAAGGGCTCACTGCCGAGCTTTTTGGCGTCGTTTACAATGCGCAAAAAGCTGACGGATAGTGAAATTGATGAGATTATGAAGATTATAGATGAAAATAAGGGGGATGTGTGATGAACTTCTTTTTATACGAGCTTCTCCCGAGCATACTTAACATGAGCATTACAGGAAGTATTGTAATAGTTGCCGTTTTGGCTATAAGGTTACTGCTAAAAAAAGCACCAAAAGTGTTCTCGTATGCTATATGGGCGGTGGCGCTGTTCAGGTTGCTTTTGCCATTTTCTTTCGAGAGTGCCATCGGGCTTTTGCCAAACACCGAGCCTATACCTGTTAACATCGTCCACGAAGAATATCCACAGGTAGACTTGCCGCTAACTATAATAAGTGATGCAATTAATGAAAACTTGCCGCAAGGCGAGGAGCAAGTGGGGGCAGACCCATTGGAAGCGGTGGTGTCAATAGCAACGTTGATGTGGGCTGTCGGAGTTTTTGCAATGCTAATTTACAGCGTGGTACAATATGCTTTGCTCAAACGCAAATTAATCGGTGCAACGCCGTTTAGAGAGAACATCTACCTTGCCGACGGAATAAATTCTCCATTTGTTATGGGTTTATTTAAGCCTAAAATATATCTGCCGTCATCACTTCCCAAAAATGAGTATGATTTTATAATAGCACATGAGAATTGCCACATTAAAAGGCTTGACCACGTTACAAGGGTGCTAGCGTTTATCGCACTTGCTGTGCACTGGTTTAACCCTCTTGTTTGGGCAGCGTATATTGTATCGGCAAAGGATATGGAAATGGCTTGCGATGAGGCTGTTATGAAAAATATGGGCA
>CAYJNL010000052.1:0-10499 GCA_964371675.1 uncultured Bacteroides sp. | reverse complement strand
TGGAAACTTTCATTACCGGTTGCAATGTTAGATTCCAAATATATAGTAACAGGAGTGTATAATAATGAAAAACGAGCACGGCAACACTAAAGCTAATTGTGATATATTGCAAAAAAAGCGCCTTTTGCGCACAGAGTGCAAAAGGCGTGTAAGTAGCATCAGCTTTGATACTTTTTGTGTGCATTCACAAAAAATCTTCGAAAAATTGTACACTCTAACTTACTACCAAAATGCTAAAACAGTTTTTTGCTTTGTAGGCACAAAATCAGAAGTACAGACAGAAAACTTCATAAACAGTGCGCTATTGCGTGGTAAAACTGTCTGTGTTCCACTTTGCACTACAAAGCCGTGCACGAAAAACGGCAAAGTGGAAGCCGGAGAAATGTTTGCTGTAAAAATTGACAATACAGCGCAATTACAAGTTGGCTACTACGGCATTAAAGAGCCACCAAGCGGCAACGCCATTATTAATAAAAGCGAAATTGACTTAATAATTCTACCGTGCCTTGCTGCTGAAAAGACAGGCGCACGGCTGGGCTACGGCGGTGGTTTTTACGATAATTTCATGACACAATTGCCCTCAAAATGTAAAAAAGCGCTAGTTTGCACAGAGGAGCTTTTGCTCCCCACAGGTACAATACCCATGCAAGCACATGACATTTTTGCAGATTTTGTTATAACACAAAATGATATTTTCGTGGTTTAAAATTAATTTTTATATACATAACACAAAAACATTACCCTTGCATTTGCGCAAAATACCCAAAAACACAACCACAATAGCTTTGTCTGTAAAGCCCATACTGCTGTGCAAGCGTATTGCTGTGTTTAAAGCCGTCTTTCTTTTTAAAATCAGCTTGCAAAAAATTTATACCATGCTCTTTTTCAAGCTCTAATCCTATTGTGTTAATTACAGCAGCATTTTTGTGTGGGCTAACTGTAAGCGTTGTTGTAAAATATTCAAAATTATAATTTTTCGCAAATTTTGCCGTTTTTGTAAGTCGCATTTTAATGCAGTAATCACAACGTGTACCGCCCTCTTTTTCATCATAAAACCCATCCGATACCTCATAAAACTCTTTTGGGTTGTAGTCATCACAAATATATTTTACCGTATCACCGTATAAATTGCTTACAAATCCCCTTTGCACTTGCTCGCGTTTTTCAAACTCTGCTTTTGGGTAAATATTTGAGTTAGAGTAAAATACACTCACATCAAAATAATCTGTAAGCACACTTAAAACATGTGCAGAGCACACAGCACAACAGCTGTGTAAAAGCAGTGTTGGTTTTGGTTTACCTTGTAGGCTACTTATAATTTTTTCTGTCTCTGCGTAATAATTCATGTTTTCAAACACACTTTCAATAATTTTTAATAGTTTATTGCAAAAGGTTTTAAATAATGGTAAAAATATATTCACATACTTGGTGTACAATAAATACATCGGCAAAAGCCGTTTATGCCACAAAGAGTTGTAGTTATTATGCACACTTTAACTAACTTTCAAGTTTGCATATACTCTTTGATAGATGCCCTTAGCAATGCCGACGCAGTGCATTAGGGTAAAGCGCGGAGTTCAAAGAAACCTTTAGCTCATTTCGCGCAAAGGCTGTAATTTATATTTGTGCAATATGCACACATAGCGAAGTTGTCCCAAAATCACTTTCACAAAAAAGTGTCGGAATTTTTTTGTCATATGTCACAAAAACGCTCATTAATACATGCAGTATTACCCGTTTTTTGTTTGACTGTAAAAAGCAAAGTATTTGTTTGGGTGCACCTCCATAAAGTTACACCTTTTTAGCTGAGTGCTACATTTTTTTATGTACTACTTGGCAACAAACTATTCCTCGCACTGTGCGAGTTAATAATACCGCAAGACACAAATTTACGCAAGTATTTTTTTGTCTTGCGGATTTTGGTTTTTTAAAAAATTTGCATTTTTTTGCAATCTGCTTTAAAATAGTATGCAAACCATGTATAATTTTGTTTTATCCAAGCTAAAAATACATATTTATCACGCAATAACGACATAAACATTTATAGTCAAATTACTTTGAAATTTGTACAATTCTGCTACTAAAACTTTGTTTATCTGCGCTTGCAGCACTTGTAATACAACAATGTTGCTTATTCTGCCGCCTTGATAAACAATCTTTTAACGTGTGCGTCTTGTGCAAATTCTACAGTATTTCAGCTATTTTATTATTTAAGCAATATTTGCATAACATAACGACAAGGAGATATTAATAATGACAAATAAAGAGATTGAGAGAATAAACGTGCTTGCAAAAAAGGCAAAAACCGCCGAGGGTCTAGCAGACAGTGAAAAAACTGAACAAGCGAGCCTACGCCGAAAATATATTGAGGAAATGAAAAGTTCTCTACGCGGTGGGCTTGAAAATGTGCTTGTACAAAACGCAGACGGCACCACAACCCCTTTAAAGAAAAAAGATGATAAATAACACATAAATACGCTGCATTTTGCAAAAAGGAGGTGCTAAAGTGGCTGACGAAAAGCGCAAAATTAATTTACCAAACAACACAAACAATTTGTACACGCAGGGTGAAAATCCACAGAATACCATTGCTAACAACCAAAACAACATTAATAACAATGCACAAACTCAAACTATTCTTAATTACAGTGCAAATACAAGCTACGGGCAAGGCACCGCTCGCAGTAATATAAATTTGCAAAATGCGCAAAATCATCAAATTACAAGCCCAAAGCCACCGTCTTTGCCGCTTATAAATAATACTGTTTATGACAATACAAGCAATATAGATTTTACAAATAAAAATGATACTCAAAACAATTTACAAAGTTGTGCTAAACCCTTACAGCAAAGTGAAACGAGTAATTTTAATACACAAAAACCACAAGACACAGTTAGTGTAAATAATAATCTTAATTTAAACCACAACCTTAATGCAAACAGTTCCATACAAGGCAGCAAATGCAACGAGAACAGTAAGAAAAGCGAACAACAACAACAACAACAACAACAACAACAACAACAACAACAACATGACACTGCAAAAAGCAAGCTAAAAAAAGCTTTGATAAACACAAAAGATGTACTTATCAAAAGGCTTAAATTCAAAGGTCCTTTCACTGTAAAAACAGCACTAAAATTGTCAGGTTTCATGCTTATATGTTGTCTTATATCATTTATCATATATCTTACATCTGCTACACAAAACGACTTTTTGTGGCTAGATTTACAGCAACTACAGCACAAAGATGGCACAATAATTTATGCTATGGACGAGACAGGTACATGGCAAGAATATGCGCGTCTTGAGTCAACACAGCAAAAGATTTGGGTAAATTTAGACGAAACACCACTGCAATTACAGCAAGCCTTTATAGCAATAGAGGACCAAAATTTTTATACACATCACGGCATTAGCATTAGCCGTACAGCATATGCCATTTTAAATGAGGTAGCTTATATATTTACCGGCTCTTTTCTCGGTGGTGACGATGGTATGCGACAAGGTGCCTCCACCATAACACAGCAGCTAATCAAAAACCTTACTTATGACGATGATGTGTCAGGTTTAGAGGGTTATTTTAGAAAAATACGTGAGATTTACCGCGCTTTTGTAATGGACTTTACGCATGAAAAAGACGAAATTTTAGAGGCATATTTAAACGTGATAGGCTTAACAGGCAACACAGCAGGCGTTGGAGCAGAGAGCATAAAACTTTTTAACAAACACGTTAGCGAGCTAACTTTAGAGCAGTGTGCCAGCATTGCCGCAATAACAAAAAACCCTGCGCGCTATAACCCTGTTACCCACCCAGACGAGCACCTTGCAAGGCGCAACTATATTTTGTACGAGATGTGGCAACAAGGTTATATTACTGAAAGCGACTACACAAATGCCAGTGCACAGCCACTAGGGCTTGAAGCAGGTGTTGTAGACGTTGCCAGAACACAGACTACAAGCTACTTTACAGACACTGTTATTGAGGATGTATCAAACGATTTAGCAAGCACATATGGGTTAACACGTGAAGAAACAACAAACTTACTTTATAACGGTGGGCTTAGAATTTACACCACTGTTGACATGAACTTGCAAAGTGAAATGGAGCAAGTTATGTTAAATGACAGCGAATATTTTTCAAAGCGTGAAATAACCACAAACACTTTACAATATGACGAAAACGGCAACACACTGCTGGATGAAAGCGGTGAGCCGGTTTATGCACAAGAGAGTGAAAAACCACAAGCCGCAATGATAAGTATTGGCTATGACGGCTCATTAAAAGGCGTAGTAGGCGGCTTGTACGAAAAGACAATAAGCCGTGGTTTTAACAGGGCAACAAGCGCAGAGCGCCAAGTTGGCAGCACTATGAAACCTATTGCACCATACGTGCTTGCCATTGACAAAGATATAATGACGTGGAGCACACAGCTTACCGATTCCCCCGTAGCTGTTGTTGAAGATGAAATAACAGGTGAATTACGCGACTGGCCAATGAATTATACTCAAGAATACACAAACAAGTCATACTCGCTTGCTGATGCACTTGCACAGAGTATTAACACAATAGCGGTGCGTGTAGGGCAAGAGGTTGGTGTAAACAGAATGTACAACTTTGCAACAAAAGACCTTGGCATAACGTCTTTCACAAGAGATGATAACGATATTGCGCCTATGGTTTTAGGCTCATCAACATATGGCGTAACACCGTATGAGCTTGCAGGAGCATACATGATGTTTGGAAACAGTGGCCAGCATTCAACGCTACACTGTTACACAGATGTGCAAACCGGTTACGGTGAAAGCATATTAAAACCCGAGATTGACACAAAGCAAATAATTCAGCCCGAGACAGCGTATATTATGAGCAAAATGCTAGAGGGTGTTATGCAGTATGAGGGCACAGCAGAAGGGTATAAATTATCAAACAGTGTGCAAAATTTTGGCAAAACAGGCACAAGCAGTGAAAACAAGGATTTTTGGTTTGTTGGTTTAACTCCCGAATACGTAACCGCAACGTGGTACGGGTATGACTCGGGCGCAAGCGTGATGGACCAAAACGGTACAAGCGCACCACTTAGGGCATGGCAAGCCGTTATGAACAATGTATATTCTAGTGCACCATCTACCGGCTTTACCACAAATGAAAATGTTGTAGCACTTGAATATTGCACAGAGACAGGCAGGCTTGCAGCAGCAAACTGTCCTAGCATAGATATAGGCTACTATAAAGCAAATGAAACACCAAACGAATGCCTTGTGCACTAATTTGTTTGCCAATAAATTAGGATAAAAAATCTTACTGCTTTTTACTCTGCAAATCTAAAATTAATACGCACTTTGAAAAAATTTGTTTTAAATTACTCCATAATATGTATTAACTTTAAAATTTGCTAGTTAATCCGATGCAACTGCAACATAAAGCCTTGCGCACTTGCATTTATCGCAAAATTTGTATATAATGTATTTTGTGTAAATATTCATAATTTTAAATATTTTTGTAATTCGGAGGAAAGTGCAAATGTTAGATATTTCTGTTACCAGAACAGAACAACCAAAGCAAAAACCAAGCGAGGATAACCTTGGCTTTGCAAAGCATTTTACAGACCATATGTTTATTATGGACTACGAAACAGGCAAAGGCTGGCACAATGAGCGAATTGTGCCTTATCAAAACTTGTCGCTTGACCCGGCAAGTGTTGTTTTCCACTATGCGCAAGAGGCTTTTGAGGGCCTGAAAGCGTATCGTGGTGATGACGGCAACATATTACTTTTTCGCCCTGAATGCAATGCAAAGCGCATGAATGACACATGTGAGCGCATTTGTATGCCACCCATACCCGAGGAGGATTTTGTACAAGCCGTTAAAACGCTTGTTGACATTGACAGTGACTGGGTGCCACATGCTAAAGACACAAACCTTTACATTCGCCCATTTATTTTTGCTACAGATGTAGGGCTTGGTGTTCATGCCTCTGATAAATACTATTTTATAATAATTTGTGCACCGTCGGGCGCATATTACAGCGAGGGCATTAACCCTGTAAGAATTTTTGTTGAAGACAACTATATCCGCACAGCACCGGGGCTAACAGGTGCTGTTAAGTGTGGTGGCAACTATGCAGCTAGCATTAAGTCTGCACACCTTGCAACGGAAAAAGGCTTTGCACAAGTTTTATGGCTAGACGGTGTTGAGCACAAATATGTTGAAGAAGTTGGCAGCATGAACATTATGTTTAAAATTGACGGCAAAATCTACACAGCCGCCTTGGGCGACACTGTTTTGCCCGGTGTTACACGCCGCAGCTGTATTGAGCTGTGCCGTGACTGGGGCTATGAGGTTATTGAGGCAAAACTTGCCATAGATGACGTTATGCAAGCTTCAAGAGACGGCAAGCTGGAAGAAGTTTTCGGCACAGGCACAGCGGCAGTTGTAAGCCCTGTTAAAGAGCTTGTTTACAAAGATGAAACAGCATTTATAAGCGATAAAATTGGCCCGCTTACACAAAAGCTATACGATACTTTAACAGGCATTCAGTGGGGCCGCATTCCCGATGAAAAAGGCTGGACAGTTAAAGTTAAATAATTTTATACATATGTTATGTCTAAAAGTAACATATAAAGCAAATAAGTAATATTATACATTAAATGTAAATTAATTTTAGGAGTGTGATCTTTTGGATACCCCCAGTCCCACGTCAAGCACGTATATGATTTTTATTATTCTCATTTTATTATCCGCATTTTTTTCAGCAAGTGAAACAGCTCTTTCCTCCGCTAACAAAATACGCTTAAAAACAAGTAGCGAAAACGGCAGTAAATCTGCTCGCACCGCACTGCACTTAATTGAGGATTTTGACAGAACCCTTTCAGCAATTTTAATAGGCAACAATATCGTTAACATTGCATCAGCCTCTCTTGCAACTCTTGTAGCTACCGCACTCCTCGGTGAGAGCGGTGCCGCCGTTGCAACATTTGTGGTAACTGTTGTTGTGCTTATTTTTGGCGAAATTTTGCCAAAGAGCTTTGCAAAGGATAACGCAGAAAAAGTTAGTGCACTAATATCAGCACCGCTACAATGGATCAAAGCAGTTTTGCGCCCTGTTGTGTGGATTTTTGTGCAGATTAAGCGCTTATTCACAGGTAGGCGTTCAACAGAATTAAACGTATTACCGAGTGTTACTGAGGATGAGCTCAAAACAATTATTGACACAGTTGAAGAAGAGGGTGTTTTAAACAGCCGCGAAACAGATATTATACAAAGCGTAATAGATTTCAATAATATTACAGTGCAAGATATACTTGTACCGCGTGTAGATTTATCTGCTGTGGATGTATACACTGATAGCAAAGAGATTATTTCCATGTGTGTGTACAAAGGTTACAGCCGCATACCTGTTTATGAGGGCAGTATAGATAACATCATAGGTGTTTTATATGCTAAAGATTTACTTTCGGCACTGTCACAAAACAGAGAAATACAACCTCGAAAAATGAAGCGCGATGTTATGTTTGTGTACAGAACAAAACGCATTAATGACTTGCTTGCTGAATTGCGCCATAAAAAACAGCACATGGCAATTGTTACCGATGAGCACGGCGGCACGCTTGGCATAGTTACCATGGAAGACATTTTAGAAGAGCTTGTAGGTGAGATTTGGGACGAGACAGACACAGCAGAGATTGCCATAAGGAGAATTGATGCTACACGCTGGCTTGTTGAGGGAGACACGCACATTGATGACTTACTAGATGAAATTAACTTTGTTGACAAGCAATTTGAGTGCGAGGCAACAACAGTAGCAGGCTGGGCACTTGAGCAATTTGAGCGCATACCTGAAGTTGGAGATAGTTTCTCGTACAAAAACCTACTTGTCTGCGTACACGAGATGGACGACCAAAGAATTGAGAGTGTAACAGTAGCAATAAAAGATTAATAGTAAGTAAACTAAAAAAAATTAATTTAGCTGCATTAAATACTTTATAAGTATCATTTTTCACAAAATTTTGAGAGGAGGCGGTTTATATAAAAGAATTAGGTAGCGAAGATATAGGCTTGTTTATAGCTAAAATGCGTGTAGAAAAACAGCTAACACAAAAAGACATAGCAAAGCAGCTTAATATTTCAAACAAAACTGTTGCCGCATGGGAACAAGGTGAAACTTTACCCGATATTTTGCTTCTTGTACCTCTTGCCAACATTCTCGGCATAACAACAACCGAGCTGTTAACGTGCGAAAAGCTAACATACACCGAAACTTTTACAGCTGAACAATTTGACAGTGTGCTAAAAAACATAACTGATGAGCACAAGATTAAAACACATTACGAGCCACTAAAAAAGACAAATATTGCGCTCGTGATATTAAATTCACTTTGTTTTCTATCGTTTTTTTTATTTTTCAGTTTTGCATTTTACACAATTACGAACATAAATTTTGTTGACGCCGCCTTCTACCCCGCTGTGGGACCTGCGCTCAGCGCATTGGCAATAATTATTATTGTAATAAATATTTTTATTGCAATTATTGCTGTTTCATTTTTTTATAAAAAGTCTTTCTTGTACATTTTTTCCATATCGCACTACATAGGTGCGGCAGTTGGCACATTTTATTTTGAAAACTCTCTGCATAACATGAGTTTAGAAAGTTCTTTTAACGTAATTAATTTTTTAATGCCGAGTGTTATAATTTATTTCAGCGGCATTGCCATTGCGGCGGTACTTACTTTATTTGCTTGGCTTAAGTTTTACCGTAAAAACGATGTTTTATAGTTTACTTAAAAGCACTAAGTTACTTGTATTTTAAAAATATTTCGCTTGTTTTGCATGTTAGATATGGTTATTGTACTTTATAGGTAAAAACCCAATTTATCATACTCATATACTATTTTTTTAAAATATGGTTATATTAACTATTATGAGTATATAAGTTGCAACATTTTCAGGCAATATTTGCACAAGTTGTTGCTTTGTATATTTTGCACTTCCCTATCTTGTGGGATTTAGTTGCTCAATATCTATTTTTTCAACTTATGTAAATATTGCCTATTTTAATATTTATAAATAAAAGCATAATAATCGGAGGATGTCTTCAATGGATAAAAGGGCGACAAACAAAGGGTTTACTTTAGTTGAGCTTATTATAGTAGTAGCGATAATAGCTGTTTTGGCAGCCGTTCTTGCCCCACAATATTTGCAGTACGTAGAAAGAGCAAGGCAATCAAATGACTTGCAAATTGCAACATCTTTAATTAGAGCAACACAAGTTGCCATAGCTGACCCCAAAAGCGGCATTCCCTCCGACAGATTGGTAGAAGTACTGTGGAACACCGGCCCGGAAGTTGCCCCTGAAAGCGCGGTGGGTACACTATTAATTCGTTACCCTGACGATGGCGGGCGTGTATCTGTATTAAAGGGCACAGTGCCCAGCCTTAAAAGTAGCGACCAAACAGATGCTGAAAAGGAACATTTTAATAAGCTAATTTTAGAGATTATGGGCGTAGTGCCCGAGCCCTACACTGACTGGGGCGCACAGGGTTTTTACGGAATGATGGGTGATGCTCAATCAGAAGCCGGCAACTCAACCAGTTTTGTAATTCATGTAAATTCAAGCAATGGACAAGTTGCTTTAGCCTCTTACTCCACAGCCTCAGACAGTAATGTTTGGATTGATGAAATAGGTTTAAATGACTCTGTTTTACGAGCACCTTAATTGAGCTTTTGCTTCAGATAGATTCACTACCGGTGGCATAACAGCGTTTTCACAACAAAATTCAAAAACAAGAAAATCAGAAAATGAAACCTTGTTTTAAAACGTCTGATTACTGGCATAGCGGCGCTATAAGTTTCGGTAATCACATGTGGTTTTAGTCGAGGTTTGCTGTGTAATTTGCACAAATCAGATAGCCTCAGAGTTATGCCACTGTGAAATATATTAGAGAGAAGTTCTAATCATCTAAAGATTATGTGCGGTTTCATTTTCACATGTCAAAATATTTTCATATTGCAGGTTACTAATATTCAAAGTTATTGTAGTGCATTGTCACCTTATAAGGCTCATTGCTACACATTTTAAACTTAAATATTAACTTTATATTTTTATTACAAGTTACTGGCTTATGTGTACAATTTTATGCAAAACCAGCATAAACCGAAACTTATGACAAAATTTCAAAACTACACTTGATTTTTTCTTTCAATAGCGTTATAATTAACTGTGTTGTAAATAGTGGTTATTACCGGTGTAGATATATTATAGATTATACATTTTCACTACTGGTTTGTTGTTTCGTCACTTTGTCTACATACCAACTGCATAGTGATTGGTGTAATGTTGACATTACAATTTAGTTGCTTGCAAAGTATGATTTTATACTTATTAGTGGCAATGGAATGTGCCTAATGCGGGTGGATAACCAACAGGAATTTTCACCATGTTTTGAACTGAAAAATGAATATGCCCTCTTAGTTAAATGGATATAATAAACCCCTCCTAAG
>CAYJNL010000051.1:0-10631 GCA_964371675.1 uncultured Bacteroides sp. | reverse complement strand
TTTTCACGCTATACTCCATTCTGTGCACAGCACAAATAGTTTTGAAAAATCTCCGCACAGAATGGAGATTAATTGGCATGTGCGTAGCACCGCCGTTTTAATAATTGATAGCGTGATTTTCACGCTCTACTCCATTCTGTGCACAGCACAAATAGTTTTGAAAAATCTCCGCACAGAATGGAGATTAATTGGCATGTGCGTAGCACCGCCGTTTTAATAATTGATAGCGTGATTTTTCACGCTATGCCCCATTCTGCCGTGTTACGGCAAATTAATGTTTTGTATGTGCTTAAAATAGCGAGTCTATAACCGCTTTTACACTTTTAATCTCTTTGTACTGCGCCGCTTTGTCTCCGCAAAAATAAAGACCGTCTTCGTAATTGCCATTAAACGCATTTATAAGTGCACTTGTAATGCAGTATTTTGTTGTTGCAGCATCACACGTTTTAATGCACTTTATACATTTTGTAGGTGCGACACGCTCACCACTCTCAATTTTTTTAATAAGCGGAGTGTTAAGCGCCCTGCCCGGCATACCCACGGGAGAGTGCACAATTTTTATGTCGTCTTCTCTCGCGTTTAGCATAATTTTCTTGTGCTCGTCTGTGCTGTCGCACTCATTTGTGTAAATAAAACAAGTGGATAGCTGTACACCTGCCGCGCCGTCTTCAATAAGACTTTGCACCTCTTCTTTTGTGAAAATGCCGCCGCCTACAAAGATGGGTATGTTGGCATACTTGCTCACAACTTCTTTAACTTCTTTTAATAGCTCGCTTAAACTTTTGTATGTGCCGTCTATTAGCTCTTGTGATTTAAAGCCGAGGTGTCCACCTGCTTTTGCGCCCTCTATTACAATAAAATCAGCAAGCCTGTCGTATCTTTTTTTCCATGTTTTGAGTATTGTCTCACACGCTCTGCCGCTTGACACAATGGGAGCTATAAGTACCTTGCTACCCTCCACAAGCTCGGGTAATTTTAGCGGTAGCCCTGCACCCGATATAATTGCATCAGCGCCAAAGCGCACACAGTCTTTAACAATTTGCTCATACTGCACAAGCGCGCTCATAACATTAACACCTATAAGCCCATTGCCGCCTGCAATTTCTTTGGCTTTTGCAATTTCTTCTTTCAGTGCACGTGAGTTTGCCTCACTGCTGTTTTGCCAAAAATCCTCCTCACGAAAGCCCGGGTGCGCACTTGAAATAACGCCCATACCGCCACATTTTGCAATGTTACCCGCAAGCCTTGACAGTGAAAGCCCAACACCCATGCCACCTTGCAATAAGGGAATTGATAGTTTTTCTAATACAGCACTCATTATATTTCCTCTTTAATTTTTTGTTTACATGCGTTATATTCGTTTAGCATATCGGTAAAAATCTCGCTCATTGGCTTAATTTCCGCCACCATGCCTGCCACTTGCCCTGCCATAACAGAGCCAAGTTTAACATCGCCCTCTACAACTGCTCTTCTTAAAGCGCCAAGCGTGTATTTTTCAAGCTCCATTTTGTCTGCACCGCTTTTCTCAAGCTTCATGTGCTCTCTTGTCATTTGGTTTTTTATAACGCGCACAGGTGCACCGCTACCTCTGCCTGTTACAACAGTGTCGGAATCTTTTGCGCCAATTACCGCGTTTTTGTAGTTTTCATGTATTGGGCATTCCTCGCTTACCAGTAGGCATGTGCCAATTTGCACGCCGTTTGCGCCCAGTATTTCAGCCGCAAGCATTTGTTTGCCGCCTGCAATGCCACCTGCCGCAACAACAGGTATGTTAACAGCACTTACAACTTGTGGTACAAGCGCCATTGTTGTCATCTCACCCACGTGTCCGCCGCTCTCTGTGCCCTCGGCTATAACGCCGTCTGCACCTGCTTTTTCCATCCTGCGCGCAAGTGTTACGTTAGGCACAACAGGAAACACGGTAATGCCTGCCTCTTTCCACTTATCCATGTATTTGCCGGGGTTTCCTGCGCCTGTTGTTATGAATTTTACTTCTTCTTCAATAATCATGTCGGCAATTTCGTCTATGCGTGGGTTCATTAGCATAAGGTTTACGCCGAAGGGCTTGTCTGTAAGGCTCTTGCATTTTCTTATTTGCTCTCTCAATAAGTCTGGCTCCATTGCGCCAGAGGCTATAATGCCCATTGCGCCGCTGTTTGACACATTTGCGGCAAACTCTCCGTTTGAAATATTAGCCATAGCACCTTGGATTATGGGATATTTTGTGTTTAAAATTTTATTTAAGTTCATATTTGCAATCTCCGTTTTTTATTTGTAAAGTTTATAAACAAGGGCTCTTGCAAGCCTCTTTAAATGCTATGTGTTAACCAGCACAGCGCCGTATGTTAGCCCTGCGCCAAACCCAACGCAAATAATTTTTTCGCCCTTTTCAACAGCCGCCTCATACAGTGCAATTGGTATGCTTGCAGCAGAGGTATTGCCGTATTTGTCCAAGTTCATGTAAAATTTTTCGGCGCTTATTGCAAGCTTTTTCTGTGCGTAATCAATAATGCGCTTGTTTGCTTGGTGCGGTATTATCATGTGGATATCATCTATTGTAAGGTTGTTGCGCTTTAATATCTCGTTTATTGCGTATGTCATTTTCTCTGTTGCAAACCTAAAAACCGCTTTGCCGTCCATTGAGATACAATTAAGTTTCTCATCTGTGCAAAGCACGTTTTTCTCGTCGGGCACAAAGCCCGATATAAACGCGTGCTTTAAACTGTTTTCTCGCTTTATAATTGCCGCGCCTGCACCGTCACCAAATAAAACAGCTGTGGAGCGGTCAGTCATATCTATAAGTTTTGATATAACCTCGCTACCTATTACAAGCGCATATTTGTCCTGCATATCCTCAAGTAGCCTGTACGCTGTGTTAAGTGCTGTTACAAAGCCTGTGCAAGCCGCGTTCAAATCAAAACACACTGTGTCCTCACTAAGCCCTATGTTTTTTGCAACACCGCAAGATACACTCGGCATACTTTTATCAGGTGTAAAAGTTGCAACAATGCACACTTTTATGTCGCTTTTATCTATGCCGCTGTCTGCAAGTGCCTTTTGTGCGCTCTCGCTTGCAAGTTGCTCGTTATTTTGCCCCTCGCCAACAAATCTGCGCTGTTTTATGCCTGTTCTTGTCACAATCCATTCATCGCTTGTGTCAAGTTTTTTTTCAAAATCGCTGTTTGTAACAATATTTTCAGCCTTGGCAATGGCACAAGATATAATTTTTATCCCCAAATTATTAAACCGTTTCCTTTCGCTTTAACTATTGTTAAAACCACTAAAACTTACTGCCTATCTCTCTCATTTTTGCATATCGCATACTCTTTAGTTTTTCGGGTTTTAGTTTTAATAGCTCGCTTAAATTTTCATAAAGACAGCTGTCAACGTCTAAAAACAGCTTAGATATATCAAGCTCGCCGTTTAGATTTTGCTCATTTACAATCTCGTCTGCAATGCCAAATTCTTTTAAATCGTAAGAGGTCAGTTTCATAATGTCAGCCGCCTCTTGCCATCTTGTTGAATCTTTCCACAGTATAGACGAAAAGCCCTCCGGCGACAGCACCGAAAACACTGCATTTTCAAGCATTAAAATCTTGTTTGCACAAGATAATGCAAGTGCTCCGCCGCTTCCGCCCTCGCCCGTGATAATTGCTACCATTGGCACTGTTAGCTCCGACATAAGTGTTAAACACGCGGCTATTGCCTCGCCCTGCCCGTGGTTTTCAGCTTCCATGCCCGGATATGCGCCCGGTGTGTCCACAAAAGTTATTATCGGGCGCGAAAATTTTTCAGCCGCACGCATTAACCTTTGTGCTTTTCTGTAACCGGCAGGGTTTGTCATGCCAAAATTGCACTTAATATTATCATCTAGTGTTTTGCCTTTTCTGTGCCCTATAACAGTTACGGGTATGCCTTTGTAAAGTGCAATGCCACCCAAAATACTGGCATCTTCTTTATAAAATCTGTCTCCACACAGTGGCACAAAATCATCAAATAATTTATTTATGTAATCGTCAATGTTAGGGCGCTTTGCATCTCTTGCAAGTAGCACCCTATCTGCCGCAGTTAATGTGCTGTTCATTGTTTATATGTGCTCCTTTCAAGCAGTTTTATTTGTGCATGTTAAGCAGTTTTGCAAGTGTTTGCGGTATGTCTTGCCTCTCTACTATCATGTCTATAAAGCCACATTCAAGCACGTATTCCGCACTTTGAAAGCCCTCCGGCAATTTTTGTTTTATTGTTTGCTCAATTACGCGTGGCCCTGCAAATGCAACAAGCGCCTTTGGCTCTGCTATAATTATATCGCCAAGGCTTGCAAAACTAGCCGTAACACCGCCTGTTGTTGGGTTTGTCAATACAGTTATGTAAAGTAGACCCTTGTCGCTGTGTGCCTTTAGCGCAAAAGAGGTTTTTGCCATTTGGAAAAGCGAAAAAATGCCCTCTTGCATTCTTGCGCCACCTGAGGCTGTGAATATAACAACAGGCAATTTGTGCTTTGTTGCGTACTCAAACATAAGCGTTATTTTCTCGCCCGTGGCACTTGCAAGGCTACCCATTAGATAGCGCGTATCCATGCAAGCAACGGCTGTTTTTACACCGCCAATTTCTCCCACTGCGCAAATTACACTTTCATTTAGCCTTGTCTTCTCTTTTAAGTCTTTTACCTTTTCCTTATAGCCGGGAAAATCAAGTGGGTCGCTTGTTGTTATTGTGTTGAAAAGCATTTTATATCTTGCATCGTCAAAAACACTGTCTAGCCTCAGCCTTGTGCTCATTGCCATGTAGTAATTGCAAAAAGGGCACATGTAGTTGTTTTTTACAATTTGCATACGCTCAACGTCTTTGCCACAGCCTTTACAAACAGTGGTTTTTTTTGCAAGCGCCGCATTAGACGGCCTTTGTGTTGCAAGATTATTTAAAAAGTTCTTTTTGTGTTGAAATGGTGTCATTGTTTCTCAATCGCCTCTTTGTAAGATTTTAATATATCATCTATATTTTCTGCGATAAAAAATGTATCGTAATCAGATTTCAAAATCTTCTTGTTATACATTAGCATGTGCTGAAATTCAAGTGTTGTTTTAACACCCGAGATGACTGTCTCTTCAAGTGCTCTGCGCATTTTTCTAACAGCCTCTAGGCGTGTTGAGCCGTGAACTATTATTTTTGCTATCATGGAGTCATAAAAAGGTTGCAGTGTAATGCCGTTGTACACAGCGCTGTCTATGCGCACACCGTTGCCGCCTGCAAAATGCACAAAGTCAATTTTACCAACAGACGGCGCAAAGTTGTTTTGCACGTCCTCTGCGTTTATGCGGCACTCTATTGCGTGGCCGCTCAAATTAACCTCTTTAAAGCTAAGCGGCAAGCCCGAGGCAACCCTCAACTGCTCTTTAACAATGTCTATGCCTGTTATAAGCTCTGTTATGGGGTGCTCAACTTGCAAGCGCGTGTTCATCTCAATAAAGTAAAAGTTATTAAATTTATCTACAATAAACTCTATTGTGCCTGCATTTGTGTAGTTTGCCGCCTTTGCCGCCATAACTGCTGCCTCACCCATTTTGTCGCGCAGTTCTTTATTTAATGAGGGTGCAGGTGCTTCTTCAAGCAATTTTTGCCCTCTGCGCTGTACGGAGCAATCGCGCTCTCCCAAATGGAATATGTTGCCGAAATTATCGGCAAGTATTTGGAACTCTATGTGTTTTGGCGACACTATGTATTTTTCCATGTAAAGGCTGTCGTCTGCAAAGCAGTTGCGCGCCTCTAAAGATGCCGACTTGTAATTTGCCTCAAGTTCTGATTCTTCTTGCACAACGCGTATACCCCTGCCACCGCCACCACTGGAGGCTTTTAGCATTACGGGGTAGCCAATTTCGGTGGCAAGTTTTTTTGCCTCTTCCATGTCTTTTAAAACGCCGTCACTACCGGGTGGTGTTGGCACACCTGCGCTCTTCATAAGTTTGCGCGCTTTTGATTTATTGCCCATATTGTCGATAGTCTCGGGTGACGGGCCAATAAATTTTATGCCGTTTTCTGTGCAAAGACGTGCAAAATCGCTGTTTTCAGACAAAAAGCCGTAACCGGGATGTATAGCGTCGCACCCTGTTGCAATTGCCGCCGATATTATATTTTTCACATTGAGGTAACTGTCTGCGGATTTTGCCCCACCTATACATATTGACGTGTTTGCAATTTGTGTGTGCAGTGCGTTTTTGTCTGCGGTAGAGTAAACCGCCACTGTTTCAACATTACATTCACGGCAAGCGCGTATAATTCTAACAGCTATTTCGCCTCTGTTTGCAATTAATACTCTTTTTAACATTCTTCAACCTCAAACAGCACGTCTTCAAAGCCCACTACTGCCTCGTTATTAACAAGTATATTTTTAACAACACCGTCAACAGGCGATGTTACTTCGCTCATCATTTTCATTGCCTCCAGCAGGCATAGAGTTTGCCCTTTTTTCACGCTGTCGCCAATCATTACAAATGGCTTTTCCTCGGGAGATGGCGCTGCATAAAACACACCCACAAGAGGTGCTTTTACCTTTGTTGTGCCGTCGTCTTGTGCAGTTTCCTGTGTTGATACGTTTGAATTTGTGCTTTGCACACTTTGTGGTATGCTGCCTTGTGGTGCGTTTGCAAAAGGTGCGCTTTGTGCCGGCAAATAAACCGGCTGTGCTGTGCTCTCTTTTTTCAAAACAAGCTTTTCGTCTCCCACGCTGTATTCAAACTTGAAAATATTGCTTTTTTCAAAGTATTCGCATAATTTTAAAACATCAATTTGTGGCATAGTAATCTCCATTCTGCTTATTGCCCTATTGGCATATTTAATGTATATATAAAAACAAGTAGCTGTGACGAATAACTGCATTGCGCCACAGCTTTATTATAGTATTATAATTTAGATAGCTTTAAAAACTATCTGCCCGATTTTGTAAATAAATGCAACAATCGGGCAGGGGTTGTTTTATTTTGTTTTTTCTGCAACAGTGTTAACAATATCTTCAACTGTTTTAAGCGCCATAAGCTCTTCATCAGAAATAGAAATGCCGAATTTGTCCTCTAGTGCCATGTTGATTTCAACAGCATCTAGGCTGTCAATGCCAAGGTCATCTTGCAAACTTGCGGCAGGTGTTAATGTGCTTACATCACAATTAATTGTATCTGCTATTACTTCGTATACTTCTTCTAACATAAAATTAGCCTCCGATTTGACTATATGAATATTTTAATTAAAAATTTTTAATTAATTGTTTGTAGTATAACAGCTACAAGCGCATTAGTCAATACAAATACTGCATTTTGATGATTTTTTATAAAAACAGCTGCAAAAAAGCATATATATGTGCATTTTGTATAGAAGTTTTTGTCTCAAAATGTCATAAATTAAGAAGTATTGAAATAGTGCAATATTTTTGCTATTCTATGATGTAGGGTATTTTAATAAAATCACATAATTGTGGAGGGGTATTAATGGCATTACTTGTATTTGTTTTAATCATGGGTGTAATAGTTTTTACGGGGTATATTAACGAAAAAGCACTAAAATTACAGCCTGAGATTATTATGTTAATTGTATCTTTTGTTATTGGCATACTTTATATTGGTGTGCAGTACATTATTAACCCGGGGCATGTGCCGAGCGGTTTCCCTGTGGAGTATTTAAACGAGTACCTTGTTAATGGTGTGCTCTGCTTTATGCTTTTTGCAGGCTCTAGCGAAATTACATTTAGAAAGCTAAGAAAAAACGGCAAAATAATCTCACTTTTGGCACTTGTTACAACAACAATAACAACGTTTTTGTTTGGCTTTTTATTTTATTTTGTGCTCGGTCTTTTCGGCATTACAACATTTTCTCTTCTCGAGTGCTTGCTACTTGGTGCAATTGTATCACCAACTGACCCAATTGCGGCAACAGGCATACTAAAAAATGTCGGTCTGTCTGACGATTTAATTTTGATTATCGAGGGCGAATCACTCTTTAACGACGGCGTTGGCATAGCACTTTTTATTGCAATTTCAAGTGCTGTTACAAGCTCTGCACAAAAAATAAGTGCAGGCTCGTTCTTTTTCACACTAGGAAAAGAGATTATAGGTGCGGCCATTGTCTCGCTGATAATTTGTTATGTGATGCTTAATTTCTTCAAGCGCACAAACGATGCTTGCAGGCGCATTTTTATAAGCTTGTTTGCACTTTCCGCATCATACGTAGCGTGTCAATATCTTGGTTTTTCAAGCGCCATTGCGGCGGTTATTTGCGGCATTTACTTTGCAACATTTGTAAACGACACTGCGGACAAAGCAAAATTCGACTTTACACTTTACAAGAGCTTTTGGGAGGTTGTTGACAGCCTTTTAAACCAAGTTTTATACGTAATTTTGGGCATATTCTTTGTAAACATTTTTATATACACAGAAAATAACGTGCTGTACATAATAACAGCCATAGCTGCCGGCATTGCAGCACGGTTTGTGGGTGTATTCCTTGTTTCGTTAACGTCAAAGCAGCTGCCCGAAAAGCTGACTTGCGGCAAATTCTCATCACTACTTACATGGGCAGGGCTGAAAGGCGGCCTTAGCCTTGCGCTTATGGTAGAAGCTTTTGATTTGTTAACGGAAGAAAAGTTCCACATAATGATAATCTTAGTTTTTGCAATTGTCATGTTTACAACGGCACTGCAAGGGCTTACTGTTGAAAAATATTATAAAAAAATAAAGAATAAATAATAAATAATTTATGCTCTCTAATGTGCTTACACAGCAGATAACGGTTATTTTAATTTGTTTTTAGCCTGCCTACCCGAAAACAAAGATTTTGCAATGACAAGAGCAAAATTTTCACCAATCATAAAACGAAACAAAAACCCGAGGGAATACTGTGTGTATTAAAGAGTATTTTTGTGGCATATGACGTAAATTTTGCCGACGCTTTTTGTGAAGGCGCCTTTGGGGCAGCTCCATAATAGCGAAGCACTCTAGCTTTTTATACCATGGAAACCTCCATGCAAATAGCATGGAGGTTTTTTAATTTATTATGCTTTTCAAGCAATTGTTTTTTTGATAATAATGCTAAGAGTGCCCTGTGTTAAAATTGTAAGCATGCTCAAGATTTTTTAAGTGGTTTATACTAGCCTACATTTATTGTTCTTTTACTATCATGTGCGTAGCACCGCCATAAAATAAATTACAAATAATCCGTACAGGATATAAGGATTATTTTATATTATACCGTCTTTTACAAAGAAAGTCCTTTAAATAGAGAGAGTTAAAGGACTTTTTTGACAGGCTGAAGCAATGCACACAGCATTGCTTTTTTATCTGTATTCAGTTTACTTACAAAAGCCCTTTTACGAAAGTCGCATATTAACAAGGGGTTAAGTGGTATTTATGAAAAAATGCCACAAACGGCCATAATCGAATTTAGTGTGTCACTTCATATTTTTGTCCGATATGTATTGTACACTAAACAAAAAATCAGTGTGGAGCTAGTAGAAAATTTGTTGACAATAGGTAAATGCTTATGATATAATGTCTTAGCATAAAAGTTGGTATTTAATTTTTACAATGTTTTATATAATAAGTAAACAAATTTACGGGGTATAGCGCAGTTGGTAGCGCGCTGCGTTCGGGACGCAGAGGCCGAGAGTTCGAGTCTCTCTACTCCGACCATCAGCGTGTTGCTGGACCCAATTCGCCCTTTAGCTTTGTGCTAGAGGGTGCTTTTTATGTCCGAAATTTACGGTATGCTTTTTGTATAAGCAAGCCATGCGATGGAGCAAGATGCTCCATCGCAGCTTTTTATTAAAAAAGCGGTTTTGGGTTAAAGTTGTGTGGGATTTTTTGGGGAAATGTAGGGCAGAACTGCCTTTGCTTGAAAAATTTAAGATTAAAATTATTCGATAAAACGAATAAAATTAAAGTTGGAGAGTTGTCCGAGAGGTCGAAGGTGCAACACTCGAAATGTTGCAACAATTCAACATGGTTTCTCCGAAAATTCACGATAATATGTTTTGATTTTACTATTTATTTCGCCTTAACTTCTAAGTTCTGCCCTGTAGTTCTGCCGGGCGGTTTAACGACCGTTTTTGAAAATTAAATATGGAGAAGTATCGAAGTGGTCATAACGAGCCTGACTCGAAATTCATCTGCAGACTCAGCAACCACCTATAATAAACGTTGATATCAAGCCGTTTTTCGCATGTTACAATTTAATTATTACCAAATTCCCACGCAAAGTTCCCACATTTTTCTGATGGACTTTCGCGGAATATACAATACGGAGAAGTATCGAAGTGGTCATAACGAGAACGACTCGAAATCGTTTGATCGGGTAATTCCGGTCCGTGGGTTCGAATCCCACCTTCTCCGCCAAAGCCTGTAAACCATTGTGTTTACAGGCTTTATTTATGCTTTTCTAAACATTTAAAAGAGACTCAAGCGCTTGTGCTGATGATACTTTGCTATCCGCCTGTAAATGTGCGTAGATATTGGCCGTTGTCCCAAAATCCGAGTGACCGAGCCAATCTTGAATCTGCTTCATTGGCACGCCTACCGACAGCATTGCAGATGCGCAGCTGTGCCCTTACAGTATAATAAAGACAAATCGGAAAATCCCCGTAAATACAGGGT
>CAYJNL010000050.1:0-11676 GCA_964371675.1 uncultured Bacteroides sp. | reverse complement strand
TTTCTTTAGTATTGGCACTTGCGATGTTAGCTGCATTAGGTGTTACAAGTTTTGCTGCTCCGGTTACACGCTCATTAGTCGGAATACCTACTAACACAAAGGTTTCTATAGTGACAAAAGCTAATGAATATTATCACTTAAATATTTATGCTAATTCACCTGCAAGCGGAAAGAACGTAACAGTGTACCACGATACCAATAGTGAATATACACAGCGTTGGCAGATTGTTACACTTGATTCTACAAAATCTTTGTACAAAGTTCTTGTTAATGGATATAGCAATCTTTCGTTAAATGTTTATAGGGCTGGTAATCCGTACAACTGCACAGTGTTTTCTGTTTCTAATAATTCATACAACGATTATGCAATTAAAATAATAGATGAGGATAACAATCCTTTTGTAGCTAACAAGTTTGGTTTTGTAATTCCTGATGCAGTTTTATGCATGACAACAGCAGGCACAAGTGACGGCAGCAATGTTTCATGGAGTAGTCCGGTTAATACAAATTCACAATATTGGAATATTAATCGCGAATAGTAACATTAATAAATATAGCAATAAAGCTGTAGTCAAGCTTTATTGCTATATTTACAGTTTTATGATACATAAATCAGAACAGAGGTTTATATGAAAAAGATTTTAATTATAATACTTTGCATGATTTTTTTAACTTCATGTAGTGGACTTCAAAATATTAATAATATAGACAATGATACAACTCTCGCCCATGGTAGCAACTTGAAAATTGTTACAAACATAAATGGAGGATTAAATGAACCTTGGGCATCAAGTAAACAGGGGTTTTATGAAATTATGTTTTCTCCTCATTTAGGCGACTCGATGATGGGTAATATATTATACACTGATTACGAGACAAAAAGACGTGTGTATTTGTGTGATGATGTTTCTTGCAACCATTCTGATGAAACATGTACGAGTTATACAAGTGATACATTTGGCGGTGCATATCTTATAAGCCATCCTGACATTAACAAATTATTATATGTGCAAAGCGGCAATTACACGCCGGAACAAGGCGAGAAATCCCTTGGACGAATTTGGACAATGGATTTTAATGGCGCTAATAAGACAGAATTATATAGTTTGGATTCTAATGAACATATAGCTCAAGCAAGTGCGGCTGATTCACAAAATTTATATGTTGTAGTTGTAACTGTAGAAAATGCTCAAACAAATCCTCGTTATGAAGTCCGTTCGATTAATATAGAAACAGGCGCAACAAACAAAATTACTGAAATAGATTATTACGATCGCTTATATGGCGCATTTGATGAATATTTAGTGTTTCAAAATGTTAACCTAGAAACACAAATAATTACTTACAGGACATTTTCATTAAAAACGCAAGAAGAACAAGAAATTTATTCTTATAACTTCGCAGAAAGCGAACATACAAGCACTGTGCGAAATTCTAAAATTTATGATATGGTTCAAGAAGAGGCAAATGTTATCACTTTATATGCTATTGATTTGATAACATCTAATAAAAAAGAAATTGCTAAACTACCTTACGATTTAGAAGATACCACACTTTTAGATGATGTTTATGGTAAAAATATAGTTATTGATATAGTTTTGACAGAAAGTAACGGAGCTATAAATACAATTAAATGTATCGTAAATGAAGAAAATGGTTCAGTTTCAGACATGAACATGGAATATGAATTTAATGGCTATTTAAGAGGTTATGAAATATTAGGCGAATACAATGATTATTATTTAATACGAAATGACATTGTAGAAGGAAATGTTAATGTTCCTAACTTAGAAGGGGTCTCAGAGGCAATTGATGTAATGGTTCCGGTAAATTCAATGATTTTAAAACAAGACTATTATAACAATAACCCTGTATACCATACTATTGAAGATACTGTAGTAAATTATTATTAAATTTAATTAACAACAACCGAATTTAAAAGGGGTGCATTGATATTAGTGTGCATAACTTAAAAATCGAAAATCTAACCAAAATATACACAAATGGCAAAAACAGCAAAAAAGCACTTAATAGCGTGAATTTCGAGCTGTCGAACGGCCTATATGGTTTGCTTGGTCCAAACGGTGCGGGTAAATCCACATTAATAAATATCATTACCGGAAGCCTTGCACCCACAAAAGGTAAAGTGCTTTGGAACGGCAAAAATGCGCTTGTTTTAGGCAGGCGCTTTCGTCGTGTTTTGGGTTATATGCCACAACAGCAAAATTTATACGAGAGCTTTACAGGTAGACGTTTTTTGTCGTACCTATGTGCATTAAAGGAAATAAAAAACGCCGAAGTGAAAGCTGAAATTGACCGTGTTTCAAGCCTTGTTAACCTCACAAATGAGCTTGATAAAAAACTTGGCGCATACTCCGGTGGCATGAAGCAGCGCCTACTTGCCGCCGGTGCATTAATTGGCGACCCCAAAGTGCTTGTTATGGACGAGCCAACAGCAGGGCTTGACCCTAAAGAGCGTGTGCGTTTAAGGCAAACTCTTGAAAGCCTTGCCGAAGATAAAATCATTATCGTTGCAACGCATGTTGTAAGCGATGTTGAAAGTGTGGCAAAGGAAATTATCCTATTAAAAACAGGTGATATTGTTGACAAAGCCCCACCGAGCGACCTCATTGAAAAATACGCAAAAAACGGCAACTTAGAAGACGTTTACCTCTCTATCTTCGGTGAATAGAATTTCGTCCATTGCGATGGACGACCAAGGCTTTACCTAAGCTTTTAAAAATCAATATAGTTTATATTAAAAGTTTTAATCAACTTTTTTCAAAAAGTTGTGGGTTTTTAGGGCAACGCCCTAAATGGGTTTGGGCAACGCCCAACAGTGAAAGGCGGTGATGTGTTTGATAAAACTTACTATAAACGAGCTTTTTAAGGTGTGGCGTCAAAGCACATTTTGCCTTTTGCTTGCGGCACTTTTACTTATCAACTTATTTTTGCTTTGGGTAATCACAAACCCTACAGAGGGCGCACTTTCCTCAGGCGCATACCGCACTATGCAAAGTGACTTGCAAGATATGACAATGCATGAAAAAGATGACTATATCCATTCACAACTTGAAAAAGCAAAAGCACTTTCTACAATAGAAAGTGTTTTGCAAATCGAAGCGTGGAACGGTGGCAGACAAGATGAATATATGCGAAAACAATATGCTAGCGAATTCGAAAATTATTTTGAAATATACGAAAACGGAGATTTTCTGCGCTACAATGACACGCTTGCAAAAGAGTATACATTTTTAAACAAAATAGCACTAGAGTTCGAAACAGTGAACGGATATGATGACTATTTAATTGAAATTGACGCAAAGGCAAATCAATTATCCGGTATTTCTATTTTTGCAGAAAGCGAAGACGGATATGACTTAAAAAATATTGAAAAAACTGCTAAAGCCTACGATGAAATGCATGGAATTGAAATTGACTACATGCCACAAATGGGTGTTTTTACAGCACTTGATTTTGAACTTACTGATTTAATTTTAATTTTTGCAATGCTTTTAATCGCCACTGTTTTGATTAGAAACGAACGTGACAGCGGACTTTTCCACTTCATACGCTCAATGCCAAATGGCAGACTTTACACGGCTTTTGCAAAATTGTTTGCATTTGGTATAAGTATGCTTTTTGTATTAATTTTGCTATATGGCGTTAATTTAGCCTACTGCCACCTTGTCTACGGAATAGGGGATTTAAACCGCGCAATACAATCTGTGCCGTTTTTAATGCGCTCTAATTTAAAAATATCTGTGGGCGAATATTTTGCACTTTTTTTACTTGTCAAATGGGCGGCGGCGATGATAGCCGGCTTTTGGGTAATGCTTGCAATGCTTTGCGCAAAACGCCCTGTAACAGGCATTATCAGTGCAAGTTTGCTGCTGTTTTTCAATTTGATTATACGCACAATTATACCTGCAACAAGCAATTTAAATGTGCTGAAATATGCAAATTTAATCAGCCTTTTAAGGGTGAACGAACTTATCGGCTCATACAGAAATTTGTATTTTTTCGCAAATCCCGTGTCGATTATCACGGTTGAAAGCATAACGGCAATTGTAAGTGCTTTACTTTTCACCACTTTGTTTTGTATGGTTTTTTCAAAGGCATATCTCACCACAAAGCACGGAAATATATTTAATTTTAAATTGGCGTTTATAAGAAAAAAAGTGCACACGAGTGTTTTTAAAACCGAATGGCATAAAATTTTTATAATGAATGGCGCAATAATTTTTATAGCGATTTTCGCATTTTACAGCATATATAACATTGTAACAACAGAAACTTACATAGACCCCGAAGAAATTTATTACAGCTTTTATATGAAAAATTTGCAAGGCTCAATTGACGATGAAATGATTGCAAAAATGGAGGAATTCAGCGCAGAATTTATGCCAATTTACGAGCTTGAACACGCTTTGCAAACAGGCAAAATTACAAGCGAGGAATACCAAATGGCGCTAAGCGCATATTGGAATTTGACACAGAAAAAAGAAGTTTACGATGAAATATATCATAAGCTATATGATTTAAGTGAAAAACCGAGGGCACAGCTTGTATATGAAAGCGGATATCTCTCGCTATTTGATTTCTATGATGTAAGGGACAAAATAAACGCACTTTTGACAAGCGTTATAACTATCTTGTGCTTTGCAGGTTTTTTCGCAATGGAAAAACAAACAGGTATGGTAAAAGTTGTTGCATCGACACCACTTGGCAGAAGTATCACTGTTAAAAACAAGCTGAAAATTACAACGATAATATGTGTTATTTCAACGTTAATTTCAGCGTCGCCGCAATTCATAATTGTATGTAGAGACTATGGTTTAGGTGCAATTTTCGCCCCTGTTTACAGCATAGATGAATTTAGTAATGCGTTTGAAATACCGCTTGTATTTCTTTTGATAATATATTTTTTAGCACGGTTTATCGCAATAAAATTTATTGCAAGTGTAAGTTTGTTTTTCTCGCAAAAACTTGGCAATATGTTTGCGGCAGTGTTTTGTACTCTCGGTGTTTTTATTTTACCGTTATTGCTTAGTATAACAGGTTTTGAAATGGCAAAATGGATTAGCGTTTATCCTGCTTTTCACGCATGTGCAATGTTTGAAAATAAGGCAGAGAGCGTTGCTGTGATGATTATTTTAACAGCATTTTGCTTTGGAGTTTATATTTGCGAGAATTATTTGTATGAAAAATTTGGGAGAATAAATATTAATTAATAAAAGAGGGATTAGTATGTTTAGTTATGTTAAAGATAGAACAAAAAATTTTTATTTTAATGCGGAGATGATTAATTATTTAAATACTCGTTGTAATGTAACTAATTTAATTAAATATTTGAAAATAAATGTTCAAAGGGCATATTTTCAATGTTTTATAGTTGCGTTTTTAATATTATCTTTTTCGCTCTTAGTACTGGATATAAACAGTGAAAGCACCTATGATGAACTTAGAGATATTGTGGTAAGGTTTACTATTGTTGTAGTTTTATTTTTATTTGCCATGTGTACTGTTTTTTGTTTTTTTTATGTTTTATATGTTGCAAATAAACTTCATTTGTTTTTGCCTGATTTAAAATCTTCCGTTGAATCATATAAAAAATTTGAAAATAATATTAATAATTCAATCAAAAAATGGCATGTTTCAGGGGTATTAACCTATTTCTTTACAAGTAGCATAGTTGCATTTATTTTTGTTAACTTATTTAATATGGATTGCAAAATAGAAAACTACTTGTCAGATTTTATCATTTACTTTGGAACTTTTGCAGGTGCAATTTGGAATTATACGGATTTTTTTGCTGATAAAACAGTTGATTGGAATTACATAATAAAGGGCAGAATTCCGATATTTGAAGATAATAAAATAACTGACCCAAAAGAAATTGAAGTCTTAATCGAATTACGAACCCAAAAATTCAATTATTTTAAAAAGCATTCTATCTTGCTTGGCAAAATCTTGCTTTTTACAATAATATATGTATGTGCAATTTTCGCACTTGGAAATAGATTTTTTGGTGTAGAACTAGATTTTTTTTCTAATACATATATTGTTTTCTTTACAACTGTTTGTGTATTGTTTTATAAATCATGTTATGCAAGTTACTATAAAGACGAAACGCCAAACAAAAAAATATATCCTCACATTTCTGACTTCAAGGGATTTAAGTGAAAGGTTTGATAAAACATCATGCCCATAATAAAAACCGAAAACCTACGCAAAGTATATCGTGTTGGCGCAGAAAAAATTGTTGCGCTCTCCGATGTGAATATCGAAATACAGCAAGGTGAAATTTGCTGTATAGTGGGCGCATCCGGCAGCGGTAAATCCACACTTTTGAACCAATTGGCAGGGCTTGAAAAACCCACAAAAGGCGATATATACATAAACAATGAAAAAATATCCGCTATGAATGAAAATGAACTTGCGAAATTTCGGCAAAACAATTTGGGATTTGTGTTTCAAAGTTACAATTTACTGCCCACATTAACAGCAGTTGAAAACGTTGCACTGCCGATGATGTTCAAGGGCATTGATAAAACAACAAGAGAATTTTTAGCGGTAAAACAACTAAAAACAATGGGGCTTGGCAAACGGCTTTTTCATAAACCGACAGAAATGAGTGGCGGACAACAACAGCGTGTAGGCATTGCACGTGCATTTGCAAGTAAGCCAAAAGTTATTTTTGCGGACGAGCCCACAGGCAATTTAGACAGTGAGACTACCGCAAAAGTCATGAACAGCATTTTAAAATTGACAAAAGAAAACGGCATAACTTTTATAATGGTAACTCACGAAACAAATTTAGCCGAATGTGCCGACAGAGTTATAACAATTAAAGATGGCAAAGTGCTCAAACACGAAAAAATACATAAACCAAAGCAATTATTTAATGCGGTAATAGAAAATTCTCAAGCAGAAAATAACACTCAAGGAGAAGAAATTGATGAAAATTTGTAACAATAAAAAAACAAATAAAATAACAGCGGTGTTTATTGCGATAATATTATTTGCGATTTTCAGTACAACAACTTTTGCGGACGATACATCTTCGTCAATTTCTCAAAATGAAACAACACAGATACAGCCATCGGTGGCAGTGACACAGAATGCACAGGTTGAAAATTTGCAAAACACACAAAACATAGCGAACACAACAAGCACACCCACAATCAACTTACTAAAACAAGTTGAAATTTTAACTCAAATAAAAGAGGGCGAAAAACTAAACCTCTATGCAATAGCCGAGGGCGTGCCAAACACAAGCACATTAAGCTACCAATGGTACAAAGACAATGTATTGATAAGCGGTGCAACAAATGAAAATTACACTATTGAAAAAGCCACAACAAAAGACAGTGGAACTTATGATTTACACATTACAAACACAGCAGACGGTACAAAAATAATCACTTCCGGTTCGGTTACTGTAAGCACAAATTCAGATAACAGCACAACTCCTGCCACAGGTAGCTTGGCTGTCACCGCATACACCGTACAAAATGCCGTAGGTGCAGAATTACAGCGTGTTGAAGTGGGGGAAAAATGCCAAATAATAATTGCACTTCGTGATGGCAGATTAAATACAATTCCCACAAAATTAGACGGGTATGGAAATATTGCCAATGCAAAAATAACCTCAACAAGTTCTTTTTCAAGCCCGACTTTTGGTGATATAGGTTTTACAAGCCCTAAAATTGTAAACGGAGCTTTGGAATATGCCGTTATTTTTAACGATATAACGTACTTAGGTGGCGAAAACACCTTGGCTTTCGATTTAGCCTATAACGATGTTTCAGTTCCAATGCAAAACGTATCAGTAGGCATGAGCCAAATGTTAAACCCCGAGGAAATTTCCACTACACAACCAGTTGTAATGGTGAAATCTTCGTCTTACGGCAATACTGCAGTGAATGCCGGTGAAATATTCAATTTGTCAATAAGCTCTTTTAACACAAGTGACGAACAAGCCTTAGTTGACGTTATGACGTCAATTACCTTGCCGTCTAATTTAGTGCTTGCAGGCGGCAGCAATGTTTTTTTGCATAAAAATGTAGTGGCAAGTGGTGTTTTTGGCGACAATTTCACATTGCAAGCAAGTAATAGTGCCTCCACAGGAATTGAAAATATCACTGTGAACTACACCTACTATGTCGAGGGCACTGATGTGCAGCTCACATCAAGCCAAATAATAACCGTGGCAGTGGAGCAACCCGATAGATTTAGCTTTACAAGCTCTGAAATGCCAACAGAAGTGTATGTTGGGCAAGACAGCTACATCACCGTTGGTTTTGTGAATAAAGGCAAGGGCATTTTGTACAATTTATCAGCAGAAGTTACAGGCAATATCACAGAGCCCGGGCAAGTGCAATACATAGGGAATTTAAACAGCGGAACAGAGGGCAGTGTTGATTTTATTTTAAATGCTAACGATACATCTCCTGTTTTTGGTGAAATCCTCATAAGTTATGAGGATATTAACGGTGCAGTGCAAACGCATACACAGCAGTATTCGTTTACGCCTGTTGAGATGAATACAGGTGGAAATATAATGACTCCCGGCTTTGATGATTTCGAGCAAGCTGAGAGCGAGGGAATGCCGGAATGGCTTTGGGGTTTAATTGTTTTTGCGATAATAGGCGCATTAATCGCTGTTGTTTTAATTGTTAATAAAAAGCACAAGGCTAAAATTTTAAAATCACAATTGGAACTTGAGGACGACGATGATGAAGATATCTGATTTAGTATCGTTTAGTTTTGAAAATTTAAGGCGTAGAAAAGGCAGAACCATTTTAACTGTAATAGGTGTTGTTGTAGGCACATGCTCAATAATTGTGATGGTGTCGCTTGGCATTGCAATAAATGTAGGTTTCGAAGAAATGCTCTCTCAATGGGGAGATTTAACCGCCGTGCAAATTTATAATTGGGGTATGCAAAACTCCGATATATCACCACTTACAGATGATGTTATAACTCAAATTGAAGAGATAGAAAATGTTGTCGTGGCATCTCCCATTTATCAATCGCAATATTTAAATGCAGAATTGTTGGCTGGTGAAAAAGACAGATATATCGGTAATACGTCAATTGTTGGCATAAAATCAGAGGCTGTGGAATTGCTTGGATACACTTTAAAAAGCGGTGAATATTTGCCACAGCAAGATATCACGATAAAAGACGATAGCGCGTTGAAAATTCCTGTGATTGCAGGCGAGTTCACTGCATACAGCTTTGCCGACACAAAAAGACGTGGCGACGATGCTTATATTGGGCAAGGCATGACGGACATGAATGGTGATATTATAGAGCCTTTTGTGGATATTGAGAGCGAAAAAATAAGCATTAATTTAAAACCATATAGCGAAGAAAACACGCAAAATATCCGTTATACAATAGATGTTGTCGGAGTTTTAAATGAGGATTATTCACGCCATTATGTTACATCACAAGGTTTAATTTTAGATTTAGACGTTTTAAAAAACCTAGAGGCACAATATATGCGTGAAAATAAAATAAAACCGCAAGAGACAAGCACTAGCGGATACAGTGAAGTTGTGGTGAAAGTGAATAAAGTTGACAATGTAGCAGACGTGACAACAGCGATTGAAGATATGGGTTACAGCGTTTATTCATTAGAGAGTGAACGTGAAAACATGCAAGGGCAATCGCAAATGATACAGTTAATTTTAGGCGCACTTGGCGGTGTATCGCTATTTGTTGCGGCACTTTCAATAGCAAATACAATGACTATGAGTATTTACGAAAGAACAAAAGAGATTGGCGTAATGAAAGTGCTTGGATGCGAATTGCCAAAAATACGAGACATGTTTTTACTGGAGGCGGCAATGATAGGCTTGTCGGGCGGAATTGTTGGCATTGCAATGAGCTATGTAATAAGTTTTGCACTAAACACAGGCGCAGAATTTTTGCCACAGCTAAACATGGGAATGATGATGAGCGAGGGCTCAAAAATAAGCATAGTTCCGATGTGGCTATCAGTGTTAGCGCTTATTTTATCTACTATTATAGGGGTTTTAGCAGGTATTGCTCCGGCAAATAAGGCAAGTAGAATATCTGCGCTTGAGGCTATTCGGAGAGAATGATTTAAGATGTTTATTTATTTTATAATAATTAATTAATAAATAGCATAAAATATAATTAAAAGGAAGTAACAAAATGAAAAAATTAATTAAAACAAAATCAAACAAAAATATGGAAGCCATACGCAAGTCAAATGCTTTGCAAAGCATTTATGATGATGTTTGTATAGCAAATAATTTTGTTAATAACCAAAAACCTTGCAGGGGTAGGTTTCGAAATTACTTAGTTAATTCGGCTAAAACAAAATATAAAGAATACATGTCATCAGGACTGGAACTTTCCAAAAAAGATATAAAAAGAGTGTTAAACCCTAAGTGCAAAGTAATTCCATTAACAATATTTGATTTTATAAAAGTTTTGCTTTTGTCAATGCCGGACAACGGTATTATTGAAGGGATGGAATTTGATAATTTAAGTATTTGTATGGTTGGAATACCCATTGACTATGTGAAATTTTTCATTGTTCAATTGAATGATAGAAATAATGACTTGAAGAGATTAATAAATAGGAGTTTAGACCAATTTAGTATAAATATAAAAACAGCAGAAATAGAGAAAAACAATAATATTATTAAATTGTGCAAGCATTTTATAAATTTACAAAATAATTTTGACGATAACAACAAAGTGAATGATAATAAATATATTTATGATGAATTACATAAATATGGTATCATTTAAAAAATTAAATAATTTTAAGAAAGAGGAGGAAACAACAAAAGTGGAAAAATACATTCATCAAGATTATAGAAAAATCGTTTCGAGTGTTTTATCATTAGCATTTACTGCTATCAGTTTATCTAATGAAAATGTGACTACGTGGTGGCATTACATTTTGTTAATTATATTAGTATTTGTGATATATCTTGTGTTCTACTTTTTACTTTTTATAGTAAGCTTATTGTATGCTAAATTTTCGAAGCCTAAAATAGGATTTAGCAATGCAATAAAACTTAATGAAATGTTAAGCAATTTACAAAAATTGTATGAATTAGAAACAACATTTGATAATTGTAAATCTGATGAATACAAAATGTTATTAACTTTATCAATGAGCAAGCTAATAAAATTGACAACTGATAAGAAGAATTTATTATGGGAAGGTAATACCGGAAAAGTAAAGGTTAAAGGCAGTTCTAAAGAACTGTTAAAGACTATAGAAGCAACTGAATTTTATTTAAATTCAGTTGCTAAAAAAATCGGTAAAACCATATAGTTAAAACATATTCTCCCCATTAACAAGCTGCCCATTAACCTCCACCTCAAAATGCAAATGGTTACCAGTGGAGCCGCCTGTGCTACCAACATACGCAATAACTTCACCTTTTTTAACCTGTTGTTTTGGGCGCACTGCAACGGAAGAACAATGTGCGTAAAGTGTCGTCATTCCGTTGCCGTGGTCAATTTTCACGTAATAGCCCCAAGAGTAGCCCCAACTGTCGGTTGCATTTGCCACGGTTACTGTGCCGTCAGCGGCGGCGAGGATTGGTGTTGCATAAGGTGCCGGCATGTCTATGCCACGGTGGAAGTCCCACTCACCTGTGATGGGGTGTTCTCTGT
>CAYJNL010000049.1:0-12124 GCA_964371675.1 uncultured Bacteroides sp. | reverse complement strand
TCGATAGATTTTATAAAGAGCGAGGCAGGCGGCGCAGTTGTGGAAGATGTGACAAGCAGCGTTGACGAGCAAAAACAAAGCGTTAGTGCGGCACTGCAAAATGGCGGTAATGCACAGGTGCAAGGTTTTGATAACAGCAACTCACAGCAAGCAAATCAAGCACAAAAAATAGGCACGTCACAGCAATTAAATCAGCCGTTACAACCTAATTTGTCACAGCCAGTTAACGCTACTACACAAGCCGCATTTACAACAAGCTCACCCACTTCACCCCAAACCCAAAACGGCGAGGTAGTCACAAATTTTACTACGGCGGCGAGTGCGAGCGTGAGTCCGTCAGAGCGTTCCTCAAAACAGCAAAGCTCCTCACAAACCCAAATGGCTGATGACTTGCGAGCAAAGGGTGAAAAGCCGTCTGTAAAAAAAGAGCTAAGCGAAATACGATTTGCACAAAGTAAAAATGCGAACAGCATGGGTAAAGGCAAAAGCACAAAGCAAAAATCACGTGCGCCACGTGCTACAAAGCCGGCTAGGTGAGTTTTGGGGTTATAGTATAACCATGTGGTAAATTAAATTAGTCTTTAAAACAAGCAAATAACATGCTATACTGTGGTAAAGATTATGAGTAGAAAGGCTGATTTTATGAATGATGGCAAAACACCTAATCCTAATGTCATTTATCCTGTTAATGGCTTTGACAATGTGATATATGTTAAACCTACAATCACAAATCCTAATATTATAGTCGGTGATTTTACATATTTTTCTGATAAAGATTTTGAGAGCCACGTCACTCACCACTATGAATTTTACGGCGACAAACTTATTATCGGAAAGTTTTGCCAGATAGCCGCCGGTGTTAATTTTATTATGAATGGTGCAAATCATCAGATGAGTGCTGTTTCTACTTTCCCTTTTTATATTTTAGAGGGTTGGAATCAAGATGTTCCACCTTTATCGCAAATGCCTGTTAAAGGCGATACTGTAATAGGAAATGATGTTTGGATTGGGCAAAATTTAACGATAATGCCCGGCGTGACAGTGGGCGATGGTGCAATTATTGGGGCAAACAGTGTGTTGGCAAGCGACGTTGAGCCATACACCATTGTTGTGGGAAACCCTGCAAAACCAACACGAAAACGCTTTGATGATGAATTAATACAACTTATGCTTAAATTTAAATGGTGGGATAAACCTATCGAGGAAATTAACTCGTTAATACCACTTTTAAGCAATAGTGATTTGGAATTTGTAAAAAATGAACTTAAATTAAGATTACGTGGTGAATAAAACCCCCACAACTTCAAAATTAACACTTTATTTTCAATTACCCACTAGCTTTGAGCAAGGCATTGTAGTATGCTTTGCTCAAAGCTAATTTTTTTTACAGAAAGCGAGGGCACAGCAATGAAAAAACGTCTATTTAAAATGGGTGAAATTGAGAAAAACATGCTGCTTGTGGCACTACACATAACCTTTAAAGCAAAGCGCGCAAACGGCGAAAACTTTATGCCACTTGGGCAGTTTATACTGTGCATTGGAAAAACCACAAACGGCAAGCTCTACCTAAATGATGAAGAATTTATATGGGCAAGGAATGCGCTAAATGCTTTGCGTGATGAGTATATAACAGCAGATAGATACACCGATGGAATTGACGCAGTTATGATGAAACTTATGAAAGCAAAGTATAGGAATTGCAAGGAAATTGCGGCGTAAGGTACGACATCTTATATGTTGTAAAAAACAAGGCTAGCAGCTAGTAAATTAGCTGTTAGCCTTGCTCAATTATAAGTTATTACCATATGCTATTTTAACCTTATTGTGTATAATTATACTTTCAATTAATTAATCTTTTCAACTTTAAACTCATATTCGTCATTTTCATCATAATCATAGTCACCTGGATTGGATAAATGCAATGTTTCTGCACCTAGATCTGCGCAACCACACATATAAAGCCCTGCTTCTTCTGCCTCCTCATATGTATCGTACAATTCATCTTGTGGTTCACCTTCAAAAACAACTCTAAATTTTGACATTTTTGCACCTCCATAATTTTTTGTTTAAAAGTATTGCTTTTTTATAGCTAAATTATATTATATAATTCGCAAAAACACAAGTTTTTTTTAATGATAGACAATAATATTAGTTATAATAAAACAAAATAAGAATAAAAAAACAAACAGGTTAATAATAAAATATTTAAGGAGCGTGATAACATTAACCAAAAAAACACCCCAAAATGGATATACCTAATCCCACTATCGCTTGTGCTGTACTGCGGTTTTGCCCTCGGCAGTGTGTATCAGCAAGGCATGTCTTTGATAGAACTGCTTAACAAATTAAACACCGCCATTGCAAACCCAACAGCACTAAGCATAACATCCCACACTCCACGCATGATTTTAATCTGCACTTTGCTCTACGCTGTTTGCGTAGGGCTTTTTTTGTCGCACAAGCCAAACACACGCATGGGCGAAGAACACGGCAGTGCCTACTGGGGCAACGCTCGGCAAATTTGCGCTAAGTTTCGGCAAAAGCCTGTGTCGCAAAACCTATTGCTCACTAAAAACTTTGCTATGGGGCTAGACGGACACAGGCACAAACGCAATTTAAACGTGCTTGTAATCGGCGGCAGTGGCGCAGGTAAAACACGTGGCTACGTTGTTCCAAACGTCTTGCAGTGCAACACTTCGCTGATTATTACAGACCCCAAAGGCGAGGTGCTACGCAAAACAGGCGGCTTTTTAAAACAGCAAGGCTATGCCGTTAAAGTGTTCGATTTAATAAACCCCGACACATCTTTTTGCTATAATCCCCTTGCATATTTGCACAGCGATAAAGACGTGTTACAGCTTATTAATAACTTAATAAAAAACACAACACCGCCAAATTCTACGAACTCCGACCCGTTTTGGGAAAAGAGCGAAACCGCACTACTGCAAGCGCTTGTTTTGTACCTTTACCACGAGGCGCCACCCGAGGAACAGAATTTTTCGACAGTGCTTGAAATGCTTGTGGCGGCTGAGGTTAAGGAAAATGAGGAGGACTACGAATCGCCGCTTGACATTCTTTTCTCACGGCTTGCCATGCGAGAGCCCGACCACATTGCAGTGAAACAATATGCAATTTATCGCCAATCTGCCGGCAAGACGGCAAAATCAATTTTGGTTAGCGTTGGTGTTCGCCTTGCGGCATTTAACATTCCGCAAATTGCACGGCTTACTATTACAGACGAGCTAAATTTGCACGAGTTTGGCGAGAAAAAGACAGCGCTTTTTTGCCTTGTGCCGGACAGCGACAGCAGTATGAATTATCTCGTCGGCATGATTTATTCGCAGCTAATTCAAACGTTGTACCTTGAAGCGGACAGAAAGCACAAAGGGCGGTTGCCCATGCCTGTGCATTGCTTAATGGACGAATACGCAAATCTTGCCTTACCAAAAGAGCAGTTTTTATCGGCACTGGCGACAATGCGAAGTCGCAACATTTTTTGTAGCATTATACTGCAAAACTTGGCGCAAATTAAGGCGATTTACAAAGACAGTGCGTGGGAATCGCTTGTTGGTTTGTGCGACTCGTTTGTTTACCTTGGCGGTAACGAAAAAGAAACGCACAAGTATGTTTCGGAATTGCTTGGCAAAGAAACAATTACGGTTAAAAACCACTCGCACAGCAAAGGGCGCAGTGGCAGTTACTCCACGAGTGTACAGAAAAATGCACGTGAACTGTTGACGCCTGATGAAGTGCGCTTATTGCCAAACGAGAGTGCAATTTTATTCGTGCGTGGTGAGCGCCCTATGAAAGATGGCAAGATTAATTTGCTGTCTCACCGAAATATTCGGCACACCGAGGACGGCGGCGCACAGCCTTATGATTATGCCGAAGTTACAGGCGAAACGGCAAAAGATGATATTGTATTCGACCCTGAGCGTTTGGGTGATTATGAGATTTTGGAGTGCTAGTTGACTTATATATATAAAATTGTGTTTTGAAAAGCGGCAATTTTAAAAGTTTAACTTTAACTACGTAACAAGATTTTATTTATCGCTTAACGTTTGGGGATTTATTAAATTTGAGGGTGCTTTCAATGTCGAAAGCACCCTCATAACAATTTTAAAGGAGATTGTATGAGAAACAAAAACAAATTATCACAGCAAATTGGCAAAACTGGGGAGCAAAATTTTAATGTAAGCGAGCAAAAATTTAGCACAAGTGAGCAATACCAAAACACTAATTTAGACACGCAAAGCAACTCTGCAAAAAGCAGCAAGTCAGTCAAAACCGCAAAGTCAGCCTTTGCTCTCTATGTCGCAATTATCCTATGCACAACCTTATTTACAACCCCTGCTTTTGCCACCACAACCGACCCTCTCGCAGTAGTCAACAACCTAAGCGACTTCATCTTCGGGCTTATCCGTGCCATTGGCATGATATTACTCGGTTGGGGTGTTGTGCAAGTGGGTTTGTCACTGCAAAGCCACGACCCAAGCCAACGCTCAAACGGCTTTTTAACACTGGCAGGCGGCCTTGTCATCACCTTTGCTAAAGAAATATTGGATTTAATCGTCGGGGTTTAACCTCGGCAATTTTTAACGTAAAGAGGTGATAAAAATAAAAAGTAACAACTGGATTGCGCAAAACCTAAACGGAGCACTCGAAACATGGAACGGCTACCTCTCCGAGATTTGGAGCATTATTTCAACCTCACCCGAGGTGTTTCGTGGTGGTGACATTTGGCGAGTTATGGTGACAATTAACGGCGCACTTCAAGGCATAGGCTTTGGTTTGCTCGTGCTGTTTTTTGCGGCAGGTGTTGTTAAAACGTGTGGCAGTTTTGCAGAACTCAAAAAGCCCGAACATGCCGCAAAAGTGCTTGTTCGCTTCATCGTGGCACGCTCGCTTATCATTTATGGGCTAGACTTCATGCTTGCATTAATCGCAATTGCACAAGGAACTATCGCAACCATAATGGACACATCAGGCTTTGGCGGTGCACAGCAAAATGTACTGCCGAGCGAAGTTGTAACCGCAATTGAAAATAGTGGCTTTTTCGAGAGCATACCACTTTGGGCGGTGTCAATTATCGGCAGTTTGTTTATAACAGTGCTGTCACTTGTGATGATTATGACGGTATACGGCAGATTTTTCAAGCTGTATTTGTACATTGCACTTGCACCAATACCGCTGTCAAGCTTTGCAGGCGAGCCAACACAGTTCATGGGGAAAAGCTTTTTAAAAAGTTTTGCCGCCGTGTGCTTAGAGGGTGTAATCATCGTATTAGCGTGCATTATCTTCTCGGTTTTCGCAGATACCTCGCCCGATGTTGCGGCAGGCACTGCGCCCATAACGATAGTTTGGAACTATGTTACGAGCGTGATTTTTAATATGCTTGTGCTTGTTGGGTGCGTGAAAATGGCTGATAGAAGCGTTCGGGAAATGCTCGGTTTATAGCGTATATTCGCACTATTTAAAGCACTTATCAATGCCCTTAAAAACTGCATCATACGGAATAGCCCTTTTGTAAGATAGGCTCACACAGCCTTTAAGTGCTCTGCAATAGGGTGTTTCGTTTGCCACAATTTCAGCGACACCCTGTGTCCCAAAATAGATAGAAATATAGTGCTTACGGCAACCAATCGCAACGTATGAATCGTTAAGTCGATATGTCGGAATGTATGTTTTCGCTGAGTATTGCTCGTCAAAAACAGCCTCTGGATAATTCGCATTTATGTACTCAATTAACGGCATTATGTTTTTTACAACATTTTCAGGCTGGCATTTGTAATAATCTGAAATTGGCATATTAGTCCCTCAATCATCAATTTTTTGATAAGAAAATTATATCATGAAAGGAACGCAAATGGAAATTAAAATAAACAAAGAAATCCGCCACTACACCGAAAGCATGTTTTTCGGCTTATCCTCAAGGCAGTGTGTTTTTTCACTCTTTGCCATGCTTGTGGCGGTCGGTTTGTACTTTTTGCTAAGCCCACATTTTGGCATAGAAACAGTAAGTTGGGTTTGCATATTAGGTGCAGCCCCATTCGCCGCAGGCGGTTTTTTTCGCTACAACGGCATGATGGCAGAGCAATTTTTGCTTGCTTGGGTGAAATCTCAAATTTTAACAAACAGCAAGCTGATTTTTAAACCCGAAAACCTCTATTATGAAATGACAAAATTTTTGCTACTGCCCAAAAAAGAAAAACCCAAAACTCACACATATAAAAGGCGCAAACGCAGAAAAAGCATAACAAACAGAAAAAGGAGAAAAAGCCTATGATGAAAACATTAAAAACAGCACTGCGAAAAGACAAGGAAAAAATTACGATACCACGCAGTATACAGCAAACTATCCCCATTGAATGCCTATGGCAAGACGGCATTTTTAAAACAGGTGGCAAATTTGCAAAGACGTTTAAATTTGAGGACATCAACTACACAATTGCAGACCGTGCTGACAGAGAAAGCATGTTTCTGAAATACTCAGAGATTTTAAACGCCATTGACAGCGGCTCTTCTGCTAAAATTACAATTAACAATCGCAAACTCAATGAGCATGATTTTAAAAAGTCCATTTTGGGCGAGTTAAAGGGCGATGAACTTGACATTTACCGCAAAGAGTGGAATGACATTCTGCTCTCAAAATCAACAGGAGAAAAAGCAATGGTGCAAGAGCGATACTTAACAATAACCGTTGCAAAGCAAAACATTGAGGAAGCACGTACATATTTTGCACGTGTCAGCGCCGATTTAACGGCACAGTTTGCACGCCTTGGCTCAAAATGCACAGAGGTAACAGCGCTTGAAAAACTGCGCATTTTGTACGACTTTTACAGAAGCGGTGAAGAGAGCGACTTTGCACTCGACCTCTCCTCCACTGCCAAACGTGGGCATGATTTTAAAGACTACATTTGCCCAGACAGTTTTGACATACAAAACGACTATTTCAAAATGGGCAAAAAATACGGCAGAGTGCTGTATTTAAAAGAGTTCGCAAACTATATAAAGGACGATTTTGTCAGTGAACTCTGCTCTCTCAACAGCAATCTAATGCTGTCGGTGGACATTATCCCCGTGCCAACTGACGAGGCGGTGCGTGAGGTTGAAAGCCGTTTGCTCGGTGTGGAAACTAATATAGCAAACTTTCAGCGTAGGCAAAACAACGCTAACAATTTTTCTGCACGCATACCATATGATATGACGTTGCAGCGCAAAGAAACAGAGGAGTTTTTAAGCGACTTGACAACTCGTGACCAACGCATGATGTTTGCCGTGATTACGCTTGTGCATACGGCAGACACAAAAGAACAGCTTGATACCGACACCGATTCACTTCAATCAACAGCGAGAAAGCACCTTTGCCAGATTGCTACTTTAAAATATCAGCAACTTGACGGCTTGCAAACAGCACTGCCCTTTGGTGTGCGCAAAATTGATGCACTGCGCACGCTGACAACAGAAAGCACAGCCGTTTTTATGCCGTTCTACGTGCAAGAAATACGTGACGAAAAAGGCGTTTATTGCGGTGAAAATGCAATTTCACGCAATCTTATTTTTTGTAATAAGGCAAATTTAATGAACCCAAATGCGTTTCACCTCGGTGTGCCGGGGTCGGGTAAATCTCTTACGGCAAAGCAGTGGATTTTGTATTTAACGCTGTTCACAAACGATGATATTCTCGTGGCAGACCCTGAAAATGAGTATCGCCTACTTGCTGAAAAAACCGGCGGTAGCGTGATAAAAATTGCGGCAGGCAGTGGCGATTATATCAACGCGCTTGACATGGTGGACGGCTACTCCGACGGTGGCGACCCTGTAATTGATAAGTCTGAATTTATCCTCTCGTTGTTCGAGCAACTCGATAAAAAAGGCATAGGCCCGTATGAAAAGAGCATTATTGACAGGTGCACAGCGGCGATTTACAGAGATTACAAATACGGCGGCGCATTGCCAACGTTACACTTTTTGCGCAAAAAGCTACTGGAGCAGATAGAGCCACAGGCGAAAGACCTTGCGCTTGCTCTCGAGATTTTCACAGAGGGCAGCCTTGACGCATTTGCTCACCCAACAAACGTGGACACGAAAAATAGGTTTGTGGTTTATGACATATCAAACCTTGGCAAACAGCTAAAAACAATGGGCTTGCTTGTAATTACCGATGCGATGATAAACAGGGTGGCGCAAAACCACAAGCAAGGCAAGCGCACTCATTTGTTTATTGACGAGTTCCACGTTGTGTTTGAAAATGAACACAGCGCCGAATTTTTCAACTCCGCATGGCGCAGGTTTAGAAAGCGCAATGCGTTCCCGACTGCGATAACCCAAAATGTGGAGAGTCTTTTGCTTTCTCCGCTTGCAAGTTCAATGCTTTCAAACAGTGAGTTTCTTGTGTTGCTTAACCAAGCACCAAGTGACAGAGAAAAACTTGCGAAATTGCTTAATATTTCGGGTGAGCAACTTAGTTATATAACCAATGCTGATGCAGGTTGTGGGCTTATTCGGTATGGTAGCAATCTTGTGCCGTTTACGAATAGGGTTAATACTAATACGGAGATATACAAATTAATGTCAACTAAGGCAGGTGATTTTTTTGCGTGAGTTGTATGCTTTAACTAAGCATACAAAGAAAAAGGAGCAGTGCCAACTAAACGGCACTGCTCCAAACTTTGCATCTCTATTTTTTGCGTGGATATGGCTTCACTTCATCGGTCAAGCCTGCCAAATAATCCATGCTTGTGCCAAGCGCAAGCGCTATTTTACGGCATTGCTCAAATGTATAATATCTTTTGCCATTCTCAATTTTAGAATAATCACTTTGGTCTATGCCTGTTAAATGTTGCATTTTCACTTGTGTAAAACCTTTTTCTTTTCTTAATTTCTTTAATCTATCCATACATATCACCCACTATAATTATGGCAAATATCCCTATTGATTTTAGGGTGAAATTGCCCTATAATCATTTTAGGGGTATATTGCCCTAAAAACAGTGTTGAGCATTATAAATAAAGCTATTCACAATAATTTATAACGCTTTCACATTAAATTTATAATTATAGGAGTGTTTGAAAATGAAAAAGATTATTATTGTAGTGCTTATTTTAGTTATTAGTGTGTTTTTTTATGGTTGCAAAAGCAGTGATTACAACAAGGCTTTAGAGTTTCAAGAAAGTGGCGATTATACATCGGCACTGGCTATTTACGAAGAACTTGGAGATTATAAAGACAGTGCATCACAAGCGGAGTATTGCGGTTTGATGATTGAATCTATACAAAATTTTGATGATGCAGTTGCTACATTAGAGCAGAAAAATGCAGAACTTGACAGCGCAATTGAAACGGCACAAGCATTAATAGACGGCAAAGAAACCGCTCTTGATGAAACACTTATACCCGAACTTGAAACTGCTATAACACAGACAAGAGCTGAAAAATTAGCTGTGCCGGAAATGTTAGCCACAGCAGATGAAATAAACACGCAAACAGATGATATTACATCCGCAGATTATAGTGCGGCAATAAAAAATTTATCTGAAAAGCAATTGCAACTTGAAAACAGTATTGCGCAATATGCCCTTGTAAATGCACCGGCAGAAAGTTACATAATTGAGTGCTTACAAGATGTTGACAACATTGTAGATTTAGCGGCTGTAACCGAAGATAACGACCCGAATGGCAACTTGAATAAAGCGGGTGGTTATACCTCAACCGTGTTCTTCTCAAGCGACCTTGTAGACCAAAGCCAAGTTTACGGAACAACGCTAATTGAAAAAGCAACAAATGCAGGCGGTAGTATTGAAGTTTATACTACTGCAGAGGACGCCGAAAAACGCAATGAGTATTTATCTGCATTTGACGGCACAGCTTTCGCATCGGGCTCACATACTGTTATTGGCACAGTGGTGGTGCGCACGTCAAATGAGCTCACGGCATCTAATCAAAAAATGATTGAAGAAAATATTATAAATAGGCTTATAAAGCTTGATTAGTAAAGTTATGTAAAAGTGGAGCAGTGCCAACCTAACGGCACTGCTCCGCTCTGCTTCTGGGATATAGTGGGTGTGTAGGCAAAATAACAGCTGTGCCAAAATTGAACTGGCACAGCTGTTGTAACTTATTAAAGTTATTTTATTCATAGGTTAGGGCTTATCATTTAGATAAAGGTTTTGCTCATAATAAACTTTTACTTGATAGCTCGAAGTTCTATATAACCTCTTGTTCCAATTGGCTCAAGTTGAATACGAGGACTTTCATCATCCCACTGGTAGCCAATAGTTGTTGGGTCATATTTATTGATTGAACTTTGTATAATCTCAATAGCTTCACCATAATCTTCTTCAGCAAAAGGCTCGCCTTGAAACATTAAATATTTTGTAAATGGCAATTCAATGATATTAAATCCGCTTGGAATTTCCCCGAGAAAGTCATTAGCAACCTCTACACCTTGAACATAGGTTGATGTGTTAGGTTCTTTATATTTTGGTGGTAACCATAAGCATATAGGCTCTCCACTGAGAGATTTTATACTTGTAAGCATACCCCAAACATCACAACCTACTTCATTGCAATAATCAAAGTAATTATCTGCTACAACCCCTCGTTTGATAATAATTTTCCTCGCTGATTTCTCAACAATTTGAATAAATACACTTTTTACTTTGTCCATAGTCGAACGCTCCTTTTTCCATAAATCTTTGAATTTCACTCCGTATGGTGTAAACAGCGGTAATGGTATAGGGGATTTTGCATATTCCTTTGGATTGCATGAAAATTCTTTCTTAAATGCTCGTTGGTATCCGTCAACACTTGAAAACCCCATCTCAAAAGCTACATCTATAATTTTAATATTTTCATCTCTTAGTTTTAATGCAGATTTTGAAAGTTTTAACTTGCGGATATAGTCAGCTGGGGAAATTCCTGTTAATTCTTTGAAAATTCTAAAAGAGTACCAAGGCGAATAGTGTACTACCGCTGACAATGCCGCAAGTGTTATTTCCTCTGTGATGTGCTTTTCAATATAACTTTGCATTTTTTGCACTGCTTCTATTTTATCATTCACTGTTTACCACCTCCTGACAATGTGATTATATCAAAATACCAGTAAAGTTTCTCGACTATTTTTGCTGTATCGTTAGAGAGTTTATATAAATTTGACTGCACATCAACCATTTTCTTATCGTTTCGAGATTTCCGATATAATCTCCACTATACCCATTATACCAAAAAAGACATAGCAACTTCAAGATAAATTAAGATTTATTTTCACTATCCTAATGCAAGTATTAACTGGGGTATAATCGGTATATAAAGCGGTGCAGAAAAAACAACTACATAAATTTTAAGCAGTGTTGATTTTACGGCACTGCTTTTTATTTTGCCCAAATCTAAATACAAAGGAGAACTATATGCCCGAAATTAAAACAAAAAACTTTACCGGAGCAACTGCACAAATTAACATTAAACCACCACCAACAGAAACTTACACAAAACAGCTTGCCATACGCACTAAAGATGCAATTACCTCACAGGCACAAGCGCAACCACAAACCGACAGCGAAAACACAAACGAGAGTGCATATGCCACCGACAGCGTATACAACAGCACAGAGCAAGCGACAGACAAGGCGTTTGACACCGCTTTTGACGGCTTTAACAATGCACGGCACAGGTATGCCAAAAAGTATAATAAAGCGATAAAAACGGCACAAAATGGCGAGCGTGCGCGGAGTAGTGATGGCTATAACTATTCACATAGCACACAGGTGAATGTAAATGCAAGTACACACACAGGTGCAAACACATCCGCAGGCTCAAACCCAAACACAAGTGCCGATACATTAAATTTCGCAAAAGATAAGCAAATACAAAATTATGCTATTAAAACAAAGCAAAAATCTATGAACATTAAAAATAGCATAAAAAACACAAGCACAACTAAAAACTCAAAATACATAAAACACGCAAACCGCACTTTTAAAGCCGCTAATAAAACCATAGGCACAGCCAAAACTGCTAAAAGAGCAATTAAAACGCAAAAAACAGCCGCACAACTAAAACATGCGGCAACAAAAAGCGCGCAGGCGGCAAAACAAGCCGCTAAAACCGCACAGCTAACCGCAA
>CAYJNL010000048.1:0-12697 GCA_964371675.1 uncultured Bacteroides sp. | reverse complement strand
AACCTGCACCTACTCCGGAACCTGCGCCTACTCCGGAACCTGCGCCTACTCCGGAGCCTGCGCCTACTCCGGAGCCAGCGCCTACTCCGGAGCCTGCGCCTACTCCGGAGGATGATAACGTCGTTGAGGGCGGACCCGGTGATGATACGCCATAAAATAATTTTAGTCGCCTATGTGGTGGTAAAAACAACTGCATATTGAATAAATAAAATGTGTGTAGTTATAACGTACGTAGTAACCCAAATGCAATTTCCCACCCTATTTTCAATATGTAATAACAAGCACGCTTAACGGCAAAACAATAAGTGTTACAAATCAAGCTATAAAGGTGTTACTTAAAGGATATTTTGTTTAAAGTTTACAAACAACATGGCGGTATGTAACGTTTTTTAATGAACGGTGTTAATTAATTCGGACTTCCAAATTGTAACTAAGACACATATTGAATACCCATAAGGGCTTTGGCTCATGTGGGTATTCTTTTTTTGTACAGATCGAAGTTAAGCACTTCGGTCTGTTTCTTTTCGCCCAAAACTTTTTATATAACTTTCCTTTTCAGCTTTAGTGAATTTGGGCAATTCAATATAACCTTTTGCAACTTTTCATCGGTATAAGCAGGTATGCTTTCACCCATAAATTATATATTTTTTTGTAAAGTAAAATGATATATATATGTATAGCAATTTATATTTTAAAAGTTGTTTCTTATATTGTGTTTTTATTGGGTTTAGATTTTTACTTTGCAATTTAGTAATAAAAATAATGCACGCATAAATAATTTTTTATTCCTACTTGACTGCACGGCGTTTGTGCGATATAATGTAATTACGGCGTATACTGCGACGTAGTAAGGTACGCTAAGTACGATATGTAATTATAAAAGTGTGACGAAACGCTTTGAATCTGTAATGGACTCAATGCGTTTTTTTGTTGTTTTTATTTTTGATTGCTTAATATGGCTGTCTAAACTCGAAAGGAGCTACTACATGGATAAATTTCATCTGCATACACAAATTATAATAGGCGGCAACGGCCTAGACAAAGTTATTGATGGGCTTAATCGTGTTTACGTAATTACAGATAGCTTTATGAAAGAGAGCGGCGCTGTTAATTATGTTTTAGACAAACTTAACCGCAAAAGTATTGAGTGGCATATTTTTAGTGAGATAACACCTGACCCTGATATTGACATGGTTACAATAGGTGTTAATCATATTTTAGATTTTCGCCCACAGGCGGTAATAGCATTTGGCGGTGGTTCTCCAATAGATGCGGCAAAAGCTATTGTATATTTTGCAAGCAGAGAATATAATATGAGAGATTGCCCCTTTATTGCAATACCTACAACTAGTGGTACAGGCACAGAGGTAAGCAAATTTTCGGTTATTACCGACAGGCAAAAAGGTGTAAAGTATCCACTTGTAGATGACAGCCTAATGCCAGACTATGCAGTGCTTGATGCAGAGCTTACAAAAAGCGTACCGCCTAAAATAACGGCATATACGGGTATGGATGTTTTAACACACGCAATAGAGGCGTATGTTTGCACAGAGGCAAACAGTTTTACAGACGCAATGGCAGAAAAAGCAGTTAAACTTGTATATTTTAATTTGCTAACAACATATAATGAGCCCGACAACTTAAAAGTGCGCCAAAATATGCACGACGCATCTTGTCTTGCGGGCGCGGCTTTCTCAAATGCGGGGCTTGGGTTAAACCACGGCATGGCACACGCACTGGGCGGACAGGCACATATACCACACGGCTGTGCAAATGCAATTTTGTTGCCTTATGTTATGAGTTTTAACGCAGGCTGTGTAGAGAGTCAATTGACACAAACCGCTTACAAGTATGCGGAGTTGTCATCAGATTTAGGGCTAAGAGCTAGCAGTACAAGGCAAACTGCACTAAACCTTATACGCTCAATTAAACGCTTTGCTAGAGAAATGAAAGTACCAAAAACAATAAAAGAGGCAGGCGTAAAACAAAAAGATTTTGAAAAAATGTTGCCAATTATGGTGCAAGCGGCGCTTGAAGATAAGTGTACCGCTACTAATCCAAGGCAGTGCACGGCGGAGGATATAAAGAAAATTTATATAGAGGCGTACGAGGGATGACGGGCCTAAATTAATAGAATTTTACCTTATATAAAAAATATAATTGTGGGATTGTACATTTTTAATTGACAATACGAATGATTTATGTTAATATGTACAGGAATCACGAAAAAAGTGATATCTATGTATTTTTGTAAAAGACGTTAATTTAGCCTGATGTTAATATGCAATATAAGCAATTTAAAATTGCATTAAACTTTTTACTTTGCAATAATTGTAAAGAGAAGGATGGTTGTATTTATGTCGGTTTTTGATGAGAAACAAAGGATTATTCAAGAGTTTGTACCCGGTAAGCAGGTTACGCTTGCACATGTAATAGCAAACCCCGTAGATAACCTTTATTCAAAGTTTGGTCTTATAGATGCAAGCGGTGCTATAGGAATATTTACTATTACACCAAGTGAAGGAGCTATGATAGCCGCTGATGTTGCCTCTAAGGCGGCAGATATAAAAATAGGCTTTGTGGATAGGTTTAACGGCTCTTTGCTTATTACAGGAGATGTAGCAGCAGTTGAGGCTGCAATGCAAGATGTAATGCAAGTTTTATGCACTTCTATGGGTTTTGCATCTACTTCTATGACAAAAACTTAATTGCAAGAGGAAAAACGATATATGGCAAAAAATGTTGACGAAAAAGATAAAAAAACAAGAATTATATTAATAGGCCGCTCTGGTGCGGGGAAAACAACGCTTTGCCAATATATTAATAAAGAAGATTTAAGATACCATAAAACGCAAACTGTGAATGTTATTAATCAAAGCATGATTGATACACCCGGAGAATATTTAGAGCGCACTTATTTGAGAGGTGCATTAATGGTGTCGTCAGTGGATGCAGATTTATTACTGCTTGTGCAAGACGCCAGTGAGGATGGCTCAATGTTTCCGCCCGCATTCGTAAGCTCTTTTGGAAAGCCGTCAATAGGTGTTGTTACCAAAAGCGACTTAGCGGATGATAAGCAGATAGAAAATGCAAAAAAATACCTTTTAGCAGCAGGTGCCGAAAAGTTGTTTGTCACAAGTAGCGTGTGTGGAGAAGGCTTTAAACCATTGCTTGATGAGCTTAATATAGAGGAATAAATAGAGGACTAAAACTAAAATTCGGTCGGAGGTATAAATGATGCAAAAAGATGCACTACGTGTTGTTATAGCTGACGATGAACCAATTACCCGCATTGATTTAAAAGAAACTTTAACTGAAAAAGGGTACATAGTAGTAGGAGAGGCGTCTGACGGGTTTGATGCCGTTGAACTGTGCAAGAAACACTTGCCCGACGTTGCACTTTTAGATATAAAAATGCCACATTTAGACGGTATTTCCGCTGCAAAAATAATAATAGATGAGATGTTATCGGGTACTGTAATAATTTTATCTGCATATAGCGATAGAACATTTATTAACAGTGCAAAGGATATAAGTGTTGGTGGGTATATGGTAAAGCCCATTGATGAAAAACATATTGTACCAAATATTGAACTTGCGGTAGAGCGTGCAAAAGAGGTGCAAAAGCTAAAACATGACCTTGCACGTATTGAAAAGCGCTTGCAAGATCGCACTGTTATAGAGCGCGCCAAAGGCAAAATAATGCAAAGAGATAATGTAACAGAGCAAGAGGCATATGACTATATAAGGGTGCTCAGCCAAAAGAAAAATATGTCTATGCGCAGGGTTGCAGAAATTATGTTTGTACAGGCCGGAGGCTGAGGCACATAATGCTTGTAATTGAAAAATTATGCAATCAGTTGACAGATCTTTCAAGCGAGGAAATAGACATAATTTGCAGAATGTCTACTATTTTGCAACCACTTGCCAATTTGGAAGATGCCGATATTTTTATAGATTGCTTGACAACAGACGGTGACGCAATAGTTGTAGCAGAAGCAAAACCACAGAGTGCGCCATCTTCTTATAAAAAAACAGTGGTGGGCTTACTTGCAAAAGCAGAAAACGAGCCTGCGGTAATACGCTCTTTTAAACTTGGCGTTGCCACAAAGCAAATGAAAGCTATGACACAAGAGCGCATAAATGTAATACAAGCTGTAGAGCCGATTAGGCATGGTAAACGTATAATTGGTGTGCTAATACGTGAAAAAAGGGCAGATGAAACTGCAACAGGAAACGATCATTTGCACTTGTCTGAGCAAAGTTACGAGAGAATTTCTAAAGCTATTACAAAAATTGCAGACGACAGTACGTGGCTTACTGAATTTATAGACGAAGCACTTTTGCTTGTTGATGGTAATGGGATTATAACTTTTAGAAATCGCCTTGCGCATGACCTGCATATAAAACTTGGTTTTGTTGGCGATATATTGGGCAAACCGTATGACCTTGTAATGTTAACAAACACGGCAAACAACATCGAGGGCAATTACACTATGACAGAAACGCAAGTTGGCGAGAGGCACATGCTAATAAAACATATAAAATTAGACATGCCCGAAGTTGCTTTTGCTGTGCTGATAACTGATATAACTATAAGAGTAGAGCAAGAAAAACAGCTTATATCAAAATCTGTTGCAATAAAAGAGATGCACCATCGTGTAAAAAACAACTTGCAAACAATTGCTGCACTTTTGCGCTTGCAGTCTCGCCGTGCGGAAAACGAGCAGACTCAGCAAGTGTTGGCAGACAGCATAAACCGTATTTTATCAATAGCCGCAACGCACGAGCTATTAGCACAAAGCGGTGTTGACGAAGTAAATATAGGCGAGGTAATAGGCTACGTAAAAAGTAGCGTTGTTCGAAATTTTACAAAGTTTCAGCCCGATGTACAGGTTTTTATAGAGGGTGAAGATTTTAAAGTAACATCAGACGTTGCAACAACGGTTGCTGTAATAATTAATGAACTGTTGCAAAATTCTATAAAATACGCTTTTCCTGATGAAAAGTCAGGGCGAATATGGATAAAGGTAAAGAGAGAAGAGCTTTATACGTGCATAGAAGTTGTAGACAACGGCTGTGGCTTTGAAATTAGAGAAAAAGAGAGCAACAGCTTAGGGTTAAGCATAGTAAAATCGCTTGTAAAAGATAAATTGCACGGCAAAATGAAGATTAGTTCAAACGCTAACGGAACGAGCGTTGCTTTTAATTTTAACAATCAAACATTAGATGTGGTAGGTATGACGTAGTATTTACCAACAAAAACATGTACCGTACGATGCAGTCGGATACAAAGGACTTCCTTTGTGCCCGGCTGCGTTTTTGTTTTATTAAAAATTTTGCTATAAAAAATAGTAAGGCGGTAACTTATGAGGGAAGAGATAAAAAGTGTGGGCATTGACATAGGCACTTCCACAACACAGCTTATTTTTAGCCGTATGGTCGTGGAAAACCTGGCGGGCTCTTATGCTGTACCGCGTATAAGCATAGTAGAAAAAGAAGTTGTTTACAGGAGTAAAATATACTTTACACCGCTTTTAAGCCTCACGGAGATTGATGCTGACAAAGTACGCGAAATAGTTAGCTCAGAGTACAAAGTATCGGGCATTAAGCCACAGGATTTACAGACTGGCGCAGTAATTATTACGGGCGAAGCAGCAAGAAAAGCTAATGCCAACGAGGTGCTGAATGCCCTTTCAAATTTGGCAGGAGATTTTGTTGTCGCAACGGCAGGTCCCGATTTAGAGTCGGTGCTATCGGCAAGGGGCGCAGGGGCAGATAGGGTATCGGAGGATAGGCACACCACAGTAATAAATGTGGATATTGGCGGAGGAACAAGCAACCTTGCAGCTTATAAAAACGGAGTGCTAAAAGGAACTTCTTGCCTTGATATAGGCGGAAGGCTAATAAAAATAGAAAACAATAAAATATCTTATATATTTCATAAAATTAAAGAACTTGCACAGGCACACGGCATAAAAATAGAAGTTGGCGACAATGCAAACGAGCAAGTGCTAAAGCGCATTTGTGATGTGATGGCAGACCAGCTGATGCAGGCAATAAATGTAAAAGCACACGATATAAACCATTTGCAACTTTACACAAACGACGGTAAACCATTAAATACAAGTTTACAAACGCAGTGTGTTACTTTTTCGGGCGGCGTTGCAGACTACATATATAACCCTACCCAAAGCGACCCATTTAGATACGGGGACATAGGAGTTTTGCTAGGGTATGCACTTGTTAACCATCCACTAATAAACAGTGTGGAGTTAGTAAAGTCGAGCGAGACTATAAGGGCAACGGTTGTTGGTGCAGGCACACATACAACCCAGGTAAGCGGCTCTACCATATCGTATGAAAAAAGCTTGTTACCCATTAAAAACATACCTATTTTAAAAGTTCCCGAAGAGAATGAAGCTACTTGTGATGGCATTGCAAACTCAATAAAAACACAGATACCTATTTATTGCCCAAACGGTAAAACAGAGCAAATAGCTATTTCACTAACGGGCGAGGGGCGCACTACTTTTGAAAAAATAAAGCAACTTGCGTCATGTATTATAGATGGTGCGAAAGACATTATAAATTCCGATTATCCGCTGATTATAATCGTTGAAAAAGACATTGGTAAAGTATTGGGCAATACAATCAGCATACAGCTAAATGACACAAAACCTGTCATATGTATTGACAGCATACGTGCACTTAGCGGTGACTACATTGACATTGGTGAGCCGTTGGCTAACGGGCATGTTTTGCCGGTTGTCATCAAGACACTGATATTTAATTCCTAAAAATAATGAAATGCGAGGTGAACAAATGTGCTGTTAAAAACAAAATTGTTCGGTCATACTTATGAGTTTAAATCTCTTTGTGAGGTAATGGCCAAGGCAAACGAGGAGAAATCCGGCGACAAACTAGCAGGAATTGCGGCACAGTCAGCGGAGGAGAGGGTTGCAGCAAAAGTTGTGTTATCACATATAACACTTAACGATTTGCGCAATAATCCCGCTGTTCCGTATGAGGAGGATGAGGTTACACGTATAATTCAAGATTCGGTAAACGAGACTATTTTTAAAGATTTTAAAAATATGAGCGTTGCTGAGTTCCGTGAGTGGCTTCTCAGTGAGAGCACAACTTCGGAGATGATTAGGCGTGCTAGCCGCGGTATTACAAGTGAGATTGTCTCTGCAGTTTGCAAACTGATGAGCAACCTTGATTTGATATATGCCGCAAAAAAAATGCGTGTTACAGCACACTGCAACACTACAATAGGCTTGCCGGGCACATTCTCTGCTCGTTTGCAACCTAACCACACAACAGACGACCCAAAAGGCATTATGGCTTCCGTTATGGAGGGCTTATCGCTAGGCTGCGGAGATGCAGTTATTGGCCTTAACCCTGTTGATGATTCTGTTGAGAGCGTTGCGCGTATACTAAAAAGTTTTGATGAGTTTAAAAACAAGTGGGAAGTTCCAACACAAATTTGTGTGCTTGCCCACGTTACAACTCAAACAGAGGCAGCAGACAAATTTGGCGCACCTATTGACTTGATGTTCCAATCTATTGCCGGCTCACAAAAAGGCAACGAGGCATTTGGCCTTACAGCACAAATGCTTGAAGAGGGGCGCGAAATGATGCTCCGCAAAGGCACAAGCACAGGGCCAAACGTTATGTATTTTGAGACAGGACAAGGCTCTGAGTTATCAAGCGAGGCACATCATGGCTGGGATCAGCTCACAATGGAAGCGCGCTGCTATGGCTTTGCTAAAAAATATCAGCCATTCTTGGTAAATACAGTTGTAGGCTTTATTGGCCCTGAGTATTTGTACGACTCTAAACAAGTTATACGCGCAGGACTTGAAGACCACTTTATGGGCAAACTTACAGGCATACCAATGGGTTGTGACGCGTGTTACACTAACCACATGAAAGCCGACCAAAATGATATTGAAAACCTAGCTATGCTACTTGCAACGGCAGGTTGTAACTACATTATGGGTGTGCCACAGGGTGATGACTGTATGCTTATGTATCAATGCACAGGGTATCATGAGGCAGCTGCATTGCGTGAGGTTTTAGGACTACGCCCAATAAAAGAATTTGACATGTGGCTAGAGAAAATGGGCTTTTCAGAAAATGGCAAGTTAACAAAACTCGCAGGCGATGCGTCTGTATTTATGAGATGAGAAAGGTGGTGCTGAATAGTGGAACAAAAAGATTTAAGACTTATCATTGAACAAGTTTTAACAGAGATGAATATCTCAGATGGCGATAAATCTGAAGTAGCAAATGGTGTTGTTGCCGCTTTCTCTTCAAACAACGCAACAGTTATTGAGGATGGGTTTATCCCGGATGTAACAAAAGTGGACATCCGCAACCAATACCTTGTAAAGGACCCTGCTAATAAAGATGCTTACATGGATATAAAAGTAAAAGCCCCTTGCCGCCTAGGCATAGGTAAAGCAGGCGCTAGATACTTAACAGACCCCGCATTACAATTTAAGGCAGCTCACTCAGCCGCACAAGACGCTGTGTTTAGCGATGTAGACCAAGAATTTGTTGATAAAATGGGTTTGTTTACTGTTCAAACAATGTGCGACAATAAAGACACATATTTAACAAGACCTGACCTAGGAAGAAAGCTAAGTGATGAGGCAGTAGCTACTATTAAGTCAAAGTGCAAAGCTAAACCCACAGTGCAAATTTACGTTTCTGACGGTTTATCATCTGCGGCGGTTGCTGCAAATGTGGCAGATTTATTGCCAACTTTAAGGCAGGGTCTACAGCGCCATAAAATAGATGTAGGCACAGAGTTTTTTGTAAAGTATGGTCGTGTTGGTGCCATGGATGAAATATCTGAAATTACAGCTGCTGATGTTTGCTGTGTGCTTATAGGCGAGCGCCCTGGCCTTATTACAGCAACATCTATGTCTGCGTATATCACATATAAAGGCACAGTTGGCATGCCGGAGGCAAGGCGCACTGTTATATCTAACATACACAGTGAGGGTACTATGCCGGCAGAAGCAGGCGCACACATTGCAGACGTTATAAAAATAATGCTGGAGAAAAAAGCCAGCGGTACAGATTTAAAACTATAAAATGTAAGGAGGATTTTTATTATGAAAAGAGATCCGTTAAAGGCAAGTGTTCTTGCTTCAAAAATAATATCCAATGTTTCGCCGGACATGGCAAAAGAGTTAGGGCTTGCACCTGAGATGAAATCTATTGCTATTTTAACTACAGATTGTGACGACGTTGGTTATACAGCTATTGACGAGGCAACTAAAAAAGCAGACGTTAAAGTTGTTTATGCAAAAAGTTTTTACGGCGGAGCCGCAAATGCAAACACAAAACTTGCCGGCGAGTTTATAGGTATGCTAGCAGGGCCAAACCCGGCAGAAGTTAAAGCAGGCCTTGCAGCAGCAGTAGATGTAGTTGAAAACGAGGCTCATTTTATTTCTGCAAATGAGGATGATTCAATAGCCTATTATGCACAGTGCATTTCAAGGACGGGCTCGCATTTATCAGAGACAGCAGGCATTAAAGAGGGCGAGGCACTTGCATATTTAATTGCTCCACCACTTGAAGCAATGTATGCAGTTGATGCTGCATTAAAATCTGCGGACGTTACAATGTGCGCACTGTTTACACCACCTAGTGAAACTAACTTTGGCGGGGCATTGCTAACAGGTAGCCAATCCGCTTGCAAATCAGCTTGCGAGGCGTTTGCCGCAGCCGTTGAGTTTGTTGCCGAAAATCCTTTAGTATAAAAGGTAATACAAAATAATGTAAATATAGGTTGTGTTAAATATAGCAATTTATATGCCATAAAACGGAGGTGTTTGTTTGAACGCTTTGGGAATGATAGAAACTAAAGGCCTTGTTGGCGCTATTGAGGCGGCAGATGCTATGGTTAAAGCGGCAAACGTTACGCTGATAAGTAAAACAAATATTGGTGGTGGACTTGTAACCGTTATGGTACGTGGAGATGTAGGCGCTGTAAAAGCGGCAACAGATGCAGGTGCGGCGGCGGTAGAGCGTGTAGGTGAACTTGTTAGTGTGCATGTAATTGCACGCCCGGCAGATGACACAGATGTGCTAATTACACCTAAAAAACCAGCAGAGCCTTTAAAAAAGGTAAAAGAGCAACAAGAGGCAGAAAAGCCAAAAGCAGAGAGCAATAAAGCGCAAGACGTGATTGTCAAAGAGAAAAAATTTGAGAGTGCTGTTAAAAACGAACCTGTAGAAACTGTAGCTAGTGAGCCGTTTGTACTGCCAAGTAAAGAAGAACTTGAGGGTATGACAGTTGCAAAGCTAAGGGCTACAATACGTGCTTTTGGAGATATTGACATGAGTGCAAAAGAAATTAATTTTGCTAAAAAAGACGTTTTGATAGAAGCGCTTGAAGCAATGCGAGGACAGGAGGAGTAAAGCATGCAACTTTATGATAAAGATTTGCTGTCCATGCAAGAGGTAAGAGAGCTTGTAAATAATGCGAAACAAGCGCAAAAAGAGCTTAGCAGTTTAAACCAGGCACAGGTAAACCGCATAGTAAAAGCAGTTGCCGATGCAGGTGTGCGCAACGCAAAGCGGCTAGCTCAAATGGCACACGAAGACACAGGGTTTGGCATAGTTGAGGACAAAATTGTAAAAAACGTATTTGCCAGCAAAGGTGTTTACGATGCTATTAAAGACATGAAGACAATAGGTGAGATAGAGCGCGATGATGAGAAAAAGATATCGGTAGTTGCAGTGCCAAAGGGAATTGTGGCAGGTTTAATACCATCTACTAATCCAACTTCTACGGCGCTGTTCAAGGCGGAAATTGCAATAAAATCGGGTAATGCAATAATATTTTCACCTCATCCAAGTGCGCTAAGGTGCATACTGGAAACTACAAAAGTCATACGTCAAGCAGTGGCAGAGGCAGGCGGAAATGAAAACATTGTGTCATGTATAACTATACCTACCATGCAGGCAACAGATAACCTTATGCGCCATCCCGATACTTCGTTAATACTTGCAACGGGTGGGTCTGCAATGGTGCGTGCCGCGTATTCATCGGGTACACCGGCAATAGGTGTAGGCCCCGGTAACGGCCCTGCATTTATTGAAAAATCCGCTGACTTGAAAAATGCAGTGAAACGAATAATCGATTCAAAAACGTTTGACAATGGTACTATATGTGCATCAGAGCAGTCTGTTATATGCGAGGCTGAAATGCGCAGTGCAGTACAGACGGAGATGGAAAGACAGGGCGCTTACTTCCTCTCAATTGAGGAGGGCAAAAAATTAGGAAACATAGTTTTGCGTGCTAACGGCTCAATGAACCCTGAAATAGTAGGGCGCAGTGTGCAGACTATTGCCTCACTTGCCGGCCTTAATGTGCCGCAAAATACACGTGTGCTTGTAGCACAAGAGGACGGCGTGGGGCGTGGACACCCGTTTTCAAATGAAAAATTAGCGCCAATCCTCGGGTTTTATGTAGGTGCAGATTACAAAGAAGTTTGCGACATTTGTTGCACGATACTAAAGTACGAGGGCACCGGACACACTTTTGCAATGCACAGCACTAATGACGAAATAATTAATTACTTTGTAAAGCGAATACCAACATCACGCATAGTAGTTAATACGCCAAGTGCACTGGGTGGCATAGGTGCAAGCACAAACATGTTGCCCTCATTGACATTGGGCTGTGGCGCAAGCGGCGGAAGTGCAACATCTGAAAACGTTGGGCCGCTTGATTTGCTTGACAGGCGCACTGTTGCATATGGTGTGCATGAGCTTGAAGAGCTGCGCGCAGGAATACCGGATTGTACAGATTTTATCTGCACAATGAAAAATAGTCTTGACTTTAACGAGCTGGATGTAGACAGCATAGTTAAAGAGATAGTAAGTAGATTACAAAAATCATAAACAATTAACTTAATATGAAAAGGAGATAATACTATGGCTACAATGCAAGCACTAGGAATGATTGAAACTAAAGGTCTTGTTGCATCAATAGAGGCAGCAGACGCAATGGTAAAAGCGGCTAATGTAACATTAGTTGGCAAAGAGCACGTTGGCGGCGGGCTTGTTACAGTAATGGTGCGCGGGGACGTAGGCGCTGTAAAAGCGGCAACAGATGCAGGCGCAGCAGCGGCAGAGCGTGTTGGAGATTTAGTGTCTGTACACGTAATACCACGCCCACATGAAGAGGTGGAAGGTATTTTGCCGGCGGCAAAATAAAATAGCTAATTTTGCATGGTGGCGGTGCCATTTGTGAAAGCACATGTGGCACCACACCAAAACTTAAACATGGTAAAGGAGATAAAACTATGGCTACAATGCAAGCACTAGGTATGATAGAGACAAAAGGACTTGTTGCATCAATAGAGGCAGCAGATGCAATGGTAAAAGCGGCTAATGTAACATTAGTTGGCAAAGAGCACGTTGGCGGCGGGCTTGTTACAGTAATGGTGCGCGGGGACGTAGGCGCTGTAAAAGCGGCAACAGATGCAGGCGCAGCAGCGGCAGAGCGTGTTGGAGATTTAGTATCGGTACACGTAATACCACGACCACACGGTGACGTTGAGGGTATATTGCCAGGCTAATAAAGCTCTTTTGAAAACTGATTTAATAAGGATTATTTATATTTTGTGTAGCAAAATATAAATTGGCATGTGCGTAGCACCGCCAT
>CAYJNL010000047.1:0-13063 GCA_964371675.1 uncultured Bacteroides sp. | reverse complement strand
TTTCTTTTGGCGATATGTGGCAGTGATAATCTATAAGGGGCAAACTTTTTGCATAGTCGTGATACAGATGCTGTGCTGTTTTAGTTTTTAGTAAAAAGTCTTTATCCATGAAATTTTTCATATATGTTGTTGCAGGTTTCTGCAAGCTCTCCTTTTTTGTTTTTTTGCATTGCTACTTATTATTTAGTATACAGTACTTTGCAAATTAATCAATATGTTAAAATACTGCCTACTTATATATTAAAGTGGCAGTATTTTAAAAAATATTAAAACGCTTTGTTGTAAGTATTAAACTCGCCAACTGCCTCTACTTTTTCAGGCCCAATCGGGGCAAATCTCATCATGACATACTCTGCATTCAAAAGGCAATCGTCTTTGCTTTTTTTAATGACATTCCACATTTCTTTAGCAAGCTCTATAACAATTTCTTTATATTGTGGGTTATCTATCTCATTTGTAAGCTCGTTTGGGTCTTTTTCTAAATCGTAAAATTCGTCATAATCAAAGCCGTTAAACACATATTTATAATTGTGTTTCCACACAATTCTCTGTGTATAGGCATAGCGCTGGCCTTGAAATTCACTGAACGAAATTTTATCACTGCCATCTTTTCCGTTTATGTATGGCACCATTGAAACGCCGTCTATATCTCCATTTAGTGGCGGCAATCCCATCAATTCCAGTATTGTAGGCGCCATGTCTATTGTTGTGGTGTGCACATCGCAGTCAATATTTGTGCTTATTCCACTTGGTGGCTTAATTGTAAACGGTATGTGGTAAACTTCCTCAAAAGATGTTACACCCTTGCAGAACATTCCGTGTGCGCCAAGCATGTCGCCGTGGTCTGTTGTAAACACAATCATCGTGTCATCGTATAAATTGTTTTGTTTTAAATACTCAACAAGCCTGCCCAGCTGCATGTCTACAAGTGTGGTATAAGCATAGTAACAAGCTATTGTCTTTTTATACTCTTCTTTGGTCATGTTTTTATATACGCTATTTATTCTCTTGTACACATTTGGTCTATTTTTTAAGTCGTCTTCAAAGTTTTCCGGCAGCTGAATTTCATCTAAATTATATTGGTTATAGATTTCCTCAGGCACTGCGTATGGGTCGTGCGGGGCATACGTTGACAGTGTTGCAAAAAATGGTTTACCGCTGTTTTTGCACTTTTCAATAAACTCTATGCCCTTGTCGTAAATAAAGTGTTCCTCTGTAGCAGTGCTATTCTCTTTAAAAACGCCGCAAATTGTTTTATCTAAATAGCCGTCTGTCTTGATTATTACTTTATCTATCGGTGTTAGGTCTGTTTTTGGCAGGTCTCGCTCTGTCATAAAGTCATCAATACCAAAGGCGTTTAGGTCAAAACTTCTCTCTATGTGCCATTTGCCATAATACGCAGTGTTATAATCAGCTTGTTTAAACTTAGTGTATATATTGTCAAGGCTTCTGTCATATTTAGAGCGGTATTCAGGCACTGTATGTGTGCAGTCAATTATTCCGTGGTTGTGCGGCAACATACCTGTAATAAGCGACGCCCTAGACGGAGAGCATATTGAATTTATAGTATGCGTTTTGTTAAAGCGTATGCTCTCGTGCATAAGCTTGTTAAGGTTTGGAGTTTTACAAATATTATTGTCGGTAATACATGCTTTTTGCTGTTGGTCTACCAATAGTAGAATTATGTTTTTTTTCATTTAACTCTCCTGTGCTTTTTTCTTTTTGCTATCCATAAACTTTCTTATCATTGGGTATGCAAGCGATAAAAACGCCAATAACATAATAACAAGAGAAATTGGCCTTGTGAAAAACACGCTTACATCGCCCTGTGATAAAATTAATGAGCGGCGTAAATTAGACTCCATCAATTTACCAAGCACAAGCGCAATAATAAACGGAGCAATAGGGAAATCAAACTTTCTGAGAATATATCCAACTATACCAAAAATCATCATTAATGTGATGTTAAAAGAGGTGCTTGATATAGAATATGCACCCACAACACAGAACATTAAAATAGATGGTATAAGTATGGGAATTGGCACTTTTATTAGATTTGCAAAAAGTCTTGTAAAAGTAATACCCTCTATAAGCATAAATACGTTTACAAGCAATAAGCCGCCCATAATTGCATAAACCCAAGAACTGCCTTGCTCAAACAAGGACGGGCCCGGTATAATACCTTGCATAGTTAGCGCACCTATTAAAACTGCAACGGAGGCATCGCCCGGTATGCCAAGTGTTAAAAGTGGTATAAGCGTTGCGCCTGTTGTGGCATTATTTCCGCACTCGGGTGCTACAATACCCTCAACACAGCCCTCGCCAAATTCATCCTGATTTTTAGCTGTTCTTCTCGCCTCGTTGTACGATAGCATAGCCGCAATTGCGCCGCCTGTACCCGGCAGCGCGCCAAGGCCTATGCCAATTAAAGATGACCTTATCATAGTTTTCCAGTACTTAAATATTTCTTTTAATTTAATTGTTGCCTTGCTGTACCCAACTTGAATTGCCTTTTCGTTACTACTGTTTGTAAGTGTAACACTTTTATCAATTACTTCAGTAACTGCAAAAACACCAAGCATAATTGCAACAGAAGAAATACCTGCAAGTAAGTACATATTGCCAAACATAAAGCGCTCTACGCCCTCACTGCTGTCTATACCTACTGTGGAAATCGCAAGACCAAGGCAAGCCATTATTACACCTTTTACCGGCTTATCACCTGCTATACCTATTGCAGCCGACATGCCAAAAATGCAAAGTGCAAAAAATTCCGGTGCGCCAAATCTTGTTGCTACACTTGCAATTTGTGGTGCAAAAAACAAAAGTGCAATGCAGCTTACAACTCCACCAACAAATGAGCTAATTAATGCTATTTTTAAAGCGTCGCCCGCTTTGCCCTTTTGCGACATTGTGTAACCATCAAACACGGTTGCACAGGCCGCAGGCGTACCGGGTGTATTTATTAAAATAGCCGCAATGGAGCCGCCAAAAGTTCCTCCGCAATATGTACCCAAAAGCAAATACATTGAGGCATACGAGTCCATACCAAAAGTGAACGGCAAAAGCACTGCTATTGCAAAAACAACATTAAGCCCCGGAAGTGAGCCTATAACAATGCCCGCCGCAACGCCTACCGCCATCATCAAAAGGTTTAAAGGCATTAATATTTCTAAAATAATGTCTAACATCTTTTGCCTCCTTAAAGTGAAATGTTGAGTAAAAACCTAAACACAACATATACAATAATTCCAACAGCATATGTTATTGCATAGTATTTAATATTTTTACATTTAAAAGATATAAGGTATAGTGGTATCATCACTGCCGTTGATATAATATATCCAAGATAATGGAACATCAAGGCATAAACTGCTAGCAGTGCAAAAAAGTACAATGGAGCAAGTGTGCCCACAATTATTTTTGACAGTGGCGTACCGCTTTTATCCTTAAGTTTTACTATTTTAAACACGGTGGATATTATACCTATAACAGAAGCCCCACCCATTGTTATAAATAATAAATTTGGAAACGTTCTACTTGTAAATGTAATGTCGCCACTCCATGAATCGCGCAATTGTATTTGCTGTGGTATTATAACAAAGTAGAACAAAACACTTATTACAACTAACAGCGAGTACATAAAAATATCTTTTTTAAGTTTATCCATCTTACTCTCCATTCTACATAGTGGAAGTTACTAAATTTGGTAAAAGAGCCTTTTATAAGGGTGGTACTACACCACCCTTATAAAAGGCATTAGCGCGCGTAATTATTTTGCCATGCCTAATTCTTCAAGTAAAATTGCATACATTTCTCTTGCGTTTGTCAATTCAGCCTCTAATTCAGCTTCGTCCATAATTTCCATTGCACCAACACCGCTATCTATTAAGTATTGTTGATACTCTTCTGTCATAATTGCAGCATTAATTTTTTCTTTTAATATCTCTACAATTTCCTCAGGGGTGTCTCTTCTTATTGCAATACATTGTAGTCCAAAATAAGCATTCATACCCTCAACACCATATTCGCCAATGAACGGTACGCCAGGTGCAATTGGGTCTTCTTCATTGCTCATAACCATTAAAACTTTAACTTCGCCTTTTTCTGCTGCAACAACATTTACAGGTGTGTCAAGCACAGCAAAATCTATCTCATTATTTAAAAGTGCCGCTGTAACCTCTGCACCACCGTTATAAGGCACAAATACACCTGTTTCGCTCTCAAGCTGGCCTAGTGCATCTACTATTGCAAGGTGAGAAGCCGCACCTGCATTTGATACTGTGTATGTAAATCTTTCACCTGAGTTAATTAAATCCATAATTTCATCTGCTGAGTTATAGGGAGAATTCGGGCCAACAACTACTGAATATGTCATTAATGGTTTAATCAGGCCAATAACCCTTAAATCTTCAGCCGGGTCATATGCAATTTCTGTCATAAGCGGTTGCAAAAGCATTGCGCTTGAAGATGTTGTTACAAGTGTGTGTCCGTCAGCATCGCGGTTCACAGCTTCAAGTGTACCTATTGTGTTCGAAGCACCTGCAATATTTTCAACAATTACATTGCCGTCAATATCCATATTTTCAATGATGGCTCTTGTTGGTATATCAAGCGGCGCGCCTGCGTCTGCCGATACTATCCAGCTAATATTTTTTGTTGGAAAGTCTGCTGCTTGCGCATCTGCTGATTCTTGAGTATCAGTGTTTTCTGTTTGTGCAGGCTCGTCTTGTTGCGCCTGTTGGTTTGCCGGTGCATTTGCACAAGATGCAAATGCAAGTACTATTGTGCAAATTAATAATAGTGCTAAAATCTTTTTCATAATTATTTACTCCTCGTTTTGTTTGTTTATATCGTTAATGGATTCCATTGCATGAATTGTATCCAACACGAACTTATGTGTGGGTGCATTAATATTTAAGCTTTTTGCCGCTTTAACAACTGCGCCCGTTATAGTGTCAACTTCGCTTTTACGCCCATTTTGCATATCTGCTGAAATTGATGTTACACCCTCTTTAGAATTAGTTGTTGTAAACTTAATTTTTTCAAGAAAGTCTTTTTCTTCAGCCTTAAGCCCCAAAGCCCTTGCCACAAAGCAAGCCTCTTCAAGCAAGCTTAAAACCATATTTTTTGCATTCTCATTGTCATTCAAAAAGCCTATTTTGCATTTTAAAACGCCTGTAGTAGCGCTTAGCGAGGCATTCATTATAAGCTTGTCCCATATAAGCTGGCTTATATTATCTTGTATACGTGTGTCAAAACCACAGCAGTCAAAGCTCTGTTTTACCTTATCTAAAAACTGTTCACTGTCACTGCAAAGCATACCTATGTTTGTTATGCCCTTGCCGCCTCTTCTTATAACACCTGTGTCAATTACAGCGCCATTATCCTGTGTTGTGCCAATAATAATGCGCTCTTTCGGCACAAACTCACTTAATATATCTTCATGCCCTGCACCGTTTTGCAGTGTTAAAACATACGTATTTTCGCTTATCAGCTTTTTATTTGTCTCAAGCGCCTTGCGTGAGTACATTGCTTTTACAAATAAAATAACTAGGTCAAACTTCTCTTCTTGCCCTTTGTATATACCGGGGAAATATGTATTTTGTGTGCCATCTTCATGCAGGCAAACACCTTTTTTTTCAACATGTTCAAGCAATGATGTATTGACATCAATCATATATACTTTATTGTTGCACGATAGTTTGCCCCCGTAGATTGAGCCCATTACCCCTGCGCCAATTACCGCTATATTCATTTTAAACTCCTTAAATTAAGCTAGTGCTTATTTTAATTACAACTTTTCTTATTTCAAGCGACTTATCAAGTGCAAGTGCCGGCCTGTGCACATCGTCTGTAAACAAAACACAAAAGTAACCGGGTTTCATATTTATAAAGCTTTCATCATATGCGCTTTTGTAGAAAATCAAGTCACGCTCGCCAATTTTTTCGTCAACTTCATAGGTATCTGTTAAAATTGCTGTGCCTATTTTTTCTTCACCCGTTATTAAATACTGCAAATCCAAATATTTTTCATGTGTCTCAGGTCTTGTGGCATCAAACTCTTGTGTTAGTTTATGAAAAACTTGTGCATATATGTCTTTGCCTTCTATTTCATAAACGCCATCTTCCAAATTGTCAAAGTTAGTATTTTTTAAAAAATCAAGTGCCTTTATAATTGCAGGTGAATAGTGTTTGCTTTTGTAGTCTAAGTTTATTGATGAAAATATCATATTTTCTCCTTTTAAGTTGTTTGTCTTTCTACTATATTTAAATTTACTCTGTAATATTTTTTAGGGTTTTTTCCGTTTAATATGTTCATTATTAAATCTGAAGATATTTTACCCAATAATTCAACTTTTGTATTTAATGAAGTAATTTTAGGGTTTGACATCTCTGCATACATTGAGTTATTTATACCTATAACAGATACCTCTTGAGGAATTTTTTTGCCCATGTCTAAAAGTGCATTTACGCCAGCGAAGGCAAGTAAATCGCTTGAATAAATAATTGCATCTGTTTGTGGGTTATCTCTCATCAAGTCTGTTGTTACTTTGTGTGCATTTTCCATTGAAAAGTCACAGTCAACAATATTCAAATCAGCTCTGTCATATCCCAGCGACACCATTTTCGCTATAAATCCGTCTTTTTTTCTACGCCCACTTGCTGTTCCGGGCTTTTGGATATAGGCAATATTTTTTTTACCTTTTTCATATATCAGCTCCACGCATTTTGCAAGGCCGTCAAACTCATTAACTAAAATGCTCCATACATTGTCTAGCTTAATTTGCCCATTAACAATAATAACAGGGCCTTTAGCAAAATGTTTGATTATGCTGTTTGTTACTGATTGATTTTCATATAATGAGCCAACAAGTACAATTGCTTCAACTTTGCGTTTTGACAATATATTTATACAAGCATCTATTCTCGACAAATCTTTGCTTGTATTCATTATTACAGCACAATATCCATTTTCGGTAAGCTCTTTTTCAATACTGTAAGATATAGAGTTCCAGTGTTGGTTTCTTATATCCTCTGTTAAAACACCTATAAGCTTACTTCCACCGTTTACAAGGCCTTGTGCATTATAGTCGGGCGCAAAGTCGTATTTCTGCAATACTTTGTTGATGCGCTCAACTGTTTCTGTTTTAAATTTGCCTTTTCCGCTTATAACTCTAGATACTGTAGTAGCAGAGGTATCGGCCTCTTTTGCTATGTCGTAAATAGTTATTTTGTTGCCTTTATTCATTTATGAAAATTCAGCCAACCCTTCTATTGCATATGCTCTTATTGGGCAAGAATCAAGCCCTTTAATAGGTATTGGTGTGTATGACATAAAAAATACATCTGTTGATAAATGCTCAAGGTTTTTAAGCACTTCCAAAAACACAATGTCTTCTTCCATAAGTATGTCGTGGAAAGCGCAAACATCATCGTTAGAATTTTCAATTGATACGCCATCGCCAAAGCCCACGCACTTAACTTTTTTATCCCTAAACCACTCTGCAGCTTCTTTACAAATAAATAGTCGCTTGTCCTCTTCTGTATTAGTTTTAGTTGTAAAAGGTTCTAATTTATATACAGAGTCAAGAATAATAATGTCGCCCTCTTTAATTTTTTCGCCTAAGACTTTGTCTAAATCTTCCGGCATAATATAAGCATTTTCAGGCAAGTGTGAAATTTCAACATACAGCGCCCTGCCCATAAAAGTTGCCAGTGGCAAATCTGCTACGTCTGTCCAGTCGTCATGGTGGTGGTAAGGGCATTCTACGTGTGTGCCTAAATGGCTTGTTATATCCATAGTTGTGTGCCAGTCCGGGATGGGGCCGCCTGTGTTAAATCTATTTAAACTACATCTTCTTGATTCTGTTTTCGGGTCAAGTATTTTTGTTAAATCGATTAATCTTAAATTGTTCAATTTTTCAACGCACATATTTTTCACTTTTCTTTCTTGTTAAATTGTAATATTGCAACTACCAAAATTCATGTTACTTAGCTTGTTAAAACAATATCATACTGCCACAAGTTGCGCAATCGGTTGCGTTGTTTTTGTAAGTTTACTATAATTATTGTTTAGTTTTTTTGTGATTTTGCACAATGCTTAACTTATACAAATTAAAAGCAAAAGCTCACACTTTCGCTTACTCTTGCCTTTTCTTATTTTTCACATGAACGTAATACAGCTTAATAAACATATCCGACATATCATCCAAATGAGTTATGCCTGCCTCGCTAACCATATTATACAGCCGAGATTTATCATTCAAAATATTATTTCGCACCTATAGACCAAATCCAAAATGACATTGCCATAGTTCATCATATTTAATGCCTTTAAACTCATTTATTTGCGTATCATCAAGCATATTATCAATTTTCTCGAAGCTATTTTTAAGCACTTCGCAAAAGTCCATTTTATCACCACTTACAAATATGGGGTTTATATCCCCTTAATAAACAAGATTATAACCCCCATAATAATATATGTCGAATAAAAGGGGTGTTTATATGATAATTTTTGATAAATTGTGGATTACAATGCAAGAAAAAGGCGTTACGACGTATCAGCTTAGAGAGAAGTGCGGCATAGACAGCAAGACCATACGCAGGCTTAAAGCTAATGATAATATCGAGACAAAAACACTTAACAAACTTTGCAATGCTCTAAATTGCAAGCTAAGTAACATTGCTGAATTTGTAAAAGACTAGCCGATATTTAATGCTTAGCGACATAATTATTTAAGAGGTGTTTATTATTAACGGACAAAGCAGGAGCAACATAACAGTCGGTGCATCGGTGAAAATTGTTTTAAAATGCGACCAGCGTACAGGCAAATTAACCGAGGGTATTGTGGCAAAAATTCTTACAAAAAGCAGCACTCACCCACATGGCATAAAGGTTATGCTTCAAGATGGGCAAGTTGGTAGAGTTAAAGAAGTACTTTGACATACAAAAAACAAAACTGCTTAAGGTTTTTTGTACCGACCCCCAAAAGTTAGACCTAAGAATCTAACTTTTAGGAGGTCGGTACAGTTATGTCGCTTTTTTAATTATTGTTTTTTCACTGCTACTATTAATTTTCTTGTAGACTTAATGTCAGACGTATACATTTTTTGTTACTCTACAGCATACTATTTATCTTGACACTATAATTTCTTTATGATATACTCATTAAGTGATACATGGTATATCACTTGAGGCAAAATACTAGATGAAAGGAGAATAAGCTTGGCTAACCCTAATCCTGTTAAGTCGATAGAGCCTAAACTATTAGAAATATCTAAAAGTGAGTTCCTTGAAAAAGGCTATAAAGATGCATCTATAAAACTTATTTGTTCTAAAGCAGGTGTAACAACAGGTGCTTTTTATAAAAGATTTAAGAGTAAAGATGAATTGTTTTTTGCCTTAAATAAAAACCTACTGGATAATTTATCAAATTATGTTGTAGAGTTATATGAGTTATACAAAAAAGCTGAACAAACAAAGAGTTTAGAAGATATTGTTTATGCGATTTCAGTAGAAGAAAATTATTATCTAAATATTATCTTTGATTATTATGATGAGTGCAAACTAATAATTTGCAAAGGTTATGGCAGCAAGTTACACGAACAGTTTGAAATGAAAATTGATAAGAAAATTTCAGATACCCATAATTTTCTACAAATTGTGCAGGGTAAAAAAATAGATTTTCATCTGGTTGATTTAGTGTTGAAACAAGAAGTAAACACCTTCAAATATATCTTAGATAATGATTTTAATAAAAGTAAAGCACAGGCTTTTTTATCGTCAATGAATAAATTTTACATTGAGGGTTGGAAATTGATTTTTTGCGGAGAATAAAAATTTTTGAACAAAAGTTAGTTAAAACTAACTCAAAATATTGGAGGAATATGAAATGGAAACTACAAAAAAGAGTGGAAATATAATAAGAGATATTATGGTATTAGCGGCAATGATTGCACTGTCGTATATTGCCTCAAGCGTACTTGGCATGTTTGTTCTGTCAATTTCTGTGCTGTACCTATATGTTAGTGCTGGTCTGTCAATGATGGTAAATGCAATCTTCTTCATGGTAGCGGCTAACAGAATAAATAGGCACGGAATACTTCTTATTTGGGGTGTTGTTAATGGACTAATTTATCTATTAATGGCTTATGGGTTTATGCTGCCATACTTTGTTGTTTTAGGTGTTGTTTGCGAATTGACAATGATTGGTAAAGATACATACAGAAACCCGATAAGAAACACAATAGGTTGGTCTGTTTATGGTATTGGTATGATGCTTGGCAACGCATATCCCGTTTGGATGGCTTGGGAGGAATTTTTAGCAGGTGCACCTGCAGATGGTTTTTCTGACAAACTTCTTGAAATGGAATATCAACTATACACAGAACCTATGCTTTTGGTGTTAGGCTGTGTTATCACAGTTGCATTAACTGTTTTCGGAAGTGTTGTTGCAAACAATATATTGAAGCGCCATTTCAAAAAATCAGGTGCTGTTTAAATGGGTGTTTTAAAACAACAGCGAATTTATAGCCTAAATGTGCATGTGCTGTTAATTATAACATTTTGCACATTTGGGGTTTCATTCTTTGCATCACAGATGTATTTTAAATTTATATATACAGCTATGCTTTTTTTACTTATGTCAGCTTATGGCTATTTTAAAAAGGCGCTATTGTTTGTGCTTGGATATATACTGTTTTTTGTTTGGTTTTTCATCAATCTAAGTTTCAGCATTAATTTCCCTGCACCTTTAATGTTTACTTTTATACTAACGGCTATTCCAATGATAATGGTGGGATATTTGCTTACTGAAATTCCTTTAGGCAAAATTACAACAGGGCTTCGTCAACTAAAATTGCCTGAAAAAATTATTTTAGTAACAATAGTGACTATTAGGTTTATACCTACCACCTTAATGCAAATAGTTGAGGTTAAAAACTCTATGAAGGTAAGAGGATTTATAAGCTCTCCTATTAAAATTTTGAGAAATCCAATAAAAACCTTTGAATACGCTGTTGTACCAATGATATTTTACTCGCTTAAAATTTCAGACGAACTTTCTGCTTCATGTGTTGCTCGTGGCATTGAAAGCCCATATAAAAAAACAGGCTATTATGAAAACAAATATCGCTTTACCGACATTTTCATAATGGTAGTTTTCGTGGTAGCAACAATATATTTTTTATTGTGATGGGTGGTGCATTGTGAAAGAAATAATATCAATAAAAAAATTAAGTTATTCATACGGCACCAAGGAAAAGCAATTACACGATATTGATTTATCAATACTTCAAGGTGAAGTTGTTGTAATAACCGGGGCGTCCGGCAGTGGAAAAAGCACTTTAACTAAAGTTATAAACGGGTTAATACCATATTTTTATGGTGGTAAACTCAGCGGCAGCGTTATGCTTTGTGGTAAAAATTTAGCGGAACTTGCAAACTGGGAAAAAGGCTTTTTAGTAGGCAATGTTTTTCAAGACCCAAGGAGCCAGTTTTTTTGCAATGAAGTTGCCGGTGAAATAGCTTTTGGATGTGAAAATCAGGGTTTGTCACATGACGAAATTAAAAAGCGAGTTGATAAAGTTTCCGGTGAATTTGGGCTTTACCCTTATCTTTTTGATTCTGTTAAAACATTATCTTTTGGGACAAGGCAAAAAATTGCTATTGCATCAGCCAAAGCGATAGAACCCCAAATTTTTGTTATGGACGAGCCATCTGCAAACCTTGATATGGAGGCTACTTATAAGCTTGCAAAAACAATAAAGCAATTAAAGGATAGTGGAAAAACAGTTTTTATAGCAGAACATAGGTTATATTATTTACGAGGAATTGTTGACCGAATATTATATATTAAAGATGGCAAAATAACTGAGACTTTCACCGAAGATGAGCTTATTAATTTCGATGAAGAAAAAATGAAATGTTTAGGTCTTAGGGAAATGGACTTACTGCGCATAAAAAATAAAACATACGTTAAAACCCAAGAGCATGAAGAAGTGCTTGCGCTTGATAACATCAGTAAAAGTTTTGATAAGAAAAAAGTATTAAAAAACGTTTCTTTTTCTATAAAATCAGGCGAAGTTGTTGCCATAGTTGGCCCTAATTCTTCTGGCAAGAGCACACTCGGTAAACTAATTTCAGGGATAGTAAAGGAAGACCGCGGTAATATCATTTACTCAAATAAAAAAACAACAGCTAAAAATCGACTAAATAAAATTTGGTATATATCGCAAGAACTTGATACACAGCTATTTGCAGAGAGTGTTTTCTTAGAGCTGATTATCGGCAGAAAAGCTGATAAAAATTTAGAAACTAAAGCTACAAATATATTAAAAGATTTAGGCTTATACGAATTAAAAGATAGGCACCCTGCTTCTCTTTCAGGGGGACAAAAGCAACGATTAACTATTGGCGTTGCACTTATGAACGATGCAAAAATAATTATATTAGATGAGCCTACAAGTGGACTTGATGCTACCAATATGCGAAATGTCAGCCAGATTATTAATAATATTTCAAAGCAAGGAACATCTATTATAATGATTACACATGATATTGAATGTGCTATGGAAACATGCGAGAGAGTAATAAAAATCGTAGACGGAACAGTGGCAAGCGATGAGCCGCTTACAAGTGCTAAAACTCTAATTGATATGTTTAGCACATCTTGAAAGCGACGCTAAAATTGCAAGCTCAGTTGCCTTGGAGTCAGTGTTTAAGGCATAAAAAAATCAGTAAACACCCACGGCATTTACTGATTTTTGGCGGAGAGTCAGGGATTCGAACCCTGGGTAGATTGCTCTACACAACATTTCGAGTGCCAGTTTGCGAGTTTCATTTGGTGTTTTTTAGTGGCATTTAAGAGCCTTTAAAACCGTGAGAAATGGCTTAAACACTGCACTTTTCGGCTGTGAACGGCTTGGTTACAGGGTTTATCAGAAATGCTCACAAAAGCAGGTTTTTGGGATAAGTGTGAGCAAACTGTGAGCAGAGAGTGTTGTGGTTACTCGCTTAATATTGAAATATACATCTTAAGCCATTCATCGGAACAAT
>CAYJNL010000046.1:0-13395 GCA_964371675.1 uncultured Bacteroides sp. | reverse complement strand
TAGCGCATAAAATTGGCATTGAGCTTGCAGAAAAACTGCTAGGCAAAGAATACGAGGTTGTGATTGCGACGCACCTTAACACAAATTGCTACCATAACCACATTGTGTTCAACTCAGTAAATATGTTCACGGGTGCAAAATATCGTAGCAATGCAAAATCTTATTACACAACTGTTCGAAATTACTCTGATGAACTGTGTCAAAAATATGGTCTTTCTAAAATTACAGAGCCTGAAAATTTAAAAGCTAAGTGTGCATATAACGCTTGGAAAGCAGAGAGAAACGGCGCACCAAATTGGCGCAGTTTAATACAACAAGATATTGACGAGGCGGTAGAGTTGTCATTGTCTTGGAAACAGTTTGCAGCAAGAATGTCTGCAAAAGGTTATGAAATGCAGTTTGACAAGAAATATGCAACGCTAAAACCTAGCAAAAAAGAGCGTGCTGTGAGGTTTAAAACATTGGGTGAGCAGTACACACCAAAAGCAATACAGATGCGCATTTTAGAGCCGAGAGCATATGATGTTATAAAGTTTAAACAAGATAAGCAAGCAAAGCCAAAATTCAAAAAAGGTAGCTTTGTAGCGCTGTATTATCACTATCTATATTTGCTTGGTGCGTTTCCTAAAAAGCCACAAAGTGTTCCTTATGCGATAAGAAAAGATGTTGTGAAGCTCGACAGGCGGATTGCACAGCTTGACTATTTGCAAAAGAACAAATTTGAGACGAGGGAGCAAATTGCTGAAAAAATTAGTGACTTGAGCGTTAAGCTTGATGAACTTGTCAAAAACAGGGCAAAATCTTATGCCAAAAAATCAGACACATCAGAGATTACCGCAAATATTTCAGACCTCCGCAAAGAAATTGAAATGTGCAAAGATATTATTTCTAATTCTGAGCGCATGGAAAAAGAGATTGCAAATTTAGAAAATCAACAGGAAAAATTATCATCAAAAAATACAAAACAAAAAGGGGAATACAGTTATAGATAACAAAAATACATATAATAATTTACCACTAACACTAAATGTGAATCACTTGCAAAATGCTCTAGGAATTTCAAGAGCAAGCGCCTACCGCCTTATGAAACAAGACGATTTCCCGACAATTAAAGTAGGCACAAGGCTCCTTGTACCACGTGATAAATTTATAAATTGGATTGATTGTCAAATTAGTAATAAAAAGCCCGACAAAGAGCCCGAAGATTGTGTAGCATGAGTATGGCTATTGTTGTAAATTTTAGGTATTGTTGATATAGCGATGAATTTATGCATAAAAAGGAGTTGTACTTATGAACACAGCAATACAGAAAACCACACGTAAAGGGCATAACGAGGGCAATATACGCAAAAGGTCAGATGGTCGCTGGGAGGTTCGCCTCTCAGCGGGCATTGATTACAAGACGGGCAAGAAAAAACGCACATCAACATGCTGTAACACAAAGCAAGAGGCGATAGCAATTTTGCAAGAGCAAGCCTATGCGGTGCGAAAAGACGGATGGCAAGACCCAATGTCAGTAACATTAAATGAATGGTATATTTACTGGTTGGAAACGTATATGATAAACAGCGTTAAACGCTCTACCTACATAAGTTATGAGGGCTTTATTCGCAATCATTTTGCAGTTATTGGCAACACAAAGTTAAAAACACTGCAAGCAAGCACCTTGCAAGAGCTTTACAATTACAAATTTAATGAGGAGGGTATATCAGCCAAAACCATACGCAACATGCACATGGCACTGCACAAATGCCTTGAACAGGCGGTTATTCAGCGTTTGTTGACCTCAAACCCATGCAGTGGCGTAGTTTTACCACGTGCGGAAAAAGCAGAAATTACAGCCCTTTCTGCCGAGCAACAGAGGGAGCTTGTGCAAGAAAGTTATAGCCATAGATATGGCATATTTGTTAGGCTGACACTTTGCACCGGATTGAGATTGGGCGAACTTATTGCCGTAAAATGGGAAGATATAGATATGGTGAATGGCACACTAACTGTAAGGCGCACTTTGAACAGGCTTGCTAAGTTGAATAGTGGTGCAGAAAGCAACAGCACAATTAAAAGCGATACAAATAGCAATGCAAATAGAACAGAGATTATACTAGACACCCCAAAAACAAAAAATTCTCGCCGTGTGATACCGCTGCCGAGCGGCGCAATTGAAGAACTTAAACAATGGCGAAGTAAACAACAAATTGAGAAACAAAATGCAGGAACAAGCTACATCAATGACAATTTTGTTGTTACAAACGAGCTCGGTAAATTTTTTGAGCAAAAGACGTTTAAGACACAATTTGACAAAATGGTAAGGGCCACAAACATAGAAAAGCTAACCTACCACTCACTTCGGCACACATTTGCTACCAGAGCCTTAGAGCGAGGAATGGACTACAAAACGCTGTCAAGCGTGCTTGGACATTATTCCGTGGCGTTTACTATGGATACTTATGTGCATTGCCTTGATGAGAAAAAGAGGAAGGAGATGGATAAGATGAATGATTTGTATTTATCTTAATTTATGATATTGACAAAGAACACTTTAAGATTTATGATTGAATTACAAAATAGTGAATTCTAAAGGGGTGGAATGTAGTGGGAAATAATAATGTGAAAAGTAATAAAAAATCTGTAAAGACTATAAATGAAACTTTTGAGAATATAAAACAAGGCGGTGCAAATGTTGCCAATAAAGCCAAAGAAATTGCAGTAACCTCGCAAAATACCGTTGTAAAAGCACTTGATGTAAATGGTGATGGGCAGATTGATATTGAAGATATTATTATACTTGGAATTAGAACACCCGGTATTAAAGTGAATAGAGAAAGTTTTTTAAGAAAAGAATTACTAAAACATTTCCCGGAAGAAACTATCGAAAAAGCTATTGCAACTACTCCTGCAAAAGCTGATATATCAACGGATAAAATTGATAAATTAGCAGATGATGTGATTAAATTTGAAAGAAATTGTGTGTCAGGGATTTCTGCGGCATTAGGGGCGCCGGGTGGTGTTGCTATGGTTGCGACAATACCTGCAGATATTACGCAATATTATGGATATATGTTAAGAGCTACTCAAAAGTTGCTATATTTGTACGGCTTTCAGCAAATAGATACCAATGAGAATGAGGGAACATTTGATAGTGCAACAATGAACACATTGATATTATGCTTAGGAGCTATGTATGGAGTAGCAGGAGCTAATAATGCACTAAAAGCTATGGCTAGAGCGCTTTCAACGGGTGTAAGCAAAAAATTTATGAATACAGCAGTTACAAAAGGTGTGATCTATCCTGTTGTTAAAAGTGTATGTAAATGGTTTGGCATAAATTTAACAAAGAAAATGTGTGTTAACTTTTTTAACAAAGCAATTCCCATTGTTGGGGGTGTGGTTGGAGGAGCGTTAACTTTTGCTACTTTTAAACCATGTTGTGATAGGCTAAAAGTATCTTTACAAGATACAATGCTTAGCAACCCAAATCATGTAAGTACAGATGAAGAAAATGAAATTGCAGGTGAGATTGTTGATGTAGAATGTACAATGGTAGAAGATGGTGAAAAGTTGGAGCGAACATAACAAAAACCTATCACTTAAGCCCATTTTGGGGTCAATTTGGGGTCAAACACACAAAAACAAAGCACGTACAAACAAAAAACATCGCCATATCTTACGATATAGCGATGTTTTTTATGGTTGCGGGAGCCGGATTTGAACCGACGACCTTCGGGTTATGAGCCCGACGAGCTACCGAACTGCTCCATCCCGCGATGTTTAAGCACAGACTTTTCTATATTATATCATAGCTAAATGTGAATGTCAAGTGTTTTTATTTATTATATCAATATTTTTTATTAATCTTGGTTAGTGTGTGATTAATGTGCACTAGAAATTCAACAAGAAGTAAAAAAAATATAAACTTATTTGAACTAGGTAGTCATACAAAAATCTACAAATGAAAGTGTAATAGCGTTTATAATTAGTATGCCATATGCTCAAATTTTACCGACATCTTTTGCACAAGCATCTTGGCAATAAGTACAAGACACTAATAGTAAAATACTTGCTTTTATTAGATAAAGAAATACAAAAAATATTCATACCTTTAGTTAATAATTTGACTGAATATTGTGCGCTTTAAAAATGAAACAAAAGCTATAAGTGATGCATTAAACCTTACGGTTACTAAACGATGTATAAATTTATAATGAAGTACTATTTAATTTAATAAAGCTAAATTTACAACGCTTACGTATCTACATGAAAAAGCAGATAGCTCAATTTTTACAGTTTAGTTTAATTATACAAGGCAACATAAAGTCATTAACACTATTGCACTTTCAAATAAAGCATGGTAGCGTAGTGTAAAATGCCAAAATCTCGGGTAGGGTAGCTGTGTATGTTTCATGTACTTGTTTAAAGTCGTGTGTGGTATCGGTGAGCAAAGAAGATGCATCTAACCGCGACATGTTTTTATTCTTCTGTGGCAAGTCACATGGGTGAAAGTAATTTGTGCCCAATGCGTAATGGCCGCTATTTGAAATGAATTACCAATTTGTGTAAATTTTAAATTTCAAGTGCATTATATTCACTTGTCGATGGTGGATTGTATTTTGAAACTAACTCTTTGCATATTTTGACTATTTCATCATTAACCTACAACCAAACATGAATAAAATAAAAGTAGCTGTTCTTTTTTAGCACATCTCTGACTTTTTTTAAGTAAATTTCTTTGCTAAAATACATAGAGCACTGTCGAAAATTTACAACATCAATGCTTTTGGCTTTAAAATTTAAAGTCTCTGCAGATTCAACATAATATTCATTGTTAATACAAGCTGTTTTAGATAGTGCTCGTGATTATGAAATTCGATTTTTAGATATGCTTGCACCAAAAAAGTTGCGCTGAATTTATACATGTTTCAGGGGTGAAACACATGTTTTTTACTTGAATCCAGAACATTTTGACCCTCTTTGCACAGCACTAACTAAACAATTTGTGAAAAATTATTTGCTTTTATCACTAAATATAATAATTTTTTATGACAAACTCAATTCAAATGTGCTTCCATTATGCATGTAATCATATTTTTGCATATGCGTAATTATTTGTTACGATGTGGTGCATGTCATAGTAAAAATGATTTTAACCCAATTTTTCTATTTGTTTTTGCAAGAATTGCGGTGATAAGCTGAAATTATACGCAACATCACGTGTTATTAGGCCATCTTTGTATAGTTTGAGCAAGCTTGCATCCATGCTAACCATGCCTTGTTGTGAAGAGCTTTGTATAATGGAGCCAATTTGATGCGTTCTGCCGTCACGAATAAGTGTGCGAATGGCGCTGTTGCAGTGCATTATTTCAAATGCAGGTACTGCACCACCGTCTTTTTTAGGTATAAGTTGCTGTGAAATAACAGTTTGAAGTGCCATTGAAAGCTGCATTCTAATTTGGTCTTGTTGAGAGGATGGATATGTGTCAACAAGCCTGTCTATTGCATTTGCTGAACCCACAGTGTGTAGTGTTGAAAAAATATAGTGCCCTGTCTCTGCCGCTGTAAGTGTTATGCCTATTGTCTCCATGTCGCGGAGTTCACCAATTAATATTACATCAGGGCTTTGGCGCAATGCAGCGCGCAGTGCTATAGGGTAACTGCCTGTATCAATTGCAATTTCACGCTGGCTTATAATACTTTTGTTGTGCCTGTGTAAGTACTCAATAGGGTCTTCAAGCGTTATTATGTGTGCGCTTCTGCGGTTGTTAATCTCGTTTAATATACAAGTTAGGGTAGTTGTTTTACCGCTGCTTGCAGGGCCTGTAACAAGCACAAGCCCTCTTTGTTTGTCGGCAAGGTTTAAAATTTCGTCAGGAATACCAAAATCTTTTGGGTTTGGTAGTGAAAAAGCCACAACACGAATAACAGCCGCTAGAGAGCCGCGCTGCTTGTATGTATTTATCCTGAAACGTGAAATACCCGGTAGTGAAAATGAGAAATCATCATCGCCCCTTGCTTGCAAAATAGCAGGGTCACGCTTTGCAAGTTTGTATATTTCCAAAATAATGTTCGAGGTCATATTAGGCAGTAGCCTGTCTTGTGACCAGTTTTCTATAACATGATATTTTTTGTAACATATTGGGCGCCCCGAAACAATAAAAATATCGGCGGCATCTCGGTCTACCATATCTTTTAAAAATTCTTGTAAATTCAAATTTATGCCCATCCTTTCGTATAACAAAGCTTTTAATTATGCTGTAACTGCACTGCTGTTTTGTGAAAAACTAGCTTAAAGCAATTGTTTGCCAGCGCAAACGCTCTATGCTTTTGCCCTTATCTTGCGGTAAGCCAACGTCAACATTTAAGGTTTTGTGCTCATCTATTGTAATTGCAAACGTAACTACAATGCCATTGTATGAGCTGTAACCATCCGTGGTTACAAGAGTGTAGCCGTTTTGTTCAAGTGTGTTTCCAAGCTGTTCAAAGTCATCGCTTGAGCTTTGCCGCAGTGTATCTAAATGTGCTATAGTTTCTTCGGCTGTGGCATCTGCAATATAGTAATTTGTTACAGCTTGCGATGTTTGAGTTGAAAGCCTTGAATCTGTGCGTGAGTTTGACAAAATAAGCAATGAAAAAGAGGCTAAAAGCAACACGGCAAACACTGTTATAAGTGAGACAACACCCGTACTTATAACGGAAGACTGCTTTTTTTTATTTTGTTCTTCCAATGAATTGCCCTCCTATTACTCTTTGCCAAGTTTTTAGCCTATGTATCTCTTAACAGTAAGCTCATAAATTAATGTATCGCCACTAGCAACATCAATATCAGCACTTATCATCTTTGCACTGTCTGTGTTCATAAGTACATTCAACACAAAAGGTGCACTAGTGTCAGTTGTTTCGTTCCAATCTTCGTCAAAATAAACAGTAATTGTTTCGCTGTTTTCAACAGCACCTGTCAGCTCACACAGCATTGTAGTGTTATTGCCAACCGCCTTTATATTTTCTGCCATGTTTTGTGCTTTTAACGTTGCCATTGAAAGCGTGCGGCTTTCAGTGCTTTGTGTGTAGCCAAATGCAAAAAGATTAAGGCAAACAGAGGCACTTATAACAAAAAATAAACAGTTTACTATAAGCTCAGCTAGAAAATATCTGCTTTTGGGGGTGGGTTCACGTTTCATTAGTTTACCCCCTCTGCGCTGTCTTGTACGTAAAGGCTTGAGTTATAGTATGTTCCACTCTCGTCTGTTACGCCAATTTTAAGCAAGTTGTTGTCATCAATTGAGAGCTCTAGTTTTGACATAGGCATTATTTTTTGCCCTATATAAGGTATAACCTCGCTGCCCTCGGGCATCAGCACCTCGCAAAGGTAGCCATCCTCAACATACATCCAGTTATTGTAAACAGTGCCCTCAATTGTTTGTGATAAAACAAGCGCGTTACTATCTCCAACGCTGTCGATTCTTATTCTGTTTAAGGATAAGTTTTGACGTGATTTTTCAGTAATGTATAAAACTGATGTTCTGATATTATAATTTTCCGAGGAATCATTAATGCTTTTTTGGTAAACATTAATACCGATAATGCAAAGCGTAAATGTACAAACAAGATAAAGGGCAAACAGGCATATAACAAATAAAATATCTACAATACGTTTACCGCTGCTCATATGCCATTACTCCTTTACTGTTTTACTGCTTAATTTAAGTGAAAAACCGAAATTTCAGGCAACAAGTTGCCGCCCACGTTTCTGTAATGCACCACGTAACTTTTTGCGTCATACTGCAATCCGTATGCCGTAACAAGATATTCAAGGTCAACGGGGTACGTGCCCTCAAGTGCATAACACTGTACGGCACTGCGCCTTACGGCATTTTCTATAATTTCAAGTTGCTGACCTGAAACGTTAGAAGATATGTTTCCAACACCGTTAATCATAAGGTAGACAACAGTAACAAATATTACGGCAGACCAAAACAAACCGTTTTTTAATAATTTTACAATGCCCCCAAAAAATGATTGTATAAACATTACAGTCTCCATTTTTTATTTATTGCGAACTACGTGTTTGTGTCATACTAATATAAAATAAGTATGTAAAGCTTGTTTTGTGCTACGCTACTGTAAATTACATTTGCATACCGGACAAAATGCCCATAAGCGGCAACATAACACTTAGCATAACCATGCCCACCATTGTGCAAAGAACACCTACGAGAAGTGGCTCTATAATGCCAAGAAGTTGCTGTGTGCGCTGCTCTGTTTCTTCATGGTAGCGCTTTGCAATTGTCATAAGCATGTGGTCGGTTGTGCCAACACGTGTGCCTGCAACAATCATGCCGTTATACTCGGGTGCAAAAACTTTGCTCTCAATTAAAACATCATTTAACGAGCACCCATCTTCAAGATTCTTTTTAATAAGCTCAATTTTGTTTTTAGCAAAGTTACTTTGCAATAAATTTTGTGCAAACTCAAATGCAGTAATTGTGTCTATACCGCTGGCAAGCATTAGAGAAACTGAAAATGCCAAGCTGTTGGCAGACTGTGCACGTGCAAGTTTGCGTGTTAAGGGAAAAGTGTCGTAAAAATTGGCTAATATTACCTTGCCTTTTTTTGTTTTCGACATTATTATAAATGTAAGCAAAATAGCGCAGAAAACAAGTAAAGTGTACATTGCGTAGCTGTTTAAGTTTTCACCTAGGTCAAGCAGGAAAGTTGCGAAAGGGTTCATACCAAGGCCAAGCTGTGCAAATATTTCTTGGAAAACAGGCATAACTTGTACAATTAAAACAAAAATAACTGTCAATACCATGCCAGCCATAAATAGAGGGTATGCAACAGCAGAGCGTATGCTTTGCGCTAAGGCATCTCTACCTATATAATATGTACGAAGAGACTCAAGAGTCTCGTCCATGTGCCCTGTTTGCTCGCCAATATCGCACATGCCAATTGCGTATTCAGGAAAACGCCCTGTTTGTTTCATGGCTTGCGATAGTGGTAAGCCGTCTACCGTAAAGTCATAAAGCTGGTCATATACAAGTTTTTCAAGCGGCGTGTTAGCGTTTTCACTCATTACCGATAGGCTCTCCCACACAGTTATACCACTTTGGAAAAACATATAAAGTTGTTCGAAAAAATTTGTCAAAAAGCTTACGGGTAATTCTCTTTTGCTTTTAACCTTTTTATCAACAGTTGAGTTAGGCATGTAATTCTCCGTTCTTTAATAAAGTGGGGTGTTAAAGCCGCTGTAATATATATCTGCCTTAAATTAACCTAGGATAGAGCAGTAAGGCACAAATAGGTATTGCTATTTTGTGCAAGAATGGAACAAGTTAAATATTTAAGCTACCTGTATAGATAATTGTTTAATAAAAGAAAAGTGCATTGTAATTTGTGCCGTCACCTATGTACTCTGCAAGCCCGGGGTTAGAGCCACCTGTTGAGGCAAATGTTGGGTCAAGCAACACCCATTCTTGTCCGTCAAACTGGATAACATTGTCAAGCCAGCCTGTCTCGGGGGTGTAAACGCTTATCCATGCGTGGTAAGCTGTACCTGCATAGCCTATAACAAGCTGTGTGGGTATGCCTTGACTGCGTAGCATTGCTGTCATTAAAGAGGCATAGTCAAAGCAAATACCTTTTTTTGTAGAGAGTGTTTCATCAACATTTGGCAAATAAAACGTTTGAACATTTTCTGCCTTATCATAATCATATGTAACATTATCTGTAACAAAGCTATATACATTTTGCACTACATCAAGGTCAGTGTAAGTGCCTTCTGCAAGCTCGCTGCCTTTTGCAACTATTTGTGAGCTCTCAGTAAAGTTAACGTATTGGTTAGGGTATAAAAACGGTTCTTGCTCACTTGTTAGGGCAACAGTAAAACTAGCTGTGTCAACAACTGCATACTGCTGGCCCGAGATATTTTCATTAACCGTCAATGTATAAGAGCCGTCGCCCGTTGTGAGAGGGAATACCTCGTATTCTCCGGAAGTTGTAAGATCATATGTATAAGGCTCGCCACCCTCAAACCTTATTTGAACTTTAATTTTTTCTTTAGTGCCCGCATATTTAACCATAACATAGCCGCTATTAACATTTGAAATGTCTACAGTAGAGGCGTTGCCCGTTATAGCATTTGTACCGGGTGCAGTGGGTGTTAAAACACTGGGGGTATTATCTCGCACAGGGCCTGCTGGTGTTTCTTCTTGTGTACTGCCACCAAGTTGCTCGCTAATTGCATCTGAGCATCCGCTTAAAATAAGCGAAAAAAGTAAAATAAATGTGATAAATAGTGTTTTTTTGTTGTTTTTTTTCATGATATAGTGTCCTTTATTTGTTTTAAGTTTTATTTGCTAAAAATATAATTTTATTAAAGTTAATATTCATACATTGGTTTATACTCTCTATTACCGTGAGAATCTGTAAACCCTGGTAAAACATCTCCTGTTGCGGCGAGCGTGGGGTCTATAATAACCCAGCCCTCACCGCTAAATGAAGTATCTTCATCTATGGTGCCTTTTTCAGTAGTGTAAACACTAACCCATGCGTGGTAAACGTCACCTGCATAGCCAATAACAAGTTTTGCAGGTATGCCTTGGCTTCTAAGCATTGCAACAAGAAGAGAAGAATATTCTAAGCAGAGGCCTTTTCTTTCATCAACAGTTTTGTCTAAATCAGGCAAGTTAAAGTTTTCTGTGCGCTCGAGCTTACTATAATCATATTCTATGTTGCCGGACACATATTCAAATGAATTTTTTATAATTTCTATGTCAGAGTACGCATCTTTATTAATCTCATTGCCGATTGATACAATTTTTGTGGTTTTATCAAAATTTACATACTGGTTTGGATATAGAAAAGGTGAGTACTCATTTTTTAATTTTGCGGTAAAAGTAACTTTGTCAATAATCTCATATTGGTTACCTGAAATGAGCTCGTTAACAGTTAGTGTGTAACTGCCACTACCAAGAGAGAGAGGGAATGATTCAAACTCATTTAAAGTAGTTATATCGTAAATATACGGAAAGCTGTTTTCGTGCTCTATTTGAACTTTAACTTTGCTTGCATTGCCGGAGTACTTAACCATAACATAACCGTCGTTTATATTTGAAGTATCTATAACAGAAACATAGCCTGTATGGACACTTGTGCCGTCCGCAGTAGGGGTAAGAACACCTGCGTTTAAATTACGATTTGTTGGAAAGCTTGCAGTAGGAAGTTTTGTGTCTGCAATAGTCTGGACTTTTGTAGCCTCTAAATTTTCACCCAAAGAAAAAACCAATAAAAACATTAACGCTAGAGTAAAAAGAATTTTACCATTTAATTTCATCAATTAGTATCCCTTTTCTGTAACTAACACTAAATATTGTAAAATATTGCCATACTTTGTAAATACAATTTAATAAACACAGTTAGTATTATATCATACTATATATTGTATGAGCAATTGCAAAATATATATTTTTGTAGCAAAGCTAAAAAATTGGCGTTTTGCATAAAAATATGTAAAGAAAATGTAAAAGTGCATAAAAAACGTTAAGATTCAATAAAAAATAGGGTGGAAATATAAATATTTCGCATCAGCGCAATTAAATTAATTAAACTATATATTGAAGTAAAAATTAATTGAAAAAACAAAAATAAAACTTGATTAATATAAAAAATGTGGTATAATGTCCACATAAACAATTATTTGTTTCGGGGCGAGGTGAAATTCCTCACCGGCGGTTACAGCCCGCGAGCAGCTTTATACAAAGCTTGCAGATTACGGTGAAATTCCGTAGCCGACGGTAATGTTTTGCTTAACTTATGTGGTTTGCAAAACTGAGTCCGGATGAGAGAAAACAAAAACAATACGTTGATGTTACGCCCTTTTGCTATTTATGCAAGAGGGCGTTTTTGTTTTTTACATCGCTTTGAACAGAACGGAGAGTAAAATGAACAAAAACACAAAAAAACTAACTACACTTGCAATGATGAGTGCGCTTGCGGTGGTGCTTGCTTGGCTTATAAGGTTTAGCATAATACCTGCGGCACCTTTTCTTGAGTACGACCCGGCAAGTGTGCCAATTTTGCTAAGCACATTTTTATATGGTCCGCTTGCAGGGCTTTTAATAACTGTTGTTGTAGCACTATTGCAAGGTATGACTGTTTCCGCAAGCAGTGGTATAATAGGCATTGTTATGCACATATTAGCAGTTGGCAGTTATGCTGTTACGGCAGGGCTTATTTACAAAAAAGTGCATTCAAGAAAAGGTGCGGCAATTGGGCTTATAGCAGGCTCTATTGTAATGACAATTGTAATGGTGGGTTGCAACTTAATACTTACACCAATTTTTCTTGGGCAACCTATTGAAAGTGTTATAGAACTATTATTGCCCGCAATTATACCGTTTAATCTTATTAAAGCGGGTATTAATAGTGTGCTCACATTTATTATTTATAAACCGCTAAGCAAAATACTTGGCAAGTTATAAATAATCCTTAAATCCTGCACGGATTATTTATAACTTATTTTATGGCGGTGCTACGCACATGCCAATTTATATTAGCTTACGCTAATATAAATAATCCTTAAATCCTGCACGGGTTATTTGTAATTTATTTTATGGCTATGCTACGCACATGCCAATTTATATTAGCTAAGGCTAACATAAATTAAATGTGCAATACTAAAACTATATATAGTTGTTATTTATTAAACATATAATGTAATATATTATATATAATACATTAAAGAAAGAGCAGTGCAAATATATACGGTAAAGGGCGAACCTTGGTGTTGTGTTTTCTACCGTGTATTTTTTTGTAAGAAAAATTAACATAAAATCGTGTTTTTTTAACAATAGAGTCACTTTTGTTAAAAAACAAGAAAAATTTTCCGCTAAAAGTGTTGACAAACGTAAAACCATATGTTATTATATATAAGCTGTCCGATGCGGAGAACAAAGAAAAAACGCAAAAGCGGTACATAAAGCACAAAAATAGTCGAACCTGTTGAATAATAACTGTTGAATCACTATATATAGTGTGAGTATCGTGAGAAACTCCGAGAGGAAAAAAGAAAATAAGAAAGACTTAAAAAAGTTGAAAAAAAAGCTTGACAAACGAAAGCGGATTTGGTATACTGATTAAGTCGCCTCAAGAGAGACGGCAAGCGGACCTTGAAAATTAAACAATATCAAAAAGCTTAACGGAACCCTTTTTTTAAGTGCTTTGGGAAAAAGCACTTTCAAAAAAAATAAATTCCTTTAAAGCAGTAATTTAAGACGCAACAAGCATAGCATAACGCTAAGCGAAGCGTACTGAGATTTAGCTTGATTTAATTCAGCATTAAGCTGGTTTAGATACCATTTAATGAAGAGTTTGATCCTGGCTCAGGACGAACGCTGGCGGCGCGCC
>CAYJNL010000045.1:0-14005 GCA_964371675.1 uncultured Bacteroides sp. | reverse complement strand
AAAACCGCATACCCATAAGGGCAAAGGGTAAATGCAAGCCGAATACGGAAAAAACATACAACTCTCTACGGTGATACCGTCGATAGTATTTAAACTAAATAACAGCCATAAAAATCCCAATATTTCAGATTGACATTTCACACGCTCGTATGCTATAATTTACACTGTATATTTACACAAAAAACATTGATAAATTTACAAAAAGGAGGTTGACAGCGTTGGCGGAATTGCTTACAATTTTTAGCAAGCATGTAGGGCAAGGGCTCTGCTCTTGCCGTTTTACCCTTCCTATTTGCTGTGTCAATCTTTATGTAGAAAAATTTATACAAAACAAAAGGTTGCTTTTCGTATTTGTGAAAGATATGCAAGGTAGCCTTTTTAGCGTTTAATCCCCGCTGTTATTGGTGGCTGAAAAATAATAAAACGGAAGTTGTAGGAGCAGTTATGAAAAATCGGAAAGTTACAAATATAATTTTAATGGCGGCGATTTGCCTTTGCACGGCGGTGGTGCTTATGCCCACGGTAACTTTTGCGGCGGTGAATGAAACATTTACGGCAACCGCTGGTAAAGATGAGAGCAATAGTGATGTAACCATCAGTGCAACCATGACTTTCAAGGTTCTTACCGAGGATGCCGCAACAAAAACAGGCACGGTGCAGGTGGGTACTGGCAGCAATGCGGCGATACCGCACGGCACAGCTGTTGATGTTACAATTCCCACAAATGTACAGCGCACAGTGGGCGGCGAAGCATACACATATACCGTCACCGGAATTGGGAACAGTGCATTTAATTTCTGCAGTACGTTACCTTCCATCACCATACCAAACAGCGTGACGAGCATTGGGGAAATGGCATTTTGGGCCTGCAACACTGTAACCACCATCACAATACCAAACAGCGTGACGAGCATCGGAGAACAAGCGTTCTTAGAGTGTACCTCTTTAACCAAATTAATTGTAGCAGCAGGCAACACGGCATATTCAAGTGACGACGACATCTTGTTTAATCTGAATAAGAGCGCTATCGTGCATTATCCCGCAGGCAAAACCGGAGATTCTTATGTTGTGCCAAACAGCGTTACAGACATCGGCGTTGCTGCATTTGCTCATAATACCAACTTAACCACCGTTACTATACCGGACAGCGTAACGAGCATGGGGGCATTGGCGTTTTATCACTGCACCAAGTTAGCTGACGTCAATATACCAAACGGCATAACGAGTATCGAGGGTAATGCGTTTTCAAATACCGCTATATCTACCGCCAACATACCAAACGGTGTTACCGGCATCGGTGTTAACGCATTCCGAGATAATCCCAATTTAACCTCCGTTACGATACCAAACAGCGTAATAAGTATCGGAATGGATGCCTTCTCTGATACCGCTTTAACCACCGTCACAATACCAAATAGCGTTGCAAGCATCGGTGAATTTGCCTTCGCATCGTGTGATAAATTAACTGAAATAATTGTAGATACAGGCAACTCGGCATATTCAAGTGAAAGCGGCGTTTTATTTAATAAGGATAAAACCACTCTTATAAAATATCCCATAAACAAGCACGGAACTTCTTATGATATACCAAACGGTGTGACGAGCATCGGAGCAGATGCGTTCAATGACTGCACCGCTTTAACCGCTATCACCATACCAAACAGTGTGACGAGCATCGGAGCAGATGCGTTCAATGAATGCACCGCTTTAACCGCTATCACCATACCAAACAGTGTGACGAGCATCGGAACAAATGCGTTCGTTGACTGTAACAATTTAGCCAACATATATTTTATGGGAAATATGCCCACAATAGACAGGAATAATGTTGCCCCACAGGGCAGTACTAATATTCTTCACCCATCGCTTGCCACAGGGTGGGGTGATTATACCACAAATGGCGGACAAGGCAATGTAGTTTCTATGCCCTCCTACACAGCTACAAACACCCTAACAAATATGACAAGTAATGGTGCGGACTATATAACAACCTACACAGGTTTGCAAAACTATGCCGCCACCCTTACGCCAAATGCAGGCTATGTTTTGCCACAAAGCATTAGCGTTTTAATGAACGGCGCACCGCTTGCAAGCGGACAATACACCTACACACAAGCCACAGGAGAATTAATTATACAGCAAGCAGGCGTAACAGCCGGTGTGGAAATTATTGCACAGGCAATGCTTGCACCAACGCCAACACCAACACCAACACCAACACCAACACCAACACCTACACCTACACCAACACCAACACCTACACCTACACCAACACCTACACCAACACCAACACCAACACCGACACCAACACCAACACCAACTGACCCCACAATCTCACCGCTTACGGGGGTTGATGGGCATGATAACCCACAAACGGGACATAACTCAAATACACCGATATTTATAACATTAATGTTTGTTTCGGCTTTGGGTTTAACCGCACTGTTTTTTACAAGAAAAAAATATAAGGCTAATCAAAAATAAAAAATCCAAAAAAGGTATAGATATTTCTATCTTTCTGTGGTATTGTGTTTGACTTGAAAGGTAGGTGAACACAATGCAGAGAGAAAAAATATTAAAAGAGCTATACCACGGCAACCTAAACCCGGTTACCAAAACAGTTATCAAAGGCAGTGATTTCCATAAACTACAATGCCGTCTTGATGACACAGTCGAAAAATTGACCAAGTTGTTAAACGAGAGCGAGCAAGAATTGTTAGCGCAAGCGGTAGACACTTGGGGCGACCTAAACCTCATAAGTGGTGAGGAAAGATTTACTGAGGGATTTAGGCTCGGCGCAAAAATAATACTCGAAATATTTGAAAAAGATGGCGAACAGTTTAAACCGATTACGGATTAGCTGTTCGTCATTTTTTATGCAAAAAAACATTTAGGCGCTGGCTTAGAAATAGGTCGGTGCTTTTTTTGTGTGCCAACATAGGCGATAGGAATATTCCAAACGACCGATACCCCGAAAGAGTTTGAACAAACCGTTACAAAGCCGAATAAATTTCTATCCTGTTTATCGTTTTTAGGTCATCCCGATATTTTCTGCCTTTTTTAAAAAATCACCATTATATAGGTGAGAGGTGAATTTTTTAGAAAATAGGGGGTGCAAAACCGCTCTAAGTGTGAAAATAAGTAGAGGAAATAAAATTTTTCAACTTTTTTGCAAAAATGGTTGACAAAACGGCTTTCTCGTTGCCTACACAGTAGAGGGTAAATTTTTTTCATCTTTTTTTAATTCGATGTCATAAAAAAACAATTTTCAGTGCCTACACATTGAGGGGTGAAATATCTTAACGTCAAAACGTACAAACAATTTGTTCAACATCTACTTCAAAACATACAAAAGGGAGAAGTTTTAATTTTAAGGTGTTCAACACCCCCTTTTTTTCGGCTTATAAGTGAGGGGTAAAAAACTAAAGGGGGTAATTTTTTTAAAATGGTTCTAAAAATTGCGTTTTCGTTGCCTACACAGTGAGAGTATATTTTTTGCAAAGGGGGTGAAAATCGGGCGATTTCTGTGGAAATAAGTAGGAGGTGAAAATTTTTACTCATAAATTACTAAAAAAGTTCGCAATAGAAAGTAGGATGGTAAGATTATGAACTAAATATTTTTTAATTTAAGATTAACAAAAAGAAAGGAACGACATGAAAAAATTTAAAACAATCACGGGCAGTGAGTTGCTGTCAAAAGAAATTGAGCAGATACCGTTTGTGGTGCAAGACTTAATCCCCGCAGGGTTGACACTGCTTGCAGGAGCGGCGAAAGCCGGAAAAAGTTGGCTTGCGTTATGGTTGTCGGTGCAGATTGCAAGCAGCGAGAAAGTTTGGGGATATGAAGTTAAAGGCGGTACGATCTTGTATCTTTGTTACGAAGATAATGAAATCCGCATACAAAATCGTCTGCTTGAAATCACCGAAGATGCTCCGAGCAACGTTCATTTCTGCACCGAGGTGGTAAAGCTTGGAGGTGAACTTGAAGTGCGGATAAAAAACTTTATTGCAGAACACACCGATACCAAGCTAATAATTATAGACACCCTGCAAACCATTCGACCGCCGAATACCGAGAGCAGTTACAGCAGTGATTATTCTGATCTACTTGTGTTGAAACAGTTGGCGGATGAATACAAAATTGCAATTCTTTTGATTCACCATTTTAGAAAATCAAAAGACGGCGATGTGTTCCACCAGATAACCGGCTCGACCGGTTTGCAGGGTGCTGTCGATACAATGTTCACTCTCACCCAAAGCAAGAGAGGTGAAAAAACCGCAAGGCTGAATTGTATCGGCAGAGATATTGAGCCGAGGGAGTTGGAGCTTGAGCGTGATGAAAATAATGTGTGGATAAAAATATCCGACTCACTTTCCGAAACAACTCTCGGTGATTTGAATTTCATAAATGCCATTAAAAATTTTATGAGTGAACGAGAAAATTATGTCGGCACAGCAACGGAATTATCGTCACTGCTAAGTGATTTGGGTGACGATAAATTTTCCAACAAAATCATTTCAAAAAATATTAAACGACTTTCCAAAAGTCTTGAAAAGGTTGGCGTACTCTCAAATGTTCGCAGAACAGGCAAGGCACGAATAGTGGAAATTGTCCGAGTGGGTGACGGTAATGACGTTGAAAAGGCGGTGCCATAATGATTGTCATAATCGTCATTGCAGGGCGAAAACGAATGCCCACTTTGTTGCCCCTGTTTGCAGAAAAAGTTCTGTTAGGGCAACTACCCTACCCACGGCAAGAAAAGCCGACATGGGCGATATATTCGCCAAAGCACGCACCCACAGCCGCCAGTTACAACAGGGATATGCTGGCACATTTTTCTTCTCTGTAATAGTGCTGTGTAACCGGAAGCCTATTGTAAAAAATTCTCTCCTTTGAGGAGAGAGCCAGCATCGCATTCGGCTACACGCCGTATGCAACTGGCTGGGGAGAACCCCTGACCCCCTTAGAACGAAAGAGAGGTAGCTAATGAAAAATCAAAGATTAAACCTAAGAATAACCGCTGAAGATTTAGCCGTTATAAAGCACAAAGCCATGCGGTCAAACTTAACACTTACCGACTATGTTACAAAGGTCGCACTCGGTAAACAAATTGTTGTTATACACGATTTAGCAAAGGTGCTAAAAGAGCAGAAAGCCGTAGGCCGCAACCTCAATCAGCTTGTAACACTTGCCAATATGGGCAGGGTGCAGACCGTTTATCTAAACGAAACCTTAGAGCAATTTTATGAAATTAACCGAAGCCTACAAGAAATCTTGATGAGAAAGAGGTGGGGCGATGGCAACAGTTAATTTTATTAACAGGAAGAAAAGCCAAAGTCGTGGTGGACTGCGAGCGGTGCTTAAATACACAATGCAGTACGAGAAAACCGAATTTGAGGGTGTGAGTTTAGTCAGTGGAATGAACTGCACACCCCAGACTGTGTACGAAGAATTTATCAACACCAAGCTGTTGCACGGAAAAGATGTCGGCAGAATGTACTATCATTTTGTGCAATCATTCCCTAAAAACGAAAATGTTTCACCCACCACAGTACACGAGGTTGCCTTGAAGTTAGCGGAATTTTATTCGGATTTTGAAGTCTTGGTAGCCACCCACACCGACCGTGATCACCTACACTCCCACTTTATTATTAACTCGGTGAACTATGAAACCGGTAAAAAGTTGCATCAGTCGGCATACGCAATACAGGAGCTTCGGCAAAAATCGGACGAGCTGTGTGTGCAGTATGGGCTCTCAATCTGTAAACCCAAACAGGATAGAGTCAAAGCCATGAGCATTGGTGAATATCATATGGCGGTCAAGGGTGAGAGCTGGAAGTTGCAGCTTGCCAACATTATAGACGAGTGTATGAAATATTCCGACAGCAGAAAAACATTTGTTTCGCTTATGGAATGCGAGGGCATAAAGGTCAGGTGGACGGACAGCCGAAAAAATATCACCTATGAGCTGCCAAGCGGCAAGCGTTGCAGAGATAACAAACTGCACGAGGAAAAATATTTTAAAGAAAGGATGGAGAAGGAATTTGCAATCAGACGAGAGATTATCTATGGAAGAACTCAAGCAGAGGAACAAACCTCAGCCGATGCAGAGCCAACATACAGCACCGAGCTTAAGCATGGAAACACTGCAATGCCTGGAAATAATAGCCGAGCAGTTGCAGTATCAGAGCGAGGTGCAACACAGCATTTTACAGACGGAACAGTTGATACTCGGCAGGCTGAAAGAGATGCCCAGCTTCTATACAGTGAGCGAGCAGACGAAAAAATTCGATACGATGATTCGGGAGTTGCAGAACTTGAACAGGATGCTCTCACAGGTTGGGAAACCGAAAGAGAGGTGTTTCTCACTGCCCAAATTAAAATTGCCGAGCATAGAGCCGGCACCGATACTGGTATTTGTGGCATTGGTCTTGTTAATTTTGGGAGTAATATTCTTCGGCTTGGAAACGCTGTGGAGCGGATGGCAGCGCCTACAAGGGCAGTAGACAGCACCGGCCAAATTGTGGCGGTAGAACGTAAGAAAGGTATCGGCCAAAAGAAAGATGACCACGAGAGCCAAGAGTATAAATTTATACAGATGATGTATTGATAGAAAGGATTTTTATGAAAAAATTTGAAAACAAGGGATTGTATGAAACGGCAAATGTTGTGTGGAAAAGTGATTCATGCGGTAAGTATCATCTAAGTTTTAACGACACATTTATTTATGCCGATGATGAAAGCCATACCGTTGAAAGAGAGGTGCAGATAGAGGGTAGCAGATTTAGAGTGCATTCTGTATTCCCAATCGGAACACAGTCAACCCCCGTCGATAAAATACTCAAAATTATTGATACCGATTTAGCAAGTGAAATTAATAAATCTTGTTAGTTTTGGTAATAGACTTATGCAAACCGTAACGGTATACTTGCTGTTACCGTATTCGGTTTGCCTGAAGAAAGGAGCAGAAAATGGATAAGGCAAACACAAAATTCACAATTTTATACGCAAGGCTTTCCCAAGAGGACGGGCAAAACGGAATTTCAAATTCCATTGAAAATCAACGTATGATACTGGAAAAATATGCAGAAGAACATGATTTTTATAACTGTAAATTTATGTTCGATGATGGTGTATCGGGGACAACGCTAAACCGCCCGGCATTTAACGAGGTGATGCAACTCATCGAAGCTGGCAAAGTTGGAATTCTCATTGTTAAGGACACAAGTCGTGTCGGCAGGAACTATATTCGAGTTGGTGAACTCATTGACGAGATATTGCCAAGTTTTGGTGTACGATTTATCTCTGTCAACGACAACGCAGACAGCCTCTACGGTCTCGATGATTTTATGCCGTTCCGAGCAGTTATGCATGACCATTATGCAAAGGAAACAAGCAAAAAAATACGGGCTGTAAAAAAAGCAAAAGCGGAGCGTGGTGAGCGAATTGGCGGTAAGCCACCGTATGGTTACGTCAAAGATGAACAACGGAAAAACAAATTGAAGCCCGACCCATACAGTGCCAATATTGTGCGTAAGATTTTCAAGCTGTGCATTGAGGGCAGAGGTCCCAAGCAAATTGCAATGCAGTTGGAACAAGAGTTAGTGTTAAATCCCAGCAATTACCACTACAGGCAGACAGGCATAGAACTTTTAAACCTCAATACAGACAAGCCGTATCACTGGAGTCATAAGACGGTCAGCAGAATTATTGAGGATGAGGTTTATCTCGGACACGTTATAAATATGCGCACCTACGTGCAGTCATACAAAAACAGCAAGAAAATTGATAAGCCTAAAGAGGAATGGATTAAAGTGGAAAACACACACGAGCCAATAGTAAGTCAAGAAGTTTTCGACATGGCACAGCGTGTGCGTCAACAAAAAAACGTGTACCCAAAGGCGATGGAACACCGAATATTTTCTCAGGGATGCTGTTCTGCCCAGACTGTGGAAAGGTGCTAAATATTCACAGATACCGTATATCCACCGGCTTAAAAATGACTTTCAAGTGCAAAACCAACAGGATGTTTCCGAAAGAATGCTCACCCCACACGGTCTGCAAAGAGCCGCTTGAAAGGCTGATTTTAGATGATATTAAAAGGGTAACTCACTTTGCGAGAATGGAAGAAGAGATGTTTTGTGAATATATCAACAAAAGGAGTTCTGGCGAAACTAACCTGGAAATCAAAAAAGTTGAGCGTGCAATAGACACCTCGACAAAACGTGTAACTGAACTTCGGCAACTGCTAAAACGTTTGTATGAGGACAGCGTGAACGGACGGCTTTCAGATGAGAACTTTGATATTCTGTCGAGTGAGTATAATGCCGAGCAGAACGAGTTAAAAAAGCGGTTGCCACATCTTGAAACACATCTTGCAGAGCTGAAAGCCTCGGTTAGTGGTGCTCGGCGATTTGTAGAAAGGGCGAAACAGTACACAGATTTGACAGTGCTGACGAGTGAACTCCTCAGAGCATTCATTGACAAAATTGTTGTGGGCGAGCGTGAAAACACAAGAGACCCGAACTCACATCAAGACCTATGGATACACTATCGTGACATCGGATTGTTAGATGGAGCTACAAAACTAAATGAAATCGCTCCACCACCATATGATTTCATAATGTTACAAAACGGTGAAATGGTAACAAAAGCACAAGCAACAGCATAAAAACACACAAGCGGCGGGCAAAAAGCTGTCCGCCGTTACATAAAACTTTGTAATACCCTTATGGGATAGAGGCTAAATGAGCTGCCCCTACATATATTTTATTTAAACTCTTGCAGATAGGTGGACAAATATTATATCCACACCTACACTATGTTAATCTTACTCATACAATGGAAAATTCGAAATTAGTGCTGCAACGTCTTTTATTGTTTGCTCTTTTGTCTCTTCAAAATTATGTATACAATTGTAGATAAAGCCTGCAATGCTTTGCATCTCTTTTTCGCCAAATCCTCTTGTTGTAACGGCAGGTGTGCCAATTCTTACACCACTTGTAACAAACGGTGTTTGTGGGTCGTTTGGCACTGTGTTTTTGTTAACAGTTATGTTAACCTCATCAAGCCTTGCCTCAAGCACCTTGCCCGTTACGTCTGTGCCCCTCAAATCTATTGTCATAAGGTGGTTGTCTGTACCACCTGAAACAACTTGAACACCTTTTTCAATCAATGCTTTTGCAAGTGCCGCTGCATTTTTTGCAACATTTTGTTGGTATTCTTTAAACTCCGGTTTTAACGCCTCTCCAAAGCACACAGCTTTAGCCGCAATTATGTGCTCAAGTGGGCCGCCTTGTGTGCCGGGGAATATTGCCTTGTCAATTGCTTTTGCATATTCTTCCTTGCACAAAATCATGCCGCCACGTGGGCCACGTAATGTTTTGTGTGTTGTTGTTGTAACTACGTCTGCATATGGCATTGGGCTCTCGTGCACACCTGCCGCTACTAGGCCTGCAATGTGCGCCATGTCTACCATAAATATTGCACCCACATCTTTTGCTGTTTTTGCAATGCGCGCAAAATCAATAGCACGTGAGTATGCCGATGCACCTGCAACTATCATTTTGGGCTTATGCTCGTGTGCCTTTTTGTCTAGGTCCTCATAGTCAAGATATCCGTTCTCGTCTACACCGTATGCCACAAAGTTGTAGTTTTTACCGCTCATATTAACAGGGCTACCATGTGTTAAGTGTCCACCGTTAGACAAATCCATGCCAAGAACAGTGTCGCCCACTTCAAGCAGTGCAAAGTAAGCTGCAAGGTTAGCTTGTGCGCCCGAGTGTGGCTGAACATTAGCGTGCTCTGCGCCAAATAACTTGCATGCCCTCTCTATTGCAATTGACTCAACAACGTCTACACATTGACATCCGCCATAGTAGCGACGCCCAGGGTATCCCTCTGCATATTTATTAGTTAAAACGCTGCCCATTGCCGCCATTACTGCCGGTGAAACAACGTTTTCAGATGCAATTAGCTCGATATTTGACTGCAAGCGTTTTAGCTCACGGTTCATTGCCTCGCCAACTTCTTTGTCGCTTTTTGTTACAAAACCTATTGTGTCCATCATATCATTAAACATTAGTAAGCCTCCGTATTATAAATAAAATATTATTCCGATATTTACTATTATAATCTAAACACAAGGTGTGCACAAGTGCTAAATGTAAAAATATGTATTAAATTAGCATTGATACTTTATATAAGGTGTTTTTATTTACAATCAACTTTACCTACTGCAAATTGTGCACACTATTAAGTTAGCTTTGTTTTTTCCATTGCGTAAAGACCTTGACTATTTAAAACTTTTTCATTATTTACATACGAATAACCCATTTTTTCGTAAAAAACACATGATGTTATTGAAGAAAAAAGCCACACACGTTTTGCCCTTAGAAAAAGTTCATCTTCCTCAAGTGTTTTTACTATAAGCGCACCCACACCTTTTGCGTGATACTCAGGCAGTACAAAAACAGCTTGTAATACGCTATCGGTTTCGCTACCATTATAACTGCTTATTGTGCCTGTGCCTATAATTGTATCTGTTTGTACTGTTTGCTCAAAAGCAACGTACATATGTGCGGCCTGCACTATTTTTATAATATTTTTTTCGCAGTAATTTTCGGCAAGCTCAAGCATTTCTTGCTTTGTATAGTCTCTTATATTTACTTCAAGCAAGTTTCTCTTTATAAGCCCTGCCACAGCCTGTGCATCTTGCAAATTAAAACGGCGGATATTCATATTGCTTATTTCACCCCTCATCAAGCGTATCTTTATATACCACAAACTTATCAGTATAAGCCGTGCCGCAAGGCATGTTTTTTTTCATGCAAAGTGCGGATAAATCTTGCGCTTTACTGTGTGCTTGCACTACTTTTTTTGCACTTTCGCTCATGTTACTTAAAGCGGCAAGAGAGTGGGATATATCTAAAGTACACACTTTTTCTATTCTTGACAGCGCTTTAAGCCCGTTTGCGCTCGCACCTGCAATGTGTATAAAAGGCGGTAAAAACGGCAGGTCTTCGCCATATTCTAAGGCGGCATCAAGCACAAGGCGGCGCACTCTTGAATGTGCATATCTCTTGGATTTTAGCATTGTGTAAAGCTCCTCTAAGCTACTTGCCTTTTGCACCGCCTTGTACAGCTTATTGTCAAGCCCCTCACTTGCAAGGCGTATTTTTTGCATTTCTTGTATCGTCATAGCGCGCAAACGCGACAATATTGCAATTTCCGCTTTAGCATTGTCTGAGTAAAGCTTGTTTTGCACTGCTTCTCTGTAAATTTTAGCACAACTTTTTGGCACAAAATTTTCAATAAGCTGTGTGTTTACCCTGTTTTTTGTAACATGTTCAAAGCTAAAATCAGCCGTGTTCTCGCCCTTGTCGCACTCGCTGTTTTTTGCGGCTTTACCTTGTAAGAGGATTTGGCGCAAAGCTGAGGCGCTTACAATATGTTCACTACTTTCGATTGAAAAACTGCGCTCAAAATCATTTTTCTGCTCATTTTTGCTTACTTTTTGCTGTTCAGCTTGTTTTTCTAAACTCTTTTCAATTTTTTCATCGTGGTTTGCGCCTTGTCTGCAAATGGCATACGGCTTTGGCATTTTGGGGGGCAGTTTTTCACGTTCTGCCCTAGTTTTTTGCCATAAATCAGCCTTGCAATAATCAGGTGAATAAAAGTTGTATAGAGCTTTGCAATATTCTACCCCTAGTATATTATTAGGTTTATTTAACATTTCGTTTATATCCATATCAAAATTAGCTGCAGCGTGTTCTGTTGCCTTTGCAAAAGAGACGCCTTTTTTAAGCTCTAACCTCAAGTCGCAGTTAAAATCACTGCTGTTCAGCAGCCGTGCAATGCGCATAAATTCTTTTGTATCAGCACTTTCCGTCCCAAAGCATATAACATCACACACGCCAAGGGCACATAGTATGTAAACAGCAGCTTGCGCAAAGCCTTCAGCAGATTTACACGCATACGGTGCAGGTAGTGTAAGTATTAAATCAGCACCACCGCTAAGTGCCGCCTTTGTGCGCACAGCCGGTGGAAAAATTGCAAAACTACCCCTTTGCACAACGCTTGGGCTACACACACATATAATTGTGTCGTACCCGTCACTGCGCAGTTTTGCAATTTGGTAGGCGTGGCCGTTATGAAATGGGTTGTATTCTGCAATAATACCTGCTGTTTTCATGTTAAATCTCCGTAAAATTTACAAAAAATTTGTTTTTTATAAAAAAGTTTATTGAAAAAGTATAGTATTCATTATATAATAAAATGTGCAATAATAAAAGTGCAATTTGCGCAAGCTTGGAGGCTAAAATAATAATATGAATATTCTAGTAATCAATTGTGGGTCAAGCTCACTAAAATACCAGCTCATAGACATGAGCAACGAAGAAGTTTTATGTAAAGGTAACTGCGAGCGCGTGGGCCTTGACGACAGCTTTGTAACACATAAGGCAAACGGACAAGAATTTAAAGTTGAGTGCGATTTCCCAACACACACTGAGGCTTTCATGAAAGTTGTTTTGCTTATGACAGAGGGCGAGGGCAGTGTTATTAAAAGCAAAGCTGAGATTGACGCTATTGGGCACAGAGTTGTGCAAGGCGCGGAGTTCTTTACAAAGAGCGAAATTGTAACAGATGAAATTATAGATAAAATTGAAGAGGTTGCACCACTTGCACCTGTTCATAACCCTGCACACGTTCAAGGTTTGCGCAGTGCAAAAACAGTTTTTGGCAGCAATGTACCAAATGTTGTTGTCTTTGATACAACATTCCATCAAACAATGCCACCTAAAGCATACATGTACGCTTTGCCATATGAAATGTATGAGAAATACAGCATTCGCCGCTATGGCGCACACGGCACAAGCCACAGATACGTTAGCCTTGCTGCTGCGGCATACCTTGACAAGGACAGAAGTGAGCTAAAAATGGTAACATGTCACCTTGGCAACGGCAGCAGTATTGCGGCTATTGAAAACGGCAAATGTGTTGACACAAGCATGGGCCTGACACCTCTTTCAGGTGTTTTAATGGGCACACGTTGCGGCGATATTGACCCAAGTGTTGTTACATACCTAGAGCAAAAAATTGGCATACACGGGCAAGAGATGGCAGATTACCTAAATAAAAAATGTGGTTTACTTGGTGTTTCGGGCGTTTCAAGCGACAAACGCGACGTTGAGAAAGCCGCAGCAAACGGCAATGAGCGCGCAAAACTAGCAAGCGAAATGCTAGATTACCAAATTAAAAAATACATTGGTGCTTATGCAGCGGCTATGGGCGGCATTGATTGCCTTGTGTTTACAGGCGGTATAGGCGAGAATGAGAAGAAAATCAGAGGCAACGTTTGTGCCGATATGGAATTTTTGGGCATTGAGATTGACATTGACAAAAACGTACAGGGCACAGGCGAGGGCGACGTACTTGAGTTCTCGACACCAAACAGCAAGGTTAAAGTTTTAGCAGTTTGCACAAATGAAGAACTTATGATTGCAAGAGATACACAAAGAGAATGTCTTTTGAACCGTACAAAGGCATAATTATAACATTGTAGAAATAATTAAAAGCGTTACTTCACAGCTTGGCTGGCCAATCCGAGCAGACTGTGAGGGTTTTCGAAATGACATTTTTCATGTTTATAAAAACTGCTTTTAATGTTGCTATTTAGAAAAAATAATCTAGAAAACTCAAAAATTTGTGAACACAGAAAAATAATTTAATAATTTAGTTTATATAATGGGTAGTTTGGCTATAAGATTAATTGGGTTGAGATGTTGACAAAACTATATGTTTTGTAAATATTCACGATAGTTTGGTTTTGTATGCTTTGCTTCCCATTATTTATATTAGCGTACGCTAATATAAATTGGCATATGCGTAGCATCGCCATGAAATAATTTATAAATAATCCATACAGGATATGAGGATTATTTATATTTTGTGAGGTACGAACATAATATAAATTGGCATATGCGTAGCATCGCCATAAAATAA
>CAYJNL010000044.1:0-16462 GCA_964371675.1 uncultured Bacteroides sp. | reverse complement strand
AACCAGTTTATCCACCCCGATGTTTTGCCAACATGCCAACTTACAATGGGTTTAACAGAGCTTGCCGAGGGCAATGTGTGGAACACAATGCCCTCACATACGCACGAGCGCCGCATGGAAATTTACACATATTTTGAATTCCCAAAAGAGCATGTTGTGATGCACTATATGGGCGAGCCTAGCGAAACACGCCACATTGTAATGCAAAGCGAAATGGCTGTTATAAGCCCATCTTGGAGCATACACTCAGGCTGTGGTACAACAAATTACAGCTTTATTTGGGCAATGGGCGGCGAGAACCAAACCTTTGATGATATGGATACTATCCCTAGCAATGAGCTTAAATAGTATTTGCAATTTTAGACAATATCAATAGCGTGCAAAGCACACAAAACTTTGGCAATTAAATAAAATAAATTTACAGGAGAGAAAAAATGACTAATTTTAGTTTAGAAAATAAAATAGCACTAATTACAGGTGCAAGCTACGGCATTGGCTTTGCAATTGCAACAGCTTATGCAAAAGCAGGCGCAACAATTTGTTTTAACGATTTATCACAGGAAAATGTTGACAAAGGTTTAGCAGCTTATGAAGAGCTTGGCATAAAAGCACACGGCTATGTTTGCAATGTTTGCGACGAAACAGGCGTTATGAATATGGTTGCACAAATTGAAAAAGAAGTGGGCGTTATAGATATTCTTGTAAACAACGCAGGCATAATTAAGCGCATACCAATGACAGAAATGAGCGCAGACGAGTTCCGTCAAGTTGTTGACGTTGATTTAAACGCACCTTTTATAATGTCAAAGGCAGTTATTCCGTCTATGATTAAAAAAGGGCACGGCAAAATCATTAATATTTGTAGCATGATGAGCGAACTTGGAAGAGAAACTGTAAGCGCATATGCAGCTGCAAAAGGCGGTTTAAAAATGCTTACAAAAAATATATGTTCTGAATACGGCCGCTTTAATATCCAATGCAACGGCCTTGGCCCGGGCTACATAGCAACACCGCAAACAGCACCTTTAAGAGAGCCACAAGCTGACGGCTCAAAACACCCGTTTGACCAATTTTTAATGGCAAAAACACCGGCAGAGCGTTGGGGCACACCAGAAGATTTATCAGGCCCTGCCGTATTTTTGGCAAGTGATGCAAGCAACTTTGTAAATGGACATGTTTTATATGTTGACGGCGGAATTTTAGCGTATATAGGTAAGCAACCGTAAAACAAATGCAAAGGCATAAATATAATTGCTAGGCAATAAATATTTATGCCTTTTTGCCATACTGAAAGGACAACTGACATCTATGAGTACTCTAAAATTAAAAATATCAAACGAAAACTCCCAAACACTTGCCGAAAGCCCAATTGACGATTTTGTTTCAATACATTATAAAAGCGCATACGAAAAAGGCGATTTTATAATACTGGAAACCACAAAAACACCATGTTTTTGCGTTGTGCAATTTGATGATAGCTTGCCAAAACAACTTATATACATAACAAAAAATATTATCAAATATATAATCCCCTTTGACAGCGATAAAGTTGTTTTTTCGCCAAAGGCTTTTAGTGGTGAAAGCCACGTTATAACAGCGCGTTTTGCAAGAGAAGATGAAATTACAGCAAGGCAAAACCTTGCGCTTAATGTGTATGACAGACACGGCGAAAATGGATATTTCCCACATTCAAGCGCAAATGTAGAGACAAGAGGCGAGGCGGTTTTTGCGTCTTATAATGCAATTGACGGTGTATTCAAGAATATAGACCACGGTAAATGGCCATACCAAAGCTGGGGCATTAACAAAGACCCAAATGCCGCTATTACAATTGATTTTGGCAAAGAAGTTGCCGTTGATGAAGTAGGCATAACACTCAGGGCAGATTTTCCACACGATAGCTACTGGCTAAGTGGAACGATTAGCTTTTCAGACGGTAGCTTTGAAGAATTGCATTTTGAAAAGACAGGAAAACCACAATATTTTAAAATACAAAAACGCACTGTAACATGGGCAAGGTTTGAAAAACTTATTAAAGCAGATGATGAAAGCCCATTCCCTGCACTTACACAAGTTGAAATTTTTGGGGTGCATGTATAAATTTGAAAAGAGGAATACACATATGATTAAAAAAGTAAAACTCGGGATAATAGGCCTTGGCAACATGGGCGCAGGCCATTTAAAGCATTTTTTGCAAGGAAAATCGCCCGAATTCGTAATAACGGCATTGGCAGATAGAAATAAGCAAAAGCTTGACATTGCAGTAACTCGCATTGAAGAGGCAAGCTGTGATATAGCAGACGCAAAAACAGTTGCACAGTTTGCTGAGGGCAGTGAGCTTATAAAAAGTGGCACATGTGATGCTGTTTTAATAGCAGTGCCGCATTACCAGCACCCTGAACTTGCAATTTTAGGCTTTGAAAACAATTTACATGTTATGTGCGAAAAGCCGGCAGGAGTTTACACGAACCAAGCAAAAGAGATGAACGCAGCGGCACAAAAAAGCGACAGAATTTTTGCAATGATGTTCAACCAAAGAACAAATTGCATTTATCGCAAAATGAAAGAAATTGTATCAAGCGGCACACTGGGAGAACTAAAACGAGTAAACTGGATTGTTACAGACTGGTACCGCACAGACATTTACTACGCAAGCGGCGCATGGCGTGCCACATGGAAAGGCGAGGGCGGCGGTGTTTTGTTAAACCAGTGCCCACACAACCTAGATTTATTGCAGTGGATTTGTGGCATGCCAGCCAAAGTGCAAGCGCATTGCCACATAGGCAAATGGCACGACATTGAGGTAGAGGACGACGTAACTTGCTACTTAGAATACGAAAACGGCGCAACGGGCGTATTTATTACAAGCACAGGCGATGCACCCGGCACTAACCGTTTTGAAATAACAGGCACTTTAGGCAAGATTGTTTGCGAAAACGGTGTTTTAACGCATTATAAACTAGCTGAAGATGAGCGTGTGTTTTGCGCCAAAGCAAAAACAGGCTTTGAAAAGCCGGAGTGCGAGACAATTACAGTTGAGACAGACGGAGAAAACCCACAGCACCCCGGCGTTTTAAACGCTTTTGCAGGTGCAATTTTGCGCGGTGAGCCACTTGTTGCAAAAGGCGAAGAGGGAATAAACGGGCTAACTTTGTCTAACGCTATGCACTTATCATCGTGGACAAATGCACAGGTTAGCATACCTTTTGATGAAAATCTATTCGAGCGCATGTTAAAAGAGCTTGCAAGAACATCACGTCATAAAGAAGATTTGAACATTGTGTTTGACACAGAAACTTCTTACTAAAACTTTATAACAGGAGAATTACTATGGACAAACGTATAGGCGCACAGCTTTTCACAGTTCGTGAACATACACAGACACTTGAGGGTTTTGAAACCTCTTTGAAAAAAATAGCTGAAATAGGCTACAAGGCAGTTCAGCTTTCTTGCATAGGCAATTTTGCACCCGAAGATATTAAAGCCTTGTGCGACAAATATAATCTAGTACCAATTTGCACGCACAGGTCTTGGGAAGAATACTGCGATAATTTACAGTATAGCATTGATTTTCACAAAACAATAGGCTGCAATATAGCAGGCATAGGCGCAATACCAAAATTGCGTGAGGGCTTTACATGGGATGACGTACCGCCTTTTGTAGCTAAAATGAATGAAATAAATGCAAAGTTTAAAGATCACGGCATAACTTTTGCCTACCATAACCACGATGCAGAATTTCATAAATTCGACGGCAAGCGCCCCATTGATTACATAATAGAGCACGGCGAGTTCGATTTTATAATAGACATATACTGGCTAGCCGCCGCCGGGGTAGACCCTGCACGCTTTATTAAAAAACTTGGCAAGCGTGCAAAAGTTGTGCATTATAAAGATATTGCTGTTATAAACGGTGGCAAAGGCCAATGCATTGCCGAGGTAATGGACGGTAACCTTGACTGGGACAGCGTTGTGCAAGCTTGCGAGAGTGCAGGCGTGCAGTGGGCAGTTGTAGAGATGGACACTTGCCCGGGCGACCCGTTTGACAGCCTTAAAAACTGCTATGAGAATTTGAAAACAAAAGGGTTTGTGTAAATATTGCTTAGCCAATTCGATGTAATCCGAGCCCGTTTTATGGCAAAGTGGTAAACTTTCTATCATAGCCAAATCCCACCACTTTTCCGTAATATTTATATGCCTAAAAGCATATTTCAAAAATTTATTTGAAAATTCAAAAGGAGCTGGTAAGTTTGTTAAAAGTTGCTATTATTGGGCTTGGCACAATATCACACGTGCACCTATATGCAATAGAAAACACACCTAACGTTCAGCTTACTTGTGTGTGCGATGTTGATTCATCGAAAAAAAGCTCGTTTAAAAAAACACCTTTTTATACCGATGTGGACAAAATGCTCCAAAGTGAAAAACTTGATTGTGTCCATATTTGTTTGCCACATCATCTGCATGTAAAAATAGCTTTAAAATGTGCAAAATACGGTGTTAATGTGTTTTTGGAAAAACCTGTTGCATTAAATTTTAATGAAGCACAAGAGCTGTTTGAAGCAGAAAAAACATACAACGTAAAAATAGGTGTTTGCTTCCAAAACAGGTACAACAACACTTCTCTTGAATTAAAAAGGCTTATTGCCGAAAACAATTGCGGCAAATTTTTGGGTGCCAAAGCAATTGTAACCTGGTGTAGACCTTTAAATTATTACAAAAGTGCACCGTGGCGCGGCAAATTTGAACTTTCAGGCGGCGGTGTTATGATAAACCAGGCAATTCACACGCTGGATTTATTAAGCTACATCGCAGGTGAATTTAAATGCCTTGAAGCAAATGTTGCAAATTTTTCTTTAAAGCAAACAGATATTGAAGACAGTGTTATGGCACGCTTAACTTACAAAAACGGTGCAAACGCTGTGTTTTTTGCCACTGTATCACACTGTGATAACTCCCCTGTCGAGCTTAGTTTTCTATTTAAAAATGTAACATTTCAAATTATTGAAGGCAAATTATTCAGGCTTTTAAAAGGTTCAAGCGATAAAGAATTGATTTGTGCTGACGAAAAACTTGAAAATGCGAAATCTTACTACGGGCCCAACCATTTAAAAGCTGTGTCTGCATTTTACACAGCAATACAGCACTCTACAAGCTGCTATATTTCAGCGAAAGACGCTTCATATTCGCTTAAAATAATCGACAGTATAGGTTTGTCGTCAAAGCTTGGCACAGCAGTTGAAATATTATAGACAGCACATATACCCACAAGAATTACTTATTTTAAAAAAGAGGTGCAATTATGGATATTAAAATTTCAGGCTTTTCAGATGAAATAGACGACAGCCTTGACAGGCAAATTGAGGTTGTGCGCACACTTGGGATGAGCTATATCTCCATACGAGGTGTAGATGGCAAAAACATAGGCGATTACAGTGTGGGCGAATTTCAACGCGACATATTACCACGCCTTGTGAATAGCGGTGTAAGCATTTCGTCATTTGGCTCACCCATTGGCAAAGTATTTATTGATGATGAAGAGGGTTTTGAAAAACAACTTACAGTGCTTGAAAACATTTGCGAGATGTGCAAACTATCGAACTGTAAATATATTAGAATGTTTAGCTTTTTTATCAAAAAAGGCGAAAACTTTAATAATTACAAAAGCGAGGTTGTAACAAAACTTCAAAAGTTTATAGAAATTGCGCGCAAGCACGACATAATACTGCTTCACGAAAACGAAAAGGACATTTTTGGCGACACTGCAAAAAGATGCAAAGTGCTGTTTGATGAAGTGGGCTGTGCACATTTTAAAGCAATTTTCGACTTTGCAAATTTTGTGCAATGCGGTGAAGACACACAAGCGGCATATAATTTATTGCGTGAGCACATAGAGTATATACATATAAAAGATGCCGCCTATGATGTTAGCTACAATGTTTTATGTGGCACAGGCGATGGCAAAATACCCGAGATATTAAAGCAAGCAATTAAAGGCGGCTATAAAGGGTTTTTAACACTGGAGCCGCATCTTGCAATGTTCGGCTCGCTTCAATCTCTTGAGCTTGATGATGCTGCCGAAGTTGTAAACACCGAGGCAAACATTACGGGCGAAGAAGGGTATAAAATGCAGTACGAGGCACTTGAAAAAATATTGAGTAGTATGCTTTTATAAGCTGTTCTCACATCTAACCTGCTTAAAAGTTGATATATCATAAGTTTCTGTGTTAAAATATATTTTAACGCAGATTCTTAGATATAACCTACATTTTGTAATTGGAGGCGGCTTACTTGTATAATAATATTTCTATAAGGAAACTCGCAAATAGAATGTTGTTGTTTGTTTTAATACCTCTTATTTTACTGCTCACAATTAGCATATTATATAATGTAGTTTATGGGCGCGCAGATATAATTTCAGCCGAGCAAGACAGGCTTAGAATAACAGTTGTACCACTGCAAAACGAGCTTGCACGTGTGGAGGGCACTATTGAAGATTTGCTAACAAGCAACATTGCCGCACGTGCTTTAAGTGTACCATCTGCAAGTGCACAAGTTACAATTAACGCCTATGTAATACGCACCGCGCTAGACACCCTTTTCAACAGCAGCAATAATATTAGCATGATGATGTTTTACTGCCCACAAACAAATATTATGATTACTAAAGATGACGGCTTCCCTGATTTGTGGGATAACGACAAAAACTCTATAATTTCCGGTATAAAAGCCTCGTACATATCTAATGCTCAGAGCAATACTTTAATAAGTGATGAGTGGATGCTTGAAGAAATTAGTGGCAGAATGTTTTTGCGTTACAACTCACAAAACGACGATATTTATATTGCCTGCCTAATAGATATTCAAAGATTGCTTGCGCTTTTAGACGAGACGTCCTTTGAAGATGACACTGTTTTTTATCTTGCAAAAGACAATACCATATTATCTTCTGATATACTGGAAAATAATTTAAGCACAGTATATGAAGACTTTGTAGCTGCAAATCCGGAACAAAATGTTGCAACATCCATTGTTAGCGAACATTTTGAAAGCTTTGAACTTATCATGACATCTAGGCCTTTTGGTGCTTTTTACGGCGTAAACACCGTAACAATAATTGTGGGTGCATTTACATTGCTTGTTGCAGGTTTCCTTGCTGTTATAGTTTTAAGTTGGAAAAAATACTTTTTCTTGCCTATGGAGCACCTTGTGCAAACAATGAAAGAAATTTTAGACGGCAATATGTCTGCAAGAACAAAAGAGATTAATGCCGGGCAAGAACTTGTGCTTGTAAACACCACTTTTAACAAAATGCTTGAAAGCATACAGGTTCTTAAAATTGAAAAGTATGAACAAGAACTTGAAATGCGCCAAATTCAATTGCAATATTATCAAGCACAAATAAAACCGCATTTTTATTTAAATTGTTTGAAAAATTTATACTCTCTTGCACAGCAAAACGAGATGAAAAATATAGAGCAGAGCATATTATTGCTCTCTAACCATTTAAGGTATAGTTTTAACTGGCAAACAGACACAGTGACGCTTTTAAAAGAATTACAAATGTGCCAAAACTATATTAATTTAATGGGCGTAACTGCATTTTTAAAACCTAAATTAGAGCTTGAGATAGAGGACATTTTTTTAAACGAACATGTGCCGCCCGTAAGTATTTTATCACTCGTTGAAAACAGCTTAAAATATGGTTTAAATGAGACAAAACAATCTGTAATACGCATAACAGTGCGCAATATAATAAGTGAACATGAGCAATACTTACAAATAGGCATTTACGACAATGGCAATGGTTTTTCTCCCGAAAGCTTAAAAAAATTGAACGCTTTAATGAGCAAAAACAAAAGCGACAGCGAAGGGCATGTTGGCATACAAAACGTACTTATACGCTTTAAGCTTATTTACGCAGACAATTTTAATGTGGCGTTTTCAAACCAAAACGGCGGTGCAGTGGAGCTATTCATAAAGCAATAAATTAATACTAACCCCGAATAAAAAGGAGCACTTATAATGAACTTGCTTATAGTTGACGACCAGATAAAAGTTGTTGAGGGTTTAAAGAAAATAAATTGGGCACAATACGGCATAAGCGGTGTTTTTGGCGCTTTTAGTGTTGCCACAGCAATAGAAATTTTTAACAGTAATAAAATTGATATACTGCTGTGTGACATTGAAATGCCGGTTGAAAGTGGGCTATCGCTTATAAATTGGGTGCAAAAAAAAGAACTTGACACTAAATGTATACTTCTTACAGCTCATGCAAAATTTGACTATGCACAGCAATCAATAAAACTTCGTGTTTTTGATTATATTTTACAGCCTGCTTCGTATGAGCATATAATATCTATTGTAAAAAAAGCAATTGATAGCCTAAATAATGAGCGAGAACAAACGTATTTGAAAGACTTAGGTGATGCTTTTAACTCTTCTAAAAACACCGCTATAAGCAGTGTTTTGCGCAATTATTTACTTGACAGCGCAGGCACCGACGAGTTGCAATTTTATGCAAACCTTGGCAAATTCCCCACACAGCAAAGCAACTGTATGCTCTGCTGTGTGCAAATGTTGCGCTGGACTATGATTAACGAGTGGACACCCGCGTTGCTGTCATATGCATTTGAAAACATTATGGGCGATTTGTTTTCGTCATTTAATTTTAAAAGCATTGTTTCGCCTATTGATAAAACAAATTATGCCGTTCTTTTATGGAACGATAACGAAAGTGAGCAGCAAACTATTATAGGACAGCAACTAAATTTTTTCAAAAGTATATGCCAAGAAAAAATAGGCAGTGTTGTTGCAATTTATTGGTGTGATAACATAACCATGGAGCATTTGCCCCAAAAATGGGATAGCTTAGTTTCAATGCAAATGGACAATATTTCAAGGGAAAGTGATGTGTTTTTACTCAGCGAAAACACAGTAAAACAAGACGGCCCTAAAGATTTAAGCATATCCAAATCTTCTACATGGGCGCAAATGCTTTGCACAGGTTATGCAAAAGCAGTAGAAATCGAAGCGTTTGAATTGCTTGACGAAATGTGTGTAAGCGGCACGCAAAGCGCACGCGCACTTCGTGTTTTTCATCAGGAATTTTTGCATTCATTTTACACAGCCTTAAACTCTGCAAACAGCTCTGCAAGAGAAACATTAAGCAACGAGGAAAATTTAAAAATTTTTAATGAAGCTACACATAGCATTGAGCAGTTAAAAACGTTTGTTCAATTTGCTGTGAGTTTATTTCCAAGCCAAGAAAGCTCGCAAGATAAAGATTTTTTAAGAAAGCTGGATGAATATATAGATGCGAACATAGAGACTGAAATATCAAGAAAAAGCATTTCGGAACATATGTTTTTAAATGCAGACTACTTAAACAGACTAATAAAAAAGAATACGGGTTTTTCTTTAAAAGAATATGCTTCACAGCGTAAATTGCAACACGCAAAAATGCTTTTAAGCACAACACAGCTGCCTGTTTCCATAATTGCTTGTAAAGTTGGCTATGGCAATGCTGCACATTTTTCGGTGGTTTACAAAAAAATGTTTAATGTTACACCTATGCAAACACGCCATGAATCTTTAAAATAATTTATGTTTTGCAGTGCTATAAAAATACACTACAAGCAAAAAAGCCAAATGTCTGTTTTAGAAAAGAACAATGTCTGTAAAACAAAAGTGTGAACATACTTTTAAAAAATTATGTCGGAAAATGAAAAATGTGTGTCTTAATTTGAAAACACAAAGGCACAAAATGAGTATACAATATAATCATTGAATGCACCGAGCGTTTGATGATTATAGTTTTTTTGGAGGAAGATTAATGAGTTTTAAAAATTTACTTAAAAAGAGCCTATGTATGCTTTTAGTGTGCATTATGGCAGTAGGCATTCTAGCAAGCTGTGGTGACAGCTCAACCCCAAGCACATCGGCAGACACTGCTGAAAGCGGTTCAGCATCTGAAGCAGGCGATGCAACAGAGGGGGCACCGGTGGCTGAGAGCGACGAGACACTTACATTTGTTCTTGAAGTTGAACCCACTACGCTAACTAACTTAAATAACGCTTCAACATTGCAAGTTTTCGCAGAGGCTATCACAAGCTCTTTGCTTGAATACAATGATGAAACTAAAACAGCTGACCCTGCACTTGCAGAGAGCTATGAAATGATTGATGACACACATTATCGTTTCGTATTGCGTGATGACGCTGTGTTTGCTGACGGCTCACCCGTTACTTCACAAGACGTTTTATACTCTTTTACAAAATACAAAGAGATGGGTGTTCAAGACATCATGCCTATCGACGTTGAAAATTTTGTTATAGAAGATGACAAAACATTTATCCTAGCACTAGAGCGCTACACAATCGGCTGGGAATTCTCAGTAGCACAAGGTTCTAGCGCTATTTATAGCGAAGCTTTAGTAGAAGCCGCAGGCGGCGTTGACGCTGTTGGTTTTGCACCACTTGGCTGTGGCGAATATATTGTAAGCGAATGGAAACCAGGCGAACACTTACTATTAGAGCGCAACGAAAACTATTGGGACCCTGAATATGTAGGCTACTACAAATACATCAAATTTACATTTAACTCAGATTCTGCTGCACGTGTTATGGCTGTGCGCAGTGGCGATGCCGACATAGCAAACAGAATTGGTATTGCAGACTATATTTCATTAGAAAATGACCCATCAGCTTACGGCTGGGCATACGATGCAGGCGTTGTAAACAACGTTTATTACAACTGCGAATCTGGCCCACTTGTAGATGCAAAATTGCGTGAAGCTGTAACTTATGCAATTGACCCCGAAGCTGTTAACGCAGTTATGAACCTTGGCCTTGGCGAAGTTGCACAGGCACTGTGGCCAAAATCATTCCCTTATTATAAAGAGTATTATGACGGTACACTTTATAACCCAGAGAAATCAAAAGAGATGCTTGCAGAGCTTGGCTACGACGAGAGCAACCCTCTTGTTCTAAACTGCATAATCTTCCCAACATTTAAAGATGCCGCAACAGTTATTCAAGAGAGCCTTCGTCAAGTTGGAGTAGATCTTCAAGTTAACATGATGGACAATGCAACATGGACACCGCTTGTAAGAGCAGGTGAGTATGACGTTACACTTGGCAATACAGCTATTGCATCTATAAACGTTTCTATGTTCAACCACGTAGACCCCGCTAAAATGGGTGCATCTGCTTTCAATATCCGCATGGACACACCTGAGATGAATGCTGTTATGGAAGCTGTAAACACACCTGACGAGGAAGCACGCCTTGAGGCATTTGATGACCTTTATGAAATAGTATTTGGCCAGTACACAGTTGCAGGCCTTTGCAATGGTGAAAAATACATGGCAGTAGGCACAGGCATTACAGGCCTAAAAGTTGGCAACACTTACGGCTTTGTTGACGTAACAGATTGTCGCCCTGAATAATAGTTTATAAAAAACAAAAGTGTAGGCGACCAAACCTGTTTGGTCGCCTATTTTAAAGAAAGGTGTTTGTAATGCTTGGTTACATTATAAAAAGAATTTTATGGCTTGTTCCCATAATGTTTGGTGTTCTTGTAATTTCGTTTTTGCTACGGGCAATTACACCGGGCAACCCTGTCGACCAAATTTTGGGCGAAACCGCATCTGAAGAACAGCGTATTGCATTAGAAGAAAGACTTGGGCTAGACCATTCTTTGCCTGAGCAATTTGTAAATTACGTACTAGGCGCCGCACAAGGAGACCTTGGCATTTCTTATATCACAAATGCACCCGTGTCGCAAGAGATTATGCAACGTGTGCCCACAACATTAATCATATGTTTCGGCTCCGTCTTTATAGGGCTTATTTTGGGTGTCCCCATGGGTGTATTATCGGCGCAAAAACAATACACATGGGTGGACAGCGTTATACTTGTTCTCTCAATGTTTTTGCGCTCAATACCGGGCTTTTGCCTGGCGCTTTTGGCAATTTTAATTTTTGCGGTGCAATTGCGTTTGTTGCCTGCATTCGGCGTATCAGACCCACTTGGTTATATACTTCCTATGTTCACAATAGGCCTTGGCAGCATGGCAAACTACACACGTATTACAAGAACAAGTATGCTTGAGGTTATACGCCAAGACTATGTGCGTACAGCACGTGCAAAAGGACAAAAAGAAGGCAAGATAATTTGGAGCCACGAGCTTCGTAATGCGGCTATACCCATTGCGGCATCTGTTGGCACTCAAATGGGCTTTATGCTTGGCGGCGCGCTTGTTATTGAAACAGTTTTCGGCATACCGGGCATTGGTAAATATTTGGGCGATGCCGTGGCAGACCGCAACTATACAGCAATACAAGGCGGAGTTGTTTTTTTAGCGTTTGTTTTTTGCCTTGTAAATCTGTTTGTAGATTTAAGCTTTATCTTTATTAACCCACGCCTAAAAACATCTTTAGTGGGCAATAGCTCAAATAATGGTTTTATAAGTAAAATTATAAAAAAATTCAAAAAGGAGGAAGTTGCAAATGGCTAAGATGTACACACCGGCAATGAAAAAATTTGATAAGCACAAAAAGAAAAACCTTAAATATTCGCCAATGCGTGAGTCTTGGCGCCGCCTTTGCAGAAATAGAACGGCAATTATTGGGCTTGTAGTTATAGCCGTACTGATTTTTGTGGCAATATTTGCAGACTTTATTGCTCCTTATGAATTTCAAGAGCAAAATATAATGTCTGCCTATCAAACACCATCGGTAGAGCACTTGTTTGGCACAGACAATTTTGGCAGAGATTTATTTTCAAGGTGTGTTTACGGTGCAAGATACACTTTATTGCTTGGTGTTTTGTGTGTTTTGTCCGCCCTTTTTACAGGTGGCATTCTTGGCTTAATTGCAGGCTATGCCGGCGGCAAAGTAGACAATTACATAATGCGTTTTATGGATATTTTACAAGCTATTCCACAAGTTTTAATGGCAATATGCGTTTCAGCCGCACTTGGCAACGGTGTTTGGCAGCTTGTTACAGCCATGACTGTTTCAACACTGTCTGTTATGACAAGAAACTTCCGCGCGGCTATTATCAACGTAAGAACAGCAGAGTATATTGAGTCATCACAGGCAATAGGTGTTGGCAGAGTTCGCATGGTTTTAAGGCACATGCTACCTAATGCAATAGGCGTTATTGTGGTTTATATTGTTCAAACAATGAGCAACAGTATTACAATTATTGCATCTTTAAGTTATCTTGGTGTTGGCCTATCGCCACCTGCGGCAGAATGGGGCTTGATTTTGAGCGACAGCAAAGGCTTTTTCACATCATTCCCACACATGATATTCTTCCCTGCTGTTTTAATTATGATAACAGTTTTGGCAATGAATATGCTTGGCGACGGCTTGCGTGACGCATTTGACCCGAGATTAAAATAAATGGAGATTACTAATATGAACAATAAAAACGATACTCCGGTTGTGGAGATTAAAGATCTTGTTATTCACTATGAAACGCAAGAGGGTGTTGTTGAGGCTGTAAATGATGTGTCACTAAGTATACAAAAAGGTGAAATTTTAGGCCTTGTTGGTGAAACAGGTGCAGGTAAAACAACAATTGCATTAAGTTTGATGGACTTGCTGCCATATCCTCCAAGCCATATTATTCAAGGAGAAATTCTTGTAAATGGCGAAAATATTATGGAAAAATCAAAAAAAGACATGCAAAAATTGCGTGGCAACACGGTTGGCATGATATTTCAAGACCCGATGACTGCGCTTAACCCCGTAAAATATGTAGGCGACCAAATTGCAGAGGTTATACTGCTACACAACAAATGTTCAAAAAAAGATGCAATGATTAAAGCCATGGAAATGATGGAAACGGTTGGCATTCACCCCGAGAGGTATAAAGAATATCCGCATCAATTTTCAGGCGGCATGAAACAGCGCATTATTATAGCAATAGCGCTTGCCTGCCAGCCCGAGCTTTTAATTGCAGACGAGCCCACAACAGCACTGGACGTTACAATACAAGCGCAAGTTCTGGATATGATGTTACAATTGCAAAAAGAGCGTGAAATGGCTATTTTGATGATAACACATGACCTTGGAATAGTAGCAGAAATATGCAACAAATGCGCAATTATTTACGCCGGTGAAATTGTTGAGTACGGCGAGCTTGAGCATATTTTTGATAACCCACAGCACCCTTACACAATTGGGCTTATGGAATGTATACCAAGCCTTGACAAAGATACTGAAAAGCTAAACCCCATACCCGGCCTTGTGGCAGACCCAACAGAGCTACCCGAATATTGCAGTTTTTACAGCCGCTGTAAATATTGCGATGATAACTGCAAAAACAAAGACCCAAAACTTGTAGAGATAGAGCCCGGACATTTTGTAAAATGTTTACGTGTGCCAAAAATGGGGGTAAGCAAATGAGTTTATTAGAAGTAAAAAACCTAAAAAAATATTTTAATACGCCCGGCGGCACACTTCATGCAGTCGACGATGTTACACTGTCAATTGATGAGGGCACTACACTTGGAATAGTTGGCGAATCAGGCTGTGGAAAGTCAACACTCGGCAAAACTATAATGAAATTACACCCTGCTACTTCAGGCGAAATTTTATTTGACGGTGTTGATTTAGCACCGCTCTCAAATAAAGAATTTGCAAAATACCGCTACGGTATTCAAATGATATTTCAAGACCCATATGCAACATTAGATGGTAGAATGGACATTGAAACATTAATTGCAGAGCCTTTAGTTGTTTCAAAAGCATACACAAACAAGGCTGACATTAAAAAACGTGTTAAAGAGCTTATGGACTTAGTAGGCCTTGCCGAGCGTGTAAGCCACAGCTACCCACATGAGCTTGACGGCGGACGCCGCCAACGTGTTGGTGTTGCACGTGCCCTTGCACTAAACCCCAAATTTATTGTTTGTGACGAACCTGTTTCAGCGCTTGATGTTTCAATACAGGCGCAAGTGCTAAACTTATTGCAAGATTTGCAAAAAGAACAAGGCTTAACTTATATGTTTATTACGCACGACATGAGCGTTGTAAAACATATATCAGACGAGATTGCCGTTATGTATCTTGGCAAAGTTGTTGAAAAATGCAACGCAAAAGAGCTGTTTTCACGCACTGTGCACCCTTATTCTGTTGCACTTTTATCAGCAATTCCCGTGCCTAATATTCACATAGACCGCAAACGTGTTTTACTGCAAGGCGAGCTAACCTCACCGATTAACCCCAAAAAATGCTGCCGCTTTGCGCCACGCTGTGCATATGCAAGCGAAGAATGTTTTAACAAAGAACCTGAATTAAGACAAGTTTTTGATGGGCATGAAGTGGCTTGCCACAAAGCAGAGCAGTTTATTTAAAACAATAAAACTATACAGCCAAATCGATGTGATTTTATCGAAATCTTATCGGCTTGGCTGTAAACGTAACGGAGTATTATAATGTATAACAAAATATGCGAGAGGTTAGCAGTGCAGTGGTGCGAGAGTTTGCTTGCGCTCCAAATTAAAAATAATGATAAATATTTAAACGGCGGCATACTCTGCCCGGCGTGCTCGGCTGTGCACGGCAGATGCATGGACGCTTTATACCCTTTTTTATATATGGCAGACAAAACAAAAGACAAAAAATGGGTAGATGCCGCAAAATTGCTTTTTGAGTGGAGCGAAGAAAACGTGTCTTTACCGAACGGCGGCTACAGAAACGGCACAAACAATATATGGAGCGGCATAACTGTTTTTACGGTAGTGCAAATGTGCGAAGCGCTTAAATATCACGGACATGTATTAGACGAAGATACAAAACAAAAATGGAAAAACCGCATACGCAAAGCTGCCGATTTTTTAATGACATTCGAGCCTGTTTATACACATAACGTAAATTATCGTTTCACAAACGCACTTGCCATGCAGCTTTGTGCGAGTTTATTTGAAGAGCCTATTTATGCACAGCAAGGCAAAAAATGTGCCGAAGATTTTAAAAAATATTTGAGTGAAAACATGCTTATTTTTGGCGAGGGCAAACCTGCGGATGGCTATACCGAAAGAGGTTGCCGTGCGTTTGACTTAGCTTATAATATAGAGGAGAGCTTGCCGTCTTTAGCTACTTATGCAAAGCTTGTGTGCGACAAAGAACTTGAGCAACTTGTGGCAAAATCTATGGCGGCACACCTGCAATTTATGCTACCGGACGGCGCATGGGACAACAGTTTTTGCACACGCAGTTTCAAATGGACGTATTGGGGTAGCCGCACATCAGACGGGTGCGTTTTTGCATACACACTTTTAAAGGATTATGACCCATCATTTATAACAGCTGCACAGCGCAATTTAAAGCTACTTGAAAAGTGTACAATAAACGGCCTACTTGCCGGCGGCTTGCACTATGATGACATTGGGGAGCCGTGCTGTGTGCACCACAGCTTTGCCCATGCAAAAGTGCTTGTTAATATAC
>CAYJNL010000043.1:0-16608 GCA_964371675.1 uncultured Bacteroides sp. | reverse complement strand
TTTGAAATAGAAATGACAGGGCTGACAAGAAAACAAGCCGCCGAGGCGATTGCAAAGCTATTTAACACAAGTGCCACCCATATTGGCAGTGGCTACGACAAGTACCACATTAAAGACAACAACGGCAAAACGTGGGAAATTTTAAAAGACAGCAGTATACAGCCAACACGCAAACATCGCAACAGGCAAATTGCCGCTGATGATACATATAAAGTTGAGCTCACCTCGCCAAAATTGACGTATGCAGAAATGGATAAGGCACAAAATGTTGTGCGTGCTCTTAGAAAAGCAGGCGGTGTTTGCAATTCAAGCTGTGGTATGCACGTTCACATTGACGGCGCTAACCACACACCACAGAGCATTAAAAACGCACTGTCTATCATGTATTCTAAGGAAGACATTTTGTTTAAAGCACTTAACGTAAACCCCGAGCGTGTTGACAGGTGGTGCAGAAAAGTGCGTGAGCCAATGCTGAAAGATGTTCGCAAGCTGAAGAAAAACATTGACATGAACCAACTGCGAAACCTGTGGTACGAGGGGCGCGGCGGCAGTGGCGAGCACTATAACTGGAGCCGGTACTATGCTTTAAACATTCACTCGGTCTTCTACCGTGGCACTTTGGAGTGGCGCTGTTTTGAAAGTACACTCCATGCCGGAAAGGTGCGTGCAAACATTACGCTTGCGCTTGCAATTTCGGCGCAAGCCATAAACCAAAGCCGTACTCAGATGAAAAAAACTGAAATATCCGAAAATCCTGCCTTTACTTTCCGCACGTTTTTGTTGCGACTTGGCTTAATCGGCGAAGAATACAAAAATGTGCGTGAGCATTTACTCGCAAACCTGCCCGGCGACAGGGCTTGGCGGTATGATAGGTCGAACTATACATGCTTGAACGGTGGTAATAGTAACAACCAAAATCATCGCAATAATGCAGAAACGAGGTGATAATTAAATGTATGAGCAAATGAATTTTTTCAGAAAGCGCGCGCCGTCTATTCCCTATTTTGCGTATGGTAGCAATATGAATTTGCACCAAATGGCACTGCGTTGCCCAGACGCAAAGCCAATCGGTGCTGTTCGCCTTGACGGCTTCAAGCTAATTTTTGCAGGCAATGCTTTTTCAGCTGTTGCAACAATTGTGCCTGATAAGAACTCGCATGTCGACGGCGTTTTGTGGCACATAACGCAAAAATGCGAGCGCAGTTTAGACCACTATGAGGGCTACCCTAATTTCTATGGCAAAACACGAGTTATCGTTAAAAACACACAAGGTGTGGAAACCATTACAATGACATACACCATGCAAGCACCACATAAAGACAAGCTTGGTGTGCCGAGTAAAACCTATGCAAACGGCATTTTACAAGGCGCACGGCAAAACGGCGTTGATGTAGAGCCGATACAAAACCGCATTAATGAGGCTTGGGGAGATTTTGGCAAGCCCGAAACACCAAAGAGAAATAACAATATAGAACGATAGGCTTTGTGATTTGTATTTTTTACATCACAAGGCTTATTTTTTTGAAAAATTTGAAAGGAAGTTTTTGAATGAATAATAAAAAACAAAAATCAATAGAGGAAATTAAGGAGCGAGCATTTGCGTTTGCAATAGCATTTTTGCTCGTTGCAATGTTTTTAACGCCTATGTTGCTGTGGGTAATTTTAAGAGATGGCGAGGGCGCGGAAATACCCGAAGTTTCCGTGCCGTTAAGCACAGAGCAAAGTGTTCTTGAAGAGCAGGTTTTAGCAGCGGATAGTGAGGATGTAGTAGAAAAAGTAGTGCCTATAAACTTAGAGCAAGCTGTAAAAATCAACGATGATACGATAGCTTGGCTTGAAATTGAGGACACGTACATCTCTGCTCCAGTTTTACAGGGGTATGACAATTTGACATATTTGCGCACGGACATTTACGGCGAAAACGACATATGCGGCAGTATTTTTGCAGACTTTGAGTGCAACTTTACTGAAGAAAAAATGAGCCAAAACACAATAATCTACGGGCACAACTGGCAAACGTCCGAAAACAAAGGGCTGTCGCAACTGCATAGATACACAGATATAAGCGGTGCATTTTTTGCACTGCACCCTAACATCACGCTTGAGCTTTTAAACGGCGAAACACTAATGTACGACGTCGTATTTGCCGGAAATGTCAGCGCAGATACTGACAGCGCCTTTATTGAGCCAAACCCAAGCCTAGAACATCTTAACACAATTAATAACGTTATATCAGAAAATAACGTGCTACAAACTAATGTATTGCTTGATGAAAACACTTCTTTTTTGACACTCTCAACCTGCACGGATGATGAAAATGAGCGATTAATTGTGCTTAGTGTTCTTAAAGAAGCGTAGAACCCAGAAAAAACCTAAGATTTTACTGCTTTTCGACTGCAATGAATTGTTATTGCAAAAAAATATAAAACAAGGAGCTTAAATGAAGAATATTAGTAAAATAACAGCTGTATTTTTAAGTATCTTGCTCTGTTTCACTATGGTGTTGCCGATAGTGTTTGCGAGCGAAGTATTGCCTGATGTAAACCGTGTAGAAAACAGCGATATATCGGCTATTTCAAATACGGTTGATAGTGCACTACCGCTTGAAGATGGCGTTTCAGATGTAAATAACCAACCTATTGAGGGTGTCGATGATACACCTCAAAACTCACCCGAACCCACTCCCGATATTCCGCAAGAATCACCAACACGAATAAGCATAGCCACTGTTCCACAAGGCTATGAACTCGGCGATACTCTGGACGAAACAATGCTAAATGCCGAAGGTGGTACATTTGAGCATACAATTGATGCAAACCTCGGCTATGTGCTTGTGCCTGTTCTTTTACAAGTGCAAAACCCTGCAGAAAATAGCGTTGCAACAATAACTTTAAGCGAAAATGCAAGCCTTGTAGGCCCTAACAGCGAAACTGGCTCTGTTTGGGAAAATACACAGCAAACATTCGTAAGTGGTCAAATAGAATCCGCAAAAATGGTGTGGGTAAAGGCTACTGAAAGCTTTACGATGTCGTATACATATAACGATACAACGTCAAAAAGCATAACAGTAAACATCACCGCACCGCCAATGATGATGTTCTCGTCAGCGGCACCGCAAGAGCCGCGCTACATGATAACAGCCGTCAACAAAGTCGAAGGAGAGTGGCTGCTAACGTTCATGGGCGACAGCAATGCATATTGCCTTGATAAGGGTTTAGACGGACAGCCCACAACAGCGTGTTACTGGACGTATTCGGGTGTTACAGGTAGCAGCATTGAGGATGCAATCGCCGCCGGCTGTACAACACAGCTTGAAATAGCCTACTATGTGTGGGCGCACGGCGCAGGCGGCAGTGGCAACGGCTATATTTACTTGCCGAGCAACCCTGCATTTCAGCGTGTCCTCACAACTTACGCACCTGAGGGTGTGAGCGCACCGCCCACTTGCGATGTAACAGTCAAAAAAGTTGACAGCGAAAGTGGCTTTGAAATCACAGCCAATATGAACGGCACGAATACAGCGGCAAAGGTGCGCATTGAGTCTGACTTTGGCATGAATGAGATTGTAAATTTGCCAATTACGCTGACAACTCCGGGCGCTTACACAGTCACCGAAGTGACACCTGCTGTTTTTAATAACAGTTTTCTCGGCTATTACAACGACGGCGCAAGCATTTCATTCACCGCCGTACCCGATGAAGTGGCAACACATACAATCGCCAACACTCGCCAAAAAGGGCAAATTACTGTGCAAAAACTTGATGAAGAAACAGGCGCAGCGCCGCAAGGCAGTGCAACACTTTCGGGTGCGTGGTTTGTTGTGCGTGCCAGAGAAAATATAACACTTGCCGACGGCAATTTGTCACAGCAAGAATTGTTCTCGTATACGATTGACGGCGATATTACGCAAGGCACGGCAAGCGTGAATGTGCAGTCGCTTGGTGTGGGCAGTGCCACACTAGGCAGTATTGTTGCCATAGGGCAAACAGATGAAAACGGCATTTTTACGACACCGGCAAGCCTTGATTTGGGCAAATACGAAGTGCAAGAAATTGTGCCAAGCAACGGCTACCAATTTTTTGACTATGCCTATAACAGTCATATTGTAAATGTAGATTTGACGTATGCAGGCGAAAATGTGGCAGTTACCACAAAATCCATCGACTATGCAAACAGTGTTATTAAAGGTCACATCAGCATACAAAAAATGCAGGAAGCAAGTGACGAAGTAATGCCATCCGTTGGTGTGCAGTTTGCCATTTACCACGGCGAAAACGAGAATGGCGAGCATGTGATGACGTTGCAGACAAATGAATTTGGCTATGCGAGCACACGTGAAAGTAGTACAATTGCTTGGGCAAAAGATGAAATAACAGGCGCAACACCGCTCCCTTTCGGCACTTACACTGTTGTGGAGCTAAACCCCAACGAGGGCTATGAGGCTGTTTACTCCACTGTTCACATTGGCTACGAATCATGGGTTGATAACTCCGACGGCGGTTACCTTGGTAAAAACCGCAGACCTGAAAACGGCTTGAATGATGCACAGCCTCCACAAATTGTGCAAAATGGTTTGTGGGGCATTGACCATGATTTGCATGGCCAAAACAGCAGTGACAGTGTGTTAAATAAGCCTGTTACAGACAAGCCCGTACATCAGCGCTTACAAGTTGTAAAAGTGGACACAGAGAGCAACCCAACTATTACAAATGCGCAAGCAATTGCACAGTATGAGGCGGCACTTGAAAACTGGCGCCTTGAAATTGCGGCGCTGAAAGACACAGGCAATTACGACAAAGCCGTGACAGACGGCACACTCCCAAAACAGCCACAACTTGCTGATTTTACAACATCGGGCGTGACGAGTGCTGAGAATTTATCAGGCATGACAAATTACACCGATAGCGAGCTGAAAGCAATGGGATATACTCCAAGTAGCAACACCTCATTTTTGCTTTGGGCATGGGATAGTAATGAAAAAATTCAAGACAGCAAAAACATTGGTGACACCGCTTACGGCTATTGGGTAGTGCAGCAAGTTGGGCTAGACATGACAGGCACACCACAAAATCCGTGGCAAACAGATGAAAACAGCGTTTTAGATTTTGCACACCCATTGCCGTATGGTGATTACACCCTTGTCGAGGTTAAAGCTCCGTATGGCTTAACCATCGGTAATGCGCCAAATAGTGCGGTGCGAGACATCATACACTGGCTTTCGGGATTGTTTGGCGATGTGGACGACTTTAACGCAGATAGCATGAGTACACTCACCGCAGAGCAAATCGCCGAATATGGGCAGTTGTACGCACAGTATGAGCAAGATTTTGCAAAATGGCAGGTTGATATGCAAAGTTGGTATGCTGAACTGGCGCTTTTAGCAAATAATACGGACGAAAGAGCATACACAGATTTGTATGCAAACCGCCCCGTTATGCCAAATCCTCCGCTCAGAATTTACCACGGCACTGCCGGAAACCCAACAATTGATGTAGATGCGATAAAAAATAGTGACATCTACAAGCAAAACCCCGAACTATTCACTTGGCTTGATGATTTTGTACCGACCTCAAACACTACAAATTTTAGCATTGAATCCACAGGCAAGTTATACCCACTTTTGGAAGAAACACAAGGCGACAGCGAAAACGATGGCGGCCAGCTCAATTCATCGTATGAGTACAACAAAATTGTCACCATGTTTATTGTAAATGAACACGCCAAAGGCTATGTGGAGCTCACAAAAACAGGCTTGCAACTAACAGGCACTGCAGAAAAAACAGAAACCCACAACGGCAAAGAGTACACTCTTACACAGCCAACTTGGAAAGTTTTAGGGCTTGCCGATGCAAAGTATGAGATAACCGCCACAAGTGATATTGTCACCGCAGACGGCAAATTGCACCACCAAAAGGGCGATATAGTCGCCACGCTTACAACTAACGAAAATGGTGTTGCGATTTCAGAGCCGCTGTACATAGGCGCATATGAGCTCAAAGAAATTAAAGCGCCCTACGGTTATATTTTAGATGAAACGGCATATCCGTTTGAGATTACGTACAAAGGTCAGAGCATTAGCATTTACCCCGAGAGGCAGTATTTTTATAACATCCGCCAAAATATTGAGGTGGAAATTGAAAAAATGCTTGAAGTGGCTGGCGAGGGTTTAAATGCAACTAATACAGCGCATAGCACAGCAATTAACGCAAATGACGTGTGGTTTGGGCTATATGCAAACGAGGAAATTTACGACAGAAACGGCAAACTTGCTTTTTCAAAAGATGACCTTATTGAAGTTATCGAAATTAAAGATGCAAAAGGTGTATCAACGCTTGATTTACCACTCGGCATGTACTACATGCAAGAGCTTGATAACGCAGATGATGCGTATATTTTGAGCGGTTTTAAGTACGAGTTTGAGTTTGTGTACACACAAGACGAGAGCGGTACAGGTAAAGGCGAAACTGTTCTAAAACTAAAAATTAATGAAGGAGTTGAGATAGTAAACATGTTAAAACGTGGTTATATTTCGCTGTTTAAGTATGACGGTGATTTTTCGCTTGGCGTGCCGAGTGAGCTCATAACGTCTGAAATTGACGGCGAACCGCTAAGCGAATTTGTAGACGGAAAAGTTATAACGACAACCGCCTATGAAAATGGCGATGTGCTTATAGAAACAAAATCTCCGTATGAAGTCGGCACACATGTTATAGCAAAATTAGCGTTAAAAAATGGCGATGCACACGACTTTGAATACTACACTTTAGAGGGCGCAGTTTTCGGCGCTTATGACGAGAGCGGCGCGCTAGTGGCGACAGCCACAACTGACGAAACAGGTAATGCAATCCTTGGTGAAAACAGCACAGCTTTAAAAGACGGCTTGCCCTATGGAATTTACACAATTAAAGAGCTGACACCGCCGAGCGGATACCGCATAACAGACCCGAGCGATGAATGGGTGGTGCAGATTAAAGCTAATGATGAAATTGTCACAACAGATGTTTTGGGTTACGCTTTAAAAATCCCGAACACGATAGACAAGCCTATCGCAAGGCTTTATAAGTATTCTACAAGCGGCGAAACCCTTGCAAATGCTGAGTTCACGCTTTACAAAATGACAAATGAAAAAGAGTACAAGAATTACTTATCTATCCTTGAAAAATACGGTGATGTTGTCTCTGAAGTGTCACCGATATGGTGTGAATACACAGGCGAAAATGGCGACGATTACCCTGTTTACACGACTGACGAAAAAGGCGAATTAGAAACAGGCTACCTTGAAGATGGTATTTACAAGCTTGTTGAAACTAAAAACCCAAGCGGCTTTACAGGCACATTCAGTGAGGTGTTTATTGTAAACGCTGAAACAATGGAAAGACCCAGAATTTTGAGTTTTACAGCGTACAACGCACCAAATGAAACGCCAATTGAAGAGCCAAAAGTGTTCCCTCAAACAGGCAACTAATTTTATACGCTAAGGTGCTATCTGAATTTTTGGATAGCACCTTTTAAATTTATAAAAGAAAGGATTTTGAGAATGAGAGTAGTTTTAGTTGAGCCAAATAAACCTGCAAAAATAGCGGAGATTGGAGATGATTTGAAATCTATGCAGAGTGTCGTGGGCGGCACAATACAGGCAATTTACCCTTGGCAAGATGATGCCGTTGCGCTTGTAGCACACGACGAGGGTAAGCTGTTAAATTTGCCGTATAACCGTGTGCTTGAAGATTACGATATTATCGCAGGTACGTTCTTTATTTGTGGTTTAGGCAAGGAAGATTTTGCTGATTTAAGCCCCGAACTTGCAGAAAAATATAGAGAAAAGTTTGAGTTTCCTGAAAATTTTATAAAAACAAATCAAGGGATAATGGTTGTTCGTGTTGTGGAAAGTCCGAATGATGAGCCGCTTGGTGATGATGTGGTTGAAACTAATTCACCCACAAAAAGCGAAAACAGCAAACCCCAGAAAAACACTGCTAAAAATAGCGAAACTGTTCGTTAAGGGCAAATTTTCTTTAAACAAAATTTCACCTAGAGGCGGCAAGAAATTGCCTATTACTAGGAAAAGAAAATAGCCTCGAGGGCGCGTACTGAATGTACGTAACCGAAAAGGCTATTTGAATTTGACGACGTAAGAGGTGCTTTATCGTTGCCGGCAAATAACAAAAAACAAGGAGATTAAACCCATGGAAGATTTTAAAAGATTTTATACAGCCGAGTCCGTAACCGAAGGTCACCCCGATAAACTGTGTGACAAAATATCAGACGCAATTTTAGACGCATATTTAGCAAAAGACAAAAATGCACGTGTTGCCTGCGAGGTGCTTGCAACTCGTGGCAATATCGTTGTTTCGGGCGAGGTCACATGCAGTGAATTCGTGAATATCCCAAATATTATTTACGAAGTTTTAAGCGACGTTGGCTACGACCCACGCAAATTTGTTATTGATTTACACTTGCACCGCCAAAGCGCAGACATTGCCGCAGGTGTTGACACATCACTTGAAGTAAGGCGTGGCGTTGGCAGTGAAACAGACGAGCTCGGCGCAGGCGACCAAGGCGTTATGGTGGGCTTTGCGTGTGATGAAACAAAAGAGCTCATGCCACTTCCCGTTGTTCTTGCGCACAGACTGACAAATGCACTGACAGCCGCAAGAAAATCAGGTCTCATCTACGGCTTAAAGCCCGATGGCAAGGCACAAGTTACAATAGAATACGAGAACGACAAGCCAAAGAGAATAGAGGCAATTGTCATCTCCACACAGCACGATGCCGAGAAATCTCAAGAAGTTTTAGCATTTGAAATTAGCGATAAGATACTACCACTCGCTCTGCGTGACTTCCCGATTGACGAGAACACACGCATACTTGTAAATCCGTCGGGGCGCTTTGTTGAGGGTGGCCCAAGTGCCGACACTGGGCTGACAGGCAGAAAGCTAATGGTGGACACTTATGGAACATTCGCACCACATGGCGGCGGTGCATTTAGCGGAAAAGACCCCACAAAGGTAGATAGGAGTGGCGCATATATGGCACGATATATCGCAAAAAACATAGTTGCCGCCGGCTTTGCGCAAAAGTGCATGGTCACGCTTGCATATGCAATTGGTGTTTCACAACCTGTCATGGTTGAGGTTGAAACTTTTGGCACGGGCACTGTTTGCGCCGATGATTGCCTTGCAAAAGCACTGCCGATTGTGTTCGATTTATCCCCTGCCGGCATTATAGAAACATTGCAACTTCGTACACCTATATACCAAAAAACAGCCACGGGCGGTCACTTCGGGCGCAGTGATTTTGCGTGGGAAAAGACAGACAAAATTGAGGCACTGCGTGGTGCAATTCTATGAGTGAAAGTGTTTCAAAAGAGCAAATTGAAAAGGCACGGCAGATGAGTGCGATTGAATTTTTGAAAACTCACAGACCGAGCGAGCTTGTGAAATGTGGCACAAATGAGTATCAACTTCAAAGCCATGACAGCTTTAAAATTAACGAGCAAAGCAGTGTTTGGCACTGGAAAAGCCGTGACATTGGTGGCAGAAAAGCCCTTGACTATCTTGTGAAAGTCGAGGGCTTTTCGTTTGTGAGTGCAGTGCAAGCACTTGCAGAAAACACACCGACTTACACCCCACAAAAGCATGTGCCAATTGCAGATAAATCGGCGTTTAAACTCCCTGCAAAATCATCTGATATGCGCCGTGTTTTTGGCTACCTCATGTCTCGTGGCATTGCTTTTGACATTATAAAATACTGCGCGCAACAAGGCATTTTGTATGAGAGTTTGCCGTATCACAATGCTGTTTTTGTCGGCAAAGACGAGAAAGGCACACCCAGATATGCGGCACTTCGTGGCACGTTCGATAACACACCCGAGCCGTTTAAAATTGACGTTGCAGGCAGTGACAAAAGGCACTGTTTTTGCATTCCTCCCAGTGTTCCTACAAAGACACTTGCCATATATGAATCAGCGCCCGATGCCATGGCACATGCAACTTTAGAGGGCTGTAAGTTTGATAAATGGCGGCTGTCTCTCGGCGGTATCTCCGTGCCACAAAACGCATATCCACGTGAGTTTAAAAAGCCGCTTGCACTTGAAAACTTCCTCAAAAATCATCCCGAAATAACGCACATAGAAATATGCCTTGATAACGACCATGCAGGGCGAATTGCGAGCGAGCTTATTGTAAATGCCTACGATGCGGTATATCACACAAAAGTTAATTTGCCGCGAAAATATGGACAAGACTTTGCCGATGTAGCGAAAGAATTGAACAAAAACAACTATACAAAAAACAAGGAGAAATGTGAAAATGAGCGATAACAAAAAGCCAAAACCAAAGATGGAATTAGTGGGGCAAGATGGCAATGTTTTTAGCGTTTTAGGTAGAGCAAACAACCTACTTAAAGAAAACAGGCAAAAGATGGATGCGCAGGAAATGTGCATGCGTGTTATGTCCTCGGGCAGTTATGAGGATGCGCTGAATATTATTAGCGAGTATGTTGAAACAGAGCTGTCTGAAAAAACGCCAGAGGTGTCTGACAAAGCGCCACAGGAACCTGACAAAACAAATGCACCGTCCAACAAAGCTAAAAAGCCACCTGTTAAAAGCGGCGATGCACGTTAATTTTACACTAAATATAATCAAATATATAAAATATATTACATATAAAGGAGAAATGCAATTGAAAAACAACTTGAATATTGAGAACATTTTTGCAAAAAACACACCTATTCCACACAATGTCGGCGGTGAGAACTGGAACATTTTGCACGGTGATATGCTCAGCATTGTGCGTAATATTAAGTCTAACACGTTTGATGCAGTTATCACTGACCCACCCTATTCCTCGGGTGGTGCAAAGGCAAGCGATAAGACACGCACTACCAATCAAAAATACAGCAGTATGTCATCAGAAAAGGCACTGCCCGATTTTGACGGCGACCAAAAAGATGGGCGCTCTTGGACAAATTGGGCGGCAGAGTGGCTCGCTGAAATGCGCAGAATTACAAAGCCCGGCGGTGTAATTGGTGTGTTCATAGACTGGCGCATGGCTCCGTCGCTTAGTGATGCACTGCAATGGGCAGGCTGGATTTGGCGAGGTCAAGTGGTGTGGGATAAGCCAAACAGCCGCCCTCAAAAAGGGCGTTTTCGTCAGCAGAGTGAGTATTTGCTGTGGGCATCTAACGGCCCGTTGCCTCTAAACAGGCCTGTCGGCTGTTTGCCGGGTGTATACAGGTATTCCAATCCGTCAAAGCGTGTACATGTAACGGAAAAACCTTTGCAACTAATGCAAGATGTGATAAAGATTTGCGAGCCGAATGGGCTTATACTCGACCCATTTGCAGGCAGTGGAACAACTGTGCTTGCGGCGGCTTTAGAGGGTTACAAGGCTGTTGGCGTTGAGGTTACCGATGCGTATTTTGATGTGGCTACACAGAGGATTGCAGAGGAGTTGGCGAAAGAAAAGAAATAGATAATAGCGCCTAACCCTATCTATCGTTGCAATTTCTTTGCTAAGTGTTATAATGGGGTGGTAAAAATTTTTAATATACCCTTTCGTTTTAGCTGTTTGCTTTTTGCAAACAGCTATTTATAAAAACATCAAAAAGTTTGTAACGTTTTGTACTTTCAATTGTCTAATAGATGAGAACAAAAAAGTTCGAACTATATTTCTCAAAGTAATAATGAAGGAGAGGTGAAGCATTTGAGAAAAGACGATATTTCTGATAAGGTTTTATGTGCTGAGTACGAAGCAGTTTTTCGCTATACGCTTTCGCTTTGTCATAACGAAACCGAAGCAGAAGATATTACGCAAGAAGTTTTTTTTAAAGCTCTTAATGCTCGCCATAGCTTTCAAGGCAGTAGCAGTCTTTATACTTGGCTTTGTTCTATTGCTAAAAACCTTTGGTTTAATAGATGTAAAAAAGATAACAGAGAAGTTAGGATAGAGGAAATCTCAAATGTTCAGGCAGAGAATAGTTTAGGGGAATATTTAGTTAACAAAGATACTGCATTAAAGATACATAAAGTGTTACACATTCTTAACGAACCATACAAGGAAGTGTTTACTTTAAGAATTTTTGGAGAGCTTTCATTTTCAGATATTGCAAAACTTTTTTCTAAAACAGAAAGTTGGGCAAGGGTGACTTATCATCGCAGTAAAAAGATTATTATTGAACAATTACGAAAGGGTGGAATGTTATGAATAAAAAAATTGATTGTAAAATTATCGTAGATTTACTTCCTTTGTATCACGATAATGTAGTGAGTGAAGAAACAAAAATTTCCATAGACGAACATCTTGAAACATGCAAAAACTGCGAGAGAGAGTATCGGTTGATTTCGGAGAAGTTGCCAACGGTTACTTCAAACTCCACAAAAGAAAAATTTTCTCAAATGGTAAAAAAGCAAAAATTGAAACGAATATTTAGCATTTTTGTAGCTGTTATTTTTGCTTGCGGAATGACAATAGGTGGTATATATATTCTTACTCAAGAACCATTACGGCAAGTTCCAAGCGAAGAAATTGAAGTATTGCAAGCATTTGTTGTCGAAGCAGAGCATGGTGGACCTCAAGTGTTTGTGTGGTATAATTCACCATCATACAGTGGTAATACTAAAACCTCTTGGAAAATAAATAATGGTGAAACATTACGATATGACATTACCGAAGAAGTCGCACTACTTGCAACTCCACAAGAAAAATTTGGAGATGATGAGTTTGTAGATTCTTTTCCACTCGACAATCAATATGGTGAAATAGAGGAAATTTATTTTAATGATACATTGATTTGGTCGCTTGAAGAGAATGCAGATGATGAAATCCCTGTTTATGTGAGTGAATATGTAAATGCAAGAAATGAATTTCGTACAATAGTGAATGATTACGAGCAAGGAATATTCGGTATAGGGAATGGTGATGGTGACATGGTTTATTGGGATTTGGAGGGCAATGTTATTAGTGATAAACCAATCGAGTTTGACTAAGCTCTTATTATAAGTCATTTTTTTGTATGTACGAATAAAACGAGCATCACCCTGTGTATCAAGCAGATATTCATCACCTAAATCGCTAGCTTGTGTTTTTAGCAACTTAATCTCGCCACTTCCACTTTCGGGAGTGGCTTTTTCTTCGTCTAAAATTTCATCAGCAAATTGCTATCGTCTGGCTATCATAGTTTCCACTATGATAGCCTATTTTGATGAAATATCGTAAAATTTCACTCCAAAGACCCTGTTTTGCTATCATACTGGCTATCACTTTTGCAAAATCCGTGGTAAAAAACTGTAATTAACTAAGAAAGGCTATCAAACTGTTTCCACTTATTCCTATATGCTAAGAAAGCTAAGCGAAAGCCATGCAAAATCTAAGCAAAAGCTAAAATTCAAATAACACAAAACCTATTAAACCCCTAACGCAAATACCACACTGCAATTTCAGCACCGTAAAGCTTTGCTAGCATAGCGCCGTTACTCCTGCGCACATTTTTGGGCTAGCCCAAACCCATATTACAAGACTGGAGCGTGATAAATATTGCAGAAAAAAGCATAAAATTCAGCCTATGGCTAAGCGAAAAAGACTATGACAATTTAAAAAACAAGAGTGAAAAAGCCGGCATTTACAAGGCGGTTTTTATAAGAAATTTAATTAATGGCATACAAATAGAGCCGAAAAATTGCGAGCATCACAGAGAATTAGTACATAAGCTTGCAGGGCTTTGTAACAACGCAAGCCAACTTGCACACAAGGCGAATTTCACAGGCACAGCGAGCAAAAACGATGTCGACAATATGATTAAAATTGCCCAAGAAACCTACACACTGGTGAAAGGAAAATGGTGATTACTCTTGGCATATACAAGCATTATTGCTGTTCGCCATTTGAAAAACACGGTGCAGTATGTCAAAGATAAACACAAAACAAGTAAAGTAACAACGCTTGAACAAGCTGTTGACTATGCATTAAACCGTGACAAAACCGAGCAAGATATTTTTGAAACCAGTATAAATTGTGTGGCAAAAAATGCGTATAAAGAAATGCTGTCAACGAAAAACAAGTATAAGAAAAATGATGGCGTGCAGGGCTATCACCTTGTGCAATCTTTTGCCGAGGGTGAAGTTACACCCGAACTTGCGCACAAAATAGGGCTTGAATTTGCAGAGCGAATTTTTGGCGATAAGTATGAAGTTGTGGTGGCAACGCATTTAAACACGCATTGCTACCATAACCACATTGTTTGCAATTCAGTTAGCTTTGTTGACGGCAAGAAATATCACAGCAATTCGAAATCATATTACACTGATGTTCGCAAAATGTCTGACGAGCTGTGTTTAAAACATGGGTTAAGCGTGATACAAAACCCCGAGGGCTTACGCGGAAAGCACAACTATGCAAAGTGGCAAGCAGAGATTAATAACCAACCCACATGGCGCACGGCAATTCGCACAGACATCGACGATGCAATAAACTCCTCCCTCACATGGAAACAATTTGTATCGGCAATGACAAAAAAGGGCTACACCATGCGCTTTGACAGAAAATATGCAACGCTGAAACCACAAGGCAAAGAGCGGTATGTGCGCTTTAAAACCTTGGGCGAGCGCTACACCCCAAACGCAATAACACAGCGTATTTTACAGCCGAAACTTGCACAAATATATGGTGATGTACAGCGGCAAAATTATAGGACATACGAATACAAGCCGTTTGTTCTCCACAAAAACAGTAGCCTAAAAGCTTTGTACTATCACTATTTATACTTGCTCGGTGCGTTCCCCAAAAAGCCACATCAACGTGTGCCGTATGCACTAAAGCAAGACATTTACAAACTCGACAAGCGCATTGCACAGCTTGATTTTATTAACGATAACAACATTGAAACACGTGAGCAATTGGCTGTGCATAGCGAAAAAGCTACACAAGAAATTGAGGTATTAACAAAACAAAGGCAAGCGCTTTACCACAAAAACAGTGCAAAAGAAGAAATTGCACCAATAACACAAAAATTAAAAACACTGCGAAAAGAGGTGAAAATGTGTAAAGAAATTACGGAGCATTCACAGCAAATGGAGCAAAATTTAAAACTGGCAGATGAGCAAATTTTAGAATTGCAAACACAAGAAAACAGCGATAAGACAAAGAATATCAACAAAAATAAAGGAGTGCGATAATATGAATGATTTTCCGAAACCTTGGCAAGTTGAACGCTTGCGAAAAATTTACCCTAAAGGCACTGTGGTGGTTTTACAAAGCATGGACGACCCTTACACAAAAATACCGCCCGGCACAAAGGGCACTGTTGAGTATGTTGACGATGCGGGCTCGATAGGTGTTGCGTGGGAGAACGGTTCCTCGCTTTCGCTTATCCCTACTGAAGATAGATTTACTGTGGAATCACGTCCCACCGATAAGGATAAACTTGATAGCAAAGGCGAAAATACACAGCGCAAAACAAAAAAGCCACCCAACAAGGGCGGCGATGCACGATGAATTTTAAGATAAGCGTTTATTATATGCTTGCAATATAAGTATAATTAAAACAAATTTATAGTAGAAAAAAGGAGCATAAAATATGAATCACGGAGCAGATGCGGCGGACAGAATTGTCCGCTATTCCCTTGACGGCACAGAGTTGCTACTTCGCCTTTCAGGCTCGGCGGCAAAAAACTTTGCAACTTTTGCCATTGCCATGCTTAAAGACAACAACAAAACGCACGGCAAAACAAGGCTTGTGCGCATGTTAAAAGAGCGCAGAGCGATGAAGTTTTTCACAGTGCCATCAAAGCGCATAAGCGAATTTACAAAAGAGGCGAAAATGCGAGGCTTGCTTTTTGTGCCTATAAAAGACAACAAGAAACCCAAAAATATAGAGGTTGCCGTTTTTGCAGACGATGCCACTAAAATAAATCGCATAATGGACAGAATGTCGATAGATTTTATTAAGAGCGAGGCAGGCGGTGCTGTTGTAGAAGATGTGACAAGCAGCGTAGATGAGCAAAAGCAAAGCGTGAGTGCGGCACTGCAAAATGGCGGTAATGCACAGGTGCAAAGTGCCCATAACAGCAACTCACAAATTGGCAATCAAGCACAGCAAACAGGCACGTCACAACAATTAAATCAGCCATTACAATCCAATTTGCCACAGCCGATAAACGCTACTACACAAGCCGCATTTACAACAAAAACAGCGCCTACTCCCAAAACCCAAAACAGCGAGGTAATCACAAATTTTACTACGGCGGCGAGTGCGAGCGTGAGTCCGTCAGAGCGTTCCTCAAAACAGCAAAGCTCCTCACAAACCCAAACGGCTGATGACTTGCGAGCAAAGGGCGAAAAGCCGTCAGTTAAAAAAGAGCTAAGCGAAATACGAGCCGTGCAAAGTAAAAATGCTAATAACGTGGGTAAAGGCAGAGGCACAAAACAAAAATCACGTGCGCCACGTGCTACAAAGCCGGCAAGGTAAGTTTTGGTGTTATAGCATAACCATCTGGCAAATTAATTAGTCTTTAAATTAAGCAAATAACATGGTATACTGTAATAAAAATTATTTGGATTCAGATTAAAAGATTAATTGTAGGACAAACTGAAGTTATCAGGAGGTGCATA
>CAYJNL010000042.1:0-17805 GCA_964371675.1 uncultured Bacteroides sp. | reverse complement strand
TTAAGCAGTTGCAAGACGAGGGGCATGATTTAAGAGGGTTTGAGCATAACAGTACTTTTTTGCAGTAGAATAAAAGGCGATAAAAAAACCGCTGAGTTACTTTTGTAGCTCAGCGGTTTTTGGGGTTAATTAGTATTTAATTTTCAATTTTTATGCTTACATCTTTTGGCAGTGCCAAGCCCTCGGCAACTTCTATTGCTTTTAGCATTGCAGTTGGGAAAGAGCAAGTGTTATGTGGACATTTGTCACGGAATAAATCGAATATTTCACCTGTGCCTATTTTTTCAAAGCATACAGATAAACCATCAAATTCGTGCGTTTTGCCCTCGAGATGTTTGAAATTCGGACATGTTGTTTTGAAATCCACTTCAATCATTTCAGTGTCTTCGTTTTTTACTGCGTTTATTACTGCAACGAAATTGCAGATGCCTGCGCTTGCTGTTACTTTTGCCATGAGGTCACTTCCTTAAATTTACTTTATTCTATAACGAAAAATAATATTGCTTGATTTTTTCAGACATCATTTTTCTTCGCTTTATCAAAAACTCAAAGTATCTCTCTGCTTGCATTTCAAGCACATTATCAGGTACACAATTCGCTTTCAAATTTTCTTTAAATAGTTCTTCATTCAATATTGTACCAACGCATATTTCTTTAGTTGAACATTGGTGAAGTGCAGTTGTGAAATAATCGCTTGGAGCTTTTTTACCAATAGAAATATTAACACCTGTGTCCAGATAGACATAATTAGCTACTTGATTATATTGAGTTTTTTCTTTAATTCCACTTTTCTTCAAATATTCAACAGGAAAAATATGATGTACATCACCTGCAATGGAAACAATATCTTGTACTTTCGCACTGTTTGATAATAGCGATCTGTCAGAGTTGAAAATTTGTGCTGCAACGAAAGTGTTAAAAAACGGACTGTTAGATGATGATGTTTCTAAATTCTGAACAAGCCTAACATTCCAAAAGTCATCAGATAGCATTGAAGATTCATTTTCGTTAAAGAAGTTGACAAATCCTTTTTCTGAAATAGATCGTAAATCCCTGTCCATCTGCGATTCCGGTGAACCTATGTATCTACTTGTTAATGTTGATAATACAAACCATTTTTGTATATATGGTTTTACTTCCGTCTTTGACACTTCGTTACTCTTCATAAGCAACAAAAACAAATTGTAAGCAAAATCAAGTGTCATTTTTGAATTCAACAATTTGTTAGAAATAAATCCGGCTGATTTAATAGCTAATATAAACTGTTCAAAATTATATTGATTCATAAAATTAAGCACACCATCTTTTAATTTCACAAAACTGTCCTGCGCTATTTCGTCTTTATATGTTTTATCAATAAAATCTCTTCCTGATAACAAGCTTACTAAATCCCCAAGTTTTCCTCTTTTAAACACATGCATAAATGAAACACGTAGCATATCATTATAATCAGGGTCGTAAATAGATTCTAAATCATCTTTTAGCCACTTTAGCTTGGGCGCATATTCGCTTTCCATAAAAGATAAATCATTTTTTGAAATATCATTGTAAAAAGATGGTTCAACCGCTAAATGACAAAAATAATCTATAGCTTTTCTAAGCATATTACCACCATAATTTTCATCAGCAGCAATTTTATACATAGCAAAATCAGCTTGATTTAAGCGTTTTCCTTGTGAATTTATGCGCACAAAAATTTCAGTTACTTCGGATATATCAAGCTCGGGAACAAGAGTAATAGCGCCAATTGGGCAAGATTTAATAGACATCAACTTTGTTAACGCTTGATTTATATCCCTTTTGCTCGCTTCAGGATTTTTTTCTGCATAACTTTCGATAAATTCATAGCTGTCAAAGTTCACCTTAAATATCTCAGATATGTCAGAAATCCAATGTTTGCTGTTAATGTGAGCAGGTGTTTGAACAGCAAACCTTTCTTCATCTCCCGTTGCAATAGGATTAAATGCTATTTTAATAACTTTTTCTTTAAAATCTTCGGTTAAAATAGGATGTCCTGCAATTGATGTCATCAATGCTGTTATACGCTGCTGTCCATCAATTAAAACCTGCTTACCCACAGCTTTTTCGCCATTTTTTAATTTAACATCTGCATTTTGCCAAATAATTAAATAACCTGTTGGGTATCCATTATATAGCGAGTCAATTAGATCTCTTACATGTCGGCCTTTCCAAACAAATGGCCTTTGAATTTCAGGTATTGCAATGCTTTTCGATTCAATAAACCCTAAAATAGAGTTAACAGTATATTGTGTAACAGTATATTTATCGATGATACTACTCATAAAAAATCTCCTAACTACCGTTGTTATGCAAAATACAATTTTATAATTATTATACCGGGGATACCTTTTCGCTCTCATATGTCAAATTAAACACCATGTCAGATAGCCATTTGCTAAATAGTGGGTCATCGTTGTATTGCTTAAACAGCTCCATATTATCCGACATTATATTAAACATAACTGCTTTTAATGCTCTTTCGCTTTCGTATCGTGCATTTTGTTTATCTGAATTTTTAATTGCATTTTGATACTTCTCATCTTTTGACACCATTGCCGGTATTTCTGAAATTTGCCTGCGTATATTGTCGGCATCGCTCCACTCTATATTGCCGAATAAATCATTGAAATTTACAAGTATTGCCGATAACAAATCCATTTCAGCGCCTGCTTTTGCACCTGCCATGCTTGTTGGCACGGGTGCAACCTCGGCATTAGCGTCTTCTAATTGTATTGAAACCATAGTTTGTGCCTGCACACGGTAACTGTCAAGGTCGATAGCCTCCAGTATGCCTTTTGACAAGTCTTCTCCCATAGGCGATGGAAGTTTTTGAGCAAGAAAATTGAGAAAAATAGACAGCTTTTCCCATTCAGGGCTGCCGTAAGGTAAAATAGCACCTAAAAAGCCATAAGTGCGCACAAATGCTTTAACGGCACTTTTAAATTCAATTTGCTCATCCTCATTCAAATCTTTATAAAGTGATGTGCAACTATCTAAAATATAGTCGAGCTTATCACGCTCAGCGCCATTTAAATATAAATCTACAAAAGTGTTTACATCTTCTTGCGTGTAAATTTGATGTTTTTCCATAGTAGATATTAAATCATATAGCTTGTTTGGGTCTGTCTCGCCGGATAAAATAGTAGTTCTGTAATACCGTGAAAAAGCTGTTTGTATGTCTTCTGTTTCGTTTGCAAAATCGAGCACAAAGGTATCAAACTTTAATGGATGTGCCCTGTTTAACCTCGATAAAGTTTGAACAGCTTTTATATCTGTGAGCACTTTATCAACATACATGGTGTGCAGTAACGGCTCGTCATAGCCTGTTTGGAATTTATTTGCAACTATTAAAAAGCGATATGGCTCTTTTTTAAATTCTTTTTCAATTTTATTGCTTGCAAAACCGTTTAACATAGATTCATTAAGCGTTTTGCCGCCATATTCTTTATCGCCCGAAAATGCAATTATGGCTTTAAACTGGCTTTTTCTGTTTTCAAGAGATTTTGATATAGCGTAATAATATTCAATAGCACGCTCTATACTGCTTGTAACAACCATTGCGCGTGCTTTGCCGCCAAGCTTACCTTGTGCAACAACTTGGCTGTGGAAGTGCTCTGTTATAATTTCAGCTTTTTGAGAAATTGCATGTGGGTTACTCTCCACAAAAGTACGCAATTTCTTTTGTGCCTTTTTCTTATCAAATAAAGGGTCGCTTTCAACTGTTTTTGCAAGCTTATAGTAACTGCTGTATGTTGTGTAATGTTTTAAAACGTCTTGAATAAAACCCTCTTGTATGGCTTGTTTCATTGTGTAAACGTGAAAAGGTAAGTGCTTAATTTCGCCGCCCTCTTGTGTTGGCACGCCAAACATCTCAAGAGTTTTATTTTTTGGCGTTGCTGTAAATGCAAAATAACTTGCGTTATTAAGCATTTTTCTGCCCTCTATTAACTTGTTTATTTTGTCCTCTGTGTCTTCGTCTTCAGCGTTTGTATAATCGCCGGAGAGTGCCATGTTCATTTTTGCAGACATTGAGCCGCTTTGGCTTGAATGTGCCTCGTCTATAATAATTGCAAAGTTTTTGCCCTTATGGTTAGTGCCTATATCTTCAAGAATAAAAGGAAACTTATGTACCGTTGTTATAATTATTTTTTTGCCGTTTTCAATTGCCGTCTTTAAATCTCCGGAGCGCTCTGCCCACGCAACTGTGTTTGACACCTGCATAAATTGTTTTATTGTATCTCTAATTTGCTTGTCTAGGTTTACACGGTCGGTTACAACTACTACGGTGTCTATAATGTTTTTACCGCTTTTTTCAAGCCCTATCAGTTGATGTGCAAGCCATGCTATTGAATTAGATTTCCCACTGCCTGCACTGTGCTGAATTAAATATTTCTCGCCTGTTTCGTTATTGTAAACATCGGCTAAAAGCGCCTTTACAACTGCAAGTTGATGATACCGAGGGAATATTTGTGTATAAGTTTTTTTCTTTGTGTCCGGGTCTTCTTTTTCAACAACTTGTGCATAGTTTTCTATTATATTGGCAAGTTCTTGTTTTGTAAAAATTTCTTTCCACAAATAGTCTGTCATTATACCGTTTGGGTTTGGTGGGTTGCCTGCACCATCGTTATAGCCTTTATCGAACGGTAAAAACCAAGATTTTTTGCCGTCAAGCTTTGTGCAAAATTTAATGTTTGCATCGTCAACGGCAAAGTGAACCATACAGCGCTTAAATTGAAAAAGAAGTTCACGTGGGTCTCTGTCTATTTTATATTGGTATACAGCGTCCTCTACATCTTGCTTTGTAAGCTGATTTTTAAGCTCGCATGTTATAACGGGCAAGCCGTTTATAAATATGCAAAAATCAAGCGCAAGCTTTGTGTTGTCTTTAGAGTACATAAGCTGCCTTGTAACGCTGAATATGTTTTGCTCAAATAGTTTTTTCGCTGTTTCGTTTTTGTCTGACGGTGTCATGTAAAACATGACAAGGCTTGCGGGGTAAATTTTAATGCCGTTTCGTAGCACATCAATAACACCACGCTTTGCAATTTCGCCTTGCAAGCGTGTTAAAAACTGGCTGTATTTTACACTGCTTTTGGCAATACCAAGCTCTTCTAATGCCTTTGGCTGAGTTGCCTGTAAAAAGCGGATTAGCCTTGTTTCGTCTATGGCATAGTCTTTATTATAGTCGGAGTTTTGCCCTTGTTCAAAGCCGTTTGTGTTTACAAGGTGGTTTATAATTAAGGTTTCAAGGCCTTGCTCTTTTGTGTTTGTGGGCATGGTGGTGACCTCCTATGGATTCAAAACAATAAATTCAATTTCTTTTTTTTCGGATTTTTCAATTAATGTATCTGTCGAAAGTATTTTCTCAATATTAGAATAATGTTTTTGATTATCTTTTTTGTTTAAAGAAAAAATATAAATTTTTTCTTTATGTATTTTGAATAATCGTTTTAGCAAATCTGCGTCTGTAATATCCAAAGAATGCCCATAAAAATATATGTTTTTTTTCCTAATTGTATTATTCATATTATCATGTTCACACATTTGATTAAGTTCAGACTCAAAGTCTAACAGCGTTGAATCTGTTTTATTTACTATTCTCTGTAAATATTTTTTAAAAGTGTTATAGTTTGAATTCGAAGTATTGGTCTTACTATTGCAATACGAAACTCCTAAGACAATATTAGAATGGCACAAATAATTATCTCTACATTCACCATGCACATGAAAAACATTGCTATCTATTATATCTTTGAAAACAGAATTGTAACTATGAGTATAATTAAAACTAATAATAAAGTTTGGGTTGATTTTTTCAAAAAAATTATTATTGCTTACAGGAATTTTTTCAACAAACTCAAATAAATATCTGTCAAAAGCTAATATGAGCATTTCTAATTGAGTTTTTAAATAACCAATTATATCGTCAAAAGTCTTTTCATCTTTATTTCTATTAATTATTAACTCATTAAATATTGACAATTTTTCTTCATCCACACTTAGATTTCCAGACAAAGATAATTCGAATTCATTGTGAAAATAGCTAAATTTTTCATTTAAAGAATAATTTTTGTGCTCAAAATAATTAATTATAAATGAGATTTCAGTTTCAAAATCCACCCAATTATTTCCTATATAGTTATCTGAACGTAGCTTTTCAAAATATGCAATCCAAAAATTATCGCTTGCAATTTGCTTGATTTCATTTAGATATACTAAGCAATCAGGAGTGCATTCAAAAACAGGGCTGCTTTTATTAATCATATTTGCTCTAGTTAAAGTTTTTGCTGTACTGCTATTAAATTTATAATTTGAATCATTGGTGTAATTAATTGCATCAAAACAGAATTCTAAAAAATCATTATATTTTGTTGGTAAGCCTAAGGCTAAATCAAAGCCATTGCCAATAACCAAAATATCAATTGTATCAGTCAACACAACACCTCCCCTTCGTTATTGCATTTATTAGAATCGTCCACCACAAACTTTGGCACAACCACACCCCTCACATCAACTTTACCTGTGACAACCGAGGAAACAAGGCTTTGCTTGTACTCGCTTAAAAGCTCTATTTCTTTCTCGGTTTCTTTTATTATGGTGTCAATTTTTTCGGTTATATTTGTTATGTAGTCTACTATGGATTTTTGTTCTTTGAGTGATGGGACAGCTATTTGTAAATTTTTGTATTTTTCAGCACTAATGTTTTGAATTGTCGCTTGTATAAAAATTTGGCTTATCCAAAAAACATAGCCACTGCCTAAAGTAAAGTTATATACAAATTCCGGCACAACAAGATTTTTATTTGGTTTATATCTTATTAAATAGCCTGCAAAAGCAGATGTTTCATAACACTTTTTAAATATAAATGATTTTCCAACAGTTGCGCCACTTCTTGCAAATAATATGTCACCATCTTCTAAAATATATGGTGTAGCAATATCACTTGGTAATGATAATTTGCCCTCATCTTTTAGGTTCCCTTGTAAGTCTATATCAGTAATGCGGATATATCTTGGGTTTTCTGCTGTAAATGGAATACCGCTTTCATTTGCTCCGTATTGAAATTGTGTTTTTGCTATTGTTCTTAACTTTCTTACCTCCCAGTGCACAGGCACCTTGCCAAGCCATTCCACGCCACTATCTTTCATTTGCAAGTTATCATCAATGCCTTTTGTAACGGCTTTGTTTATAACAGCTTGCTTTTGCTCTTTTAAAAGCTTAATTTGCCTTTTCTTTGCGCTTACAAGCTTGTTTATTTTGGCAATTTGCCAATCAAGGTAGCGCACTATTTGGTCTTGCTCTTTGCGTGGTGGTATGGGTAATTTGTGGTTTTTTAGTTTATTATAATCAACATTTTGTCCCTCTCTAATACCGGTAACACACATCGTTAAAAGCTCAATAAATACGTTAGATTTAGCTAAATGTCTGAAATAATGTGGGTTTATTAAATTTTGAGGTATCATTACTGTGTACGCAGGGCTAATTATGCCTTGATAATACGCATATTCAATTCCGCCTTGGAATGACCTCAAGCTTATTACGAAATCTCCAACTTTCACTAGCTTTAATAAGTGTAAATCTTTTGTCGCTTCAACTGTCCTGTTACCATATACATTTTTAGGCACAACACCCATGTTTTGTGATGCCACAAGCAATTGCTCTTCTGGGTAGCCTTTCTGTGTGCGCTCGTTAAACAAGTGCTTTATTTTAATTGAACTCCAATTATTTGGTATTTGGTCCAACCATAATTGATCCGTCTTTTTATAACTCTCATAGGGTTTAAGCATAATTTCAACCCCCTATAATCTCTGCGAGCAAACCGTCAGATTCTTTTTCAAGCGCTTTAATATCCGCCACTATTTCTTCAATAGAGCGCAGTTTAATTGGCTTGTAAAAATACTTTGTAAAGCTTAACTCATAGCCTATTTGTGTTTTACTCTCATCAACCCACGCATGTGGCGCAAACGGCAAAACTTCTTTTTCCATAAAAGCGCCTATACCGCCCTCGTAAGTAAACGGAATTTGCTCTGTGTCTGTTTTTTCTTTGTCTGGCTTAAAATTGTCCTTTTTGTCTTTAATCGGCTGTGCGCTTTCGTCTGTTTGCGGCTGCAATACAGTAACTTTATAATAGCCAAACTCACTGTTATTAAAAATTTTGCTGTACTCGTTTTCCTCAAAATTCATGTACAAATTTAAAATTTGTTTTCGCAAATCTTTTGTAAGCTCACAGTTTTTCTCGCCTAAATTTTTACGCAATGGTGCTTTTAAACTTGTGGCATCAATTAATTGCACCTTGCCTTTGCGCTTTTCTTCTTTTTTATTTGCAAGTATCCAAATAAAAGTGCCTATGCCCGTGTTGTAAAACATCTTTTCTGGCAGTGCAATAATGCACTCAAGCAAATCATTTTCTATAATATATCTGCGTGCATTGCTTTCGCCTTGCCCTGCGTCGCCTGTAAAAAGCGACGAGCCATTATGCACCTCTGCAATGCGAGAGCCAAGCGAAGTGTCTTCTTTCATCTTAGAAATATTGTTTAGCATAAACAGCATTTGCCCGTCACTTACTCTTGGGATCATACTAAACTGTGCATCATCTTTATACGCTGTTACAAAGCGTGGGTCGCTAATATCCTTTTTGCCGCCCAGTTTATCTGCATCTGTCTTCCACGCTTTGCCGTAAGGTGGGTTAGACAGCATAAAATCAAAGCGGTTAGACGGAAAGCCGTCGCTTGAAATAGTAGAGCCAAACATAATGTGCTCTGCCTCTTCACCCTCGCCTTTAAGTAGCATGTCTGCCTTTGTTATGGCATAAGTTTCGGGGTTAATCTCTTGACCAAATAAATGTATTGATACATCTTTATCATGTTTTTGGGCAAGTTTTTCGAGCCTGTCGTGCGCAACAGTAAGCATGCCGCCGGTGCCGCTTGCCCCGTCATACACTGTGTAAGTGGTGTTCATAATTTTGTCGCTAACAGGCATAAAAATGCAGTCTGCCATAAGCTCAACAACATCACGTGGTGTAAAGTGTTCTCCTGCCTCTTCGTTGTTTTCCTCGTTAAATTTGCGTATAAGCTCTTCAAAAATAATGCCCATTGTATGGTTATCAAGCGCAGGCGTTTTAATTTCGCCAATATCGTTTTTAATAGGGTATGGGCTTAAATTTATGGTAGGCGAAACAAATTTTTCAATAACAGCGCCTAAAATGTCGGCTTCTATCATTGTATCTATTTGGTTGCGAAACTTAAATTTTTCAAGTATCTCTTGAACATTCGGCGAAAAGCCATCAAGATAAGCTATAAAATCTGCTTTCAATTTTTGCTGTTTTGCCCTTGATGTTAAATCTTTAAGCATAAAAGGCGAGCTGTTACAAAAAGATTGCTTTGCGGTTTTACAAAGTGCCTCGGTTTGGTTTTGTATTCCGGCTTTTGTAAGCATATCTTTTGTTTTTAAAACTTCTGCTTTTGTATCTTCAAGCACTGCGTCAAGCCTGCGTATTACTACCATAGGCAAAATAACATCTCTATATTTGCCACGCACATACACGTCACGAAGGCAATCGTCGGCTATGCTCCAAATAAAATTTACAATTTGGTTGTATGTTTGGTTGTTCATTTATTTTCTCCTGTTAAACAGTTTAATTTCTATTATTACATTTTATTCCATTATAATATTTTATTTGGCATGTTTCAATAAAAAATATTGTGTTTTGTTAGTTTTTTAAACAGAAAAGGCAATTTTATTAAAATTATCTATGGTAAATATTTATTATCTTTATGTTTTTGCTCTTGCCGTAAGAAACTGTATAATCCGTGCCACCGTTTTTGCCGTTAAAATACGCTATGCAAACACTACTGCAATTAACTAAATGGCGGTTGCGCTTGTGCATACAATCGTGGGTATAGTTTTCAGAGGTGTAAACAATTTTATCAGCTTTGTTTTTTATTTGCTCGTATGTTTTCTTGTCTTGCTCACTCCAGTATTTGTCTTGGTTTTTACATGGTAGCACAAGTATTAGTTTTATGTGTGGGTATGTTGTTTTAAGTTGCAAAATTGTCTGAGAGGCTAAGGCATCAAAACCAATTGCGCCGCCACAGCCGAAATATTTGTAGCCGCTTTTTATTAGGGTTGTGATTTCTTCCCTGAGCCTTGTTTTTATGTGTTCGTAGTGGGCAGGGCTTATTTGCCTGTGCCCTGTAAAGCAGCAAGTTTGTGATTTTAGGTTCATGGCGCACCTCTCAATAGTCCATATATGGGCTATTATACAGCTTAAAACTCACAAAGTCCATATATGGTCGTTTGTATGTTCAGTTTCGGTTTAAACTATTAGTGACCATATATAGTCTTTGGAGGTGCTTATGAATACCCAAAAAGTAGTAGCTAATAGAATATTGACACTGTGTGAGGAGCGAAATATAGCGGTTAATGCACTTGCAAGAATATCTGCTGTGCCGCCGTCAACTTTAAAAAACATAATTAGCGGTGTTAGTGCTAACCCGGGCATTGTAACTATTAAAAAATTATGTGATGGACTTGATATATCTCTTATAGAATTTTTTAATACAAAAGAGTTTAAAGAGCTTGAACAAGAAATAAAATAGCAAAAAGGCTTAATGCAGGTTTGTGAACTACATTAAGCCTTTTATGTTAATACACTAACTAAAACATATTCTCCCCATTAACAAGCTGCCCATTAACCTCCACCTCAAAATGCAAGTGGTTACCCGTGGAGCCACCTGTGCTACCCACATATGCAATAACCTCGCCTTTTTTTACCTGTTGCTTTGGGCGCACTGCCACTGAAGAGCAGTGTGCATAAAGCGTAGTCATGCCATTGCCGTGGTTGATTTTTACGTAATAGCCCCATGAGTATCCCCAACTGTCGGTTGCGTTTGCAACGGTTACTGTGCCGTCAGCGGCGGCAAGGATTGGCGTTGCGTATGGTGCAGGCATGTCTATACCACGGTGGAAGTCCCACTCACCTGTGATGGGGTGTTCTCTGTAACCGAATGGCGAATTGACATAGCTTGCAATGCTTAAGGGCCACGATATTGCGCCACTGCCTGCAATGCCGGGCGGTAGTATCTCTCCACTTGGGGTATATGCGCCGTTTTCACCATCTGCACCAGTGCCATTTATAGTTGCACCTAGTAAATCAACCCAAAGCGGCTCATATTCGGGTGCAGTTAAAAGCGATAGTTGTTCATTTTGTGCAGAATTAAAACCGTACAAAACCGCCATTTCTTCGGCGGTTTTATTTGTTATCTCAATTGTGAGATGTGTTTCTTCCAGTATTTCGGTTTCAGTATAAATTTCGCCGTTTTCGTCTGTCAACTCTGTTGTAACTTCACGTGGAATAATCTCTGTGCGGTAGGTTATCTCGCTCATATCAAACATAATATGGCGTATTAGCCCTTTCTTTTCATCTGTAAAAGTCACAACTTCATTTGCGTTTTCGCTCGCCATTGTTTCACGTGCGGAGTAAACCGCAAAAATGTCTACCCACGGTATGGCAGTTCTGCCGTCGTTGGCGGTGTAATGCACGTAGTCGTGTTGCACGCTGTTTTCAATTTCTGTGATGCGCTCATAATGCTCTGCGGAGAGCTCCTCGGCAATGGCTTTTGCAGTGGTGTCGTTGCTCCACTCGTCCGAGAAGAATATGCCGAATGATGAATTCACAAGCAAGCCCACCATTAACAAAACAGCAATAATAAGCACGGCTATCCAGCCACCAGCCGCTATCGCCGCAACTAAGCTTTTTACTGCGGCAACGGCTGCTTTAACCATTGCGGCTGTCCATTTTGCGGCGAGCGCTGCCGCCTTGGTCGCTGCTTTTGCGGTTAGCTGTGCGGTTTTAGCAGCTTGCTTTGCCGCCTGCGCGCTTTTTGTTGCCGCATGTTTTAGTTGTGCGGCTGTCTTTTGTGTTTTTATGGCAGTCTTGGCGGTTTTGGCTGTGCCTATGGTTTTATTTGCAGATTTAACAGTGCGGTTTGCGTACTTTATGTATTTTGAGTTTTTAGTGGTGCTTGAATTTTTGATATTGTTTTTAATGGAAATAGATTTTAGCTTTGTTTTAATAGCGTGATTTTGTATTTGCTTATCTTTTGCGGTTTTTAAAATGTCAACACTTGTACTTGTATTTGTGCTATGTGAAAAGCTGTAGCCCTCACCACTCCGCACACGCTCGCCATTTTGTGCCGTTTTTATCGCTTTATCATACTTTTTGGCATACCTGTGCCGTGCCTTATTAAAGCCGTCAAAAGCGGCATCAAACGCCTTGTCTGCGGCTTGCTCTGTGGTATTGTATACGCTGTCGGTGGCATATGCGCTCTCGTTTGTGTTTTCGCTGTCGGTTTGTGTTTGCACTTGTGCCTGCGCTTGTGAAGAAATCGCATCTTTAGTGCGTATGGCAAGCTGTTTTGTGTACGTTTCTGTGGGCGGTGGTTTAATGTTAATTGGTGCATTTGCATGGGTAAAATCTTTTGTTTTAATTTCGGGCATTCGGTTCTCCTTTATACTAAAATTATTTTTGTTTACATAAAAGCAATGAATAAAAATGTTGCACAATATAGCAAAAAAACACCCATCAACCTTAAAGTTAACAGATGTTTTCATGTTATTTATTTAGTTGTTAGCCTTAATTACTGCAAAATAGCGGTTATTTCTTATGCTTAATTTTTCGGGCTTCATTGCCCATTTTGCGCAAGTTTTTCACTCCACCAAAGCGCTCCCATTTTTTTACTTCAATTTCTCTGCTACTCAAACCCTCATACGACACTTCTTGTTTCAGCTTTAAGTAGTTTTCAAAACGTCGTTTATCTATTGAGCCGTCTTCTATTGCGCTCAATATAGCACACCCTTTTTCATTTGTATGCGTGCAATCGGCAAATTTGCAAGACATGGCAAGCTGCTCAATATCATCAAAACTCTTAGATAAATCGGCACTTTCTGCACCAAGTTCTCGCATACCGGGCGTGTCTATTAACACATCGCACTGTGGTGATAAAAACATTTCTCTGCCCGTAGTTGTATGCCTGCCTTTTCCACCTTTGCCTATGTCGGCGGTTGCTATTTTATCATCTTCGCCGAGCAGTTTGTTAATTAAGGTAGATTTACCAACACCTGATGAGCCTATAAACGCAATTGTGTTGCCTTTGCCAATATATTTTGCAAGCTTTTCTTCAATATTATCATCGAATTTTGACAGCGTAACTACATCGGCAAAAGATGCAACTCGCTCCACTTCGCCAATATGTCCTTGCAAGTCATCGCACAAATCGGCTTTTGTTAAGATAACAACAGGAGTTGCGCCGCTGTCCCACGCTATGCTCAAATAGCGTTCTAATCGGCTTAAATTAAAATTCTCGTTTAGCGACATACAAATAAAAACAATATCGATATTTGAGGCTACTGCTTGCGCTTGACCTTTTGTGCCTACTGCAGTTCTCACAAAAATGCTCTTTCTTTGCAGCACATGGTGTATTATTGAATTGCTTTTTGCGCCGTTTACCGACACCATTACAAAATCGCCAACAGTTGGAAAATTCACAAGTTCATTTGCCTCGTACCTGAATTTGCCTGAAATTTCAGCACTAAGTTCTTCACTTTCGGTGACAATTTTATAAACACCTTTGTGCTGCTGTGTCACTCTTGCAATGCTAAAATCAGGGTGCATTGTGGCAAGGCTTTTGAAGTAGTCGTTAAGCCCATATTTTTCTAATAAATTCATTTTATCCTCCATAAGTTAAATGATAGCTATATAAATAAAAAATCATTTGTTATCGGAGGTTTATATTGTATTACTTACAAACCTCCGACAGTAACACAATCTCTATTTTGTTTTTTAACATACAATTACCTCTCTTTATTAAATTTATAAAGGTGCGCTTAGCACACTTGTTTTGTAATTATATCATATGATAAAGCTTTCAAGCAATGAATTTATGATTATATTATTCAAAAGTAGAGTGGAGCAGTACTGTTAAATTGGCACTGCTCCACTTTTACATAACTTTACTAATCAAGCTTTATAAGCCTATTTATAATATTTTCTTCAATCATTTTTTGATTAGATGCCGTGAGCTCATTTGACGTGCGCACCACCACTGTGCCAATAACAGTATGTGAGCCCGATGCGAAAGCTGTGCCGTCAAATGCAGATAAATACTCATTGCGTTTTTCGGCGTCCTCTGCAGTAGTATAAACTTCAATACTACCGCCTGCATTTGTTGCTTTTTCAATTAGCGTTGTTCCGTAAACTTGGCTTTGGTCTACAAGGTCGCTTGAGAAGAACACGGTTGAGGTATAACCACCCGCTTTATTCAAGTTGCCATTCGGGTCGTTATCTTCGGTTACAGCCGCTAAATCTACAATGTTGTCAACATCTTGTAAGCACTCAATTATGTAACTTTCTGCCGGTGCATTTACAAGGGCATATTGCGCAATACTGTTTTCAAGTTGCAATTGCTTTTCAGATAAATTTTTTATTGCCGCACTATAATCTGCGGATGTAATATCATCTGTTTGCGTGTTTATTTCATCTGCTGTGGCTAACATTTCCGGCACAGCTAATTTTTCAGCTCTTGTCTGTGTTATAGCAGTTTCAAGTTCGGGTATAAGTGTTTCATCAAGAGCGGTTTCTTTGCCGTCTATTAATGCTTGTGCCGTTTCAATTGCGCTGTCAAGTTCTGCATTTTTCTGCTCTAATGTAGCAACTGCATCATCAAAATTTTGTATAGATTCAATCATCAAACCGCAATACTCCGCTTGTGATGCACTGTCTTTATAATCTCCAAGTTCTTCGTAAATAGCCAGTGCCGATGTATAATCGCCACTTTCTTGAAACTCTAAAGCCTTGTTGTAATCACTGCTTTTGCAACCATAAAAAAACACACTAATAACTAAAATAAGCACTACAATAATAATCTTTTTCATTTTCAAACACTCCTATAATTATAAATTTAATGTGAAAGCGTTATAAATTATTGTGAATAGCTTTATTTATAATGCTCAACACTGTTTTTAGGGCAATATACCCCTAAAATGATTATAGGGCAATTTCACCCTAAAATCAATAGGGATATTTGCCATAATTATAGTGGGTGATATGTATGGATAGATTAAAGAAATTAAGAAAAGAAAAAGGTTTTACACAAGTGAAAATGCAACATTTAACAGGCATAGACCAAAGTGATTATTCTAAAATTGAGAATGGCAAAAGATATTATACATTTGAGCAATGCCGTAAAATAGCGCTTGCACTTGATACGAGCATGGATTATTTGGCAGGCTTGACCGATGAAGTGAAGCCATATGCACGCAAAAAATAGATAAACCAAGTTTGGAGCAGTGCCATTAATTTGCCACTGCTCCGTTTTTACTTGGCATTATTTGTGTAATGGTGTGGCGATTTTCACGTCACCTTACGCAAAAAAATCACCCGCCTTAGTCGACATCAATTTGTATATCTCGGTATTAGTATTAACCCTATTCGTAAACGGCACAAGATTGCTACCATACCGAATAAGTCCACAGCCTGCGTCTGCATTCGTTATATAACTAAGCTGTTCACCCGAAATATTAAGCAATTTCGCAAGTTTTTCTCTGTCGCTCGGCGCTTGGTTTAGCAGTACAAGAAACTCACTGTTTGATAGCATTGAACTTGCAAGCGGAGAGAACAAAAGGCTCTCCACATTTTGGGTTATCGCTGTCGGAAATGCATTGCGCTTTCTAAATCTGCGCCATGCGGAGTTAAAAAATTCGGCGCTGTGTTCGTTTTCAAACACAACATGGAACTCATCAATAAACAAATGCGTGCGCTTGCCTTGCTTGTGGTTTTGCGCAACCCTGTTTATCATCGCATCGGTAATTACAAGCAATCCCATTGTTTTCAGCTGTTTGCCAAGGTTTGAAATGTCGTACACAACAAACCTGTTTTTTGTGTCCACGTTTGTTGGGTGAGCAAATGCGTCAAGGCTGCCCTCTGTGAAAATCTCAAGGGCAAGCGCAAGGTCTTTCGCCTGTGGCTCGGTCTGCTCCAGTAGCTTTTTGCGCAGAATATGCAATGTTGGAAGTGCACCGCCGTATTTGTAATCTCTGTAAATCGCCGCAGTGCACCTGTCGATAATGCTCTTTTCATACGGGCCTATACCTTTTTTGTCGAGTTGCTCAAACAGAGATAGGATAAATTCGGACTTGTCAATTACAGGGTCGCCGCTGTCGGAGTAGCCGTCCACCATGTCGAGTGCGTTGATGTAATCGCCACTGCCTGCCGCAATTTTTATCACGCTACCGCCTGTTTTTTCTGCAAGTAGGCGGTACTCATTTTCAGGGTCTGCCACGAGAATATCATCATTTGTGAACAGCGTTAAATACAAAATCCACTGCTTTGCCGTGAGAGATTTACCCGATCCCGGCACACCGAGATGAAATGCGTTTGGGTTCATTAAATTTGCTTTGTTGCAAAAAATGAGGTTGCGTGAAATTGCATTTTCACCGCAATAAACGCCCTTTTCGTCACGTATTTCTTGCACGTAAAACGGCATAAACACGGCGGTGCTTTCTGTTGTCAGCGTGCGCAGTGCATCAATTTTGCGCACACCAAAGGGCAAGGCTGTTTGCAAGCCGTCAAGTTGCTGATATTTTAAAGTGGCAATTTGGCACAGGTGCTTTCTCGCTGTTGATTGAAGTGAGTCGGTGTCTGTGTCAAGCTGTTCTTTTGTGTCTGCCGTGTGTACAAGCGTTATAACCGCAAACATCATGCGTTGGTCACGTGTTGTTAAGTCGCTCAAAAATTCCTCAGTTTCTTTGCGTTGCAACGTCATATCGTATGGTATTCGTGCAGAAAAATTGTTAGCGTTGTTTTGCCTGCGCTGAAAATTTGCTATATTGGTTTCCACACCGAGCAAACGGCTTTCAACCTCACGCACCGCCTCGTCTGTTGGCACAGGTATAATGTCCACCGAAAGCATTAAATTACTGTTTAGAGAACACAGTTCGCTTACAAAATCATCCTTTATATAATTTGCAAATTCTTTTAAATAAAGCACTCTGCCGTATTTTTTGCCTATTTTGAAGTAATCGCTTTTTACATCAAAGCTGTCGGGGCAAATGTAGTCTTTAAAATCGTGCCCACGTTTGGCAGAGGCGGAGAGGTCGAGGGCAAAGTCGCTCTCTTCACCGCTTCTGTAAAAGTCGTACAAAATGCGCAGTTTTTCAAGCGCTGTTACCTCTGTGCATTTTGAGCCAAGGCGTGCAAACTGTGCCGTTAAATCGGCGCTGACACGTGCAAAATATGTACGTGCTTCCTCAATGTTTTGCTTTGCAACGGTTATTGTTAAGTATCGCTCTTGCACCATTGCTTTTTCTCCTGTTGATTTTGAGAGCAGAATGTCATTCCACTCTTTGCGGTAAATGTCAAGTTCATCGCCCTTTAACTCGCCCAAAATGGACTTTTTAAAATCATGCTCATTGAGCTTGCGGTTGTTGATTGTAATTTTTGCCGAGGAGCCGCTATCGATGCCGTTTAAAATCTCGGAATATTTCAAAAACATGCTTTCTCTGTCGGCACGGTCTGCAATAGTGTAGTTTATATCCTCGAATTTAAACGTCTTCGCAAATTTGCCGCCTGTTTTAAAAATGCCGTCTTGCCACAGGAACTCAATAGGAATTGTTGCTTGTATGCTGCGTGATATCGTAATTTTTTCCTTGTCTTTTCGCAGTGCTGTTTTTAATGTTTTCATCATAGGCTTTTTCTCCTTTTTCTGTTTGTTATGTTTTTTCGGCGTT
>CAYJNL010000041.1:0-18620 GCA_964371675.1 uncultured Bacteroides sp. | reverse complement strand
ACGCACATGCCAATTAATCTCCGTTCTGTATGGAGATTTTCAAAACTATTTGTGCTGTGCACAGAATGGAGATTAATATGAAATTCGGGAAATTCACAAAGCGAACTTATTATATGCTTGGTGTTGTGTGCTGTTTGCTCAACTTTGCGGCAGGCTTACTGCTAATTTTTAGCACACCCATGGGGCTATTAATAGACGTTGCAGGCATTGGCACTGCGGCTATGATGCTTTTTATAATAACACGCACTAGCGTTAAAATGCAGAAAACTACAAGCTTTGTGGCATGTATATTTCTTATAGCAGACATGTTTCTTGGCACATCAAATGATGCGTATGCCATAATAGGGCTTGTTTGCGGTGCGCTTGCCTGGCCTATTTTTGCGCTTGGTTACATTTTGGGCGCAGAAAAAACGCAAGATGAAAGTGTAAAAACCATGGCAAACCTTGTTATTTTAGCAGGTGTTGTGCAAGGTGTGGCGTCTTTTGTTGGGGTATCGGTAGAAATTGGTGCGTGCATTATAATGGCAATAAGCGCAGTAAACGGCATTTTTATTTACACACTGCTAAAGCTAGAACCAAAAGTTAAGTAATATTATAGCTGTTATCTGCATATTAATTAATGTTTTTGAATGTAAAACTTAATTAATTATTAATTTTACGTACAAAATATTGCTTAAATTGTCACAATAAGCTAAAATATAAGGTAAGGCTATAAATATGTAAAGCGCGCTTTGCACTTTGTGCCGACTATGAAACGGAGACATTGATGAATTGTAGAAAAATATTGGCGGCAGTGCTTATATTGGCAGTAATGTTTACAGGTTGTTTGCAAGACACTTCAAACACAGCAAGCTTGCCGCAAGATGCACAAAACAATGAGACTGCAAATGAGAGCGCCTCACAAGGAGACTTTACAAGTGTGCCCGAGGGTGCAGCGGCAAACACTGTGCCGTCAGACGGCTCAAATAGTCTGCCATACAGGGCTGTTTGGATAAGTTATCTTGATTTTACAGCTTTTAACACAGCTGATGAGGTGTCTTTCAGGCAGAGTGCGGCGGTAGTGTACGATAACTGCGTAGCACTTGGGCTCAACACAGTAATAGTGCAAGTACGCCCTTTTTCAGACGCTTTATATAAAAGCGAAATTTATCCATACAGCCACATCATAACAGGTGAACAAGGCAAAGACCCGGGGTATGACCCACTTGCAATTTTGATAGAAGAGGCACATGCGAGAAACCTCATTTTTGAGGCATGGATAAACCCATATAGGGTTAGTTTAACCGATACACTGCCAACAAATATAGCACAAAGCAACCCCGCAACACTAAACCCCGAATGGGTGCGCGAGGTAGACGGTGGGCTGTTCTTTGACCCGTCAATACCGGAGGTACAGCAGCTTATAATTGACGGCACTGTTGAGATAATAAATAACTATGACGTTGACGGAATACAGTTTGACGACTATTTTTACCCAACTACTGACCCGTCTTTTGACAAAGAGCAGTACGATGCACTTGCAAACGGTGTAGACCTTGCGGCCTGGCGCAGGGAAAACGTAAATACACTTGTAAAAAATGTGTATTCTGCAATTAAAACCGCAGACCCAAACTGTATTTTTGGTATAAGCCCACAGGGAAACAACGATAATAACTATAACAACCAGTATTCAGACGTGCAACTTTGGATGTCTAGCCCCGGATATGTAGACTACATTATGCCACAAATTTACTGGGGTTTTGATTATAGGCTGTCTAACGGCTCTGACAGGTTTGCGTTTGAAAACTGCACAAACGAATGGCTTTCGTATGAGCGAGATGAAAGCGTGGCACTACCTATTGGGCTTGGCGCATTTAGAATATACGAGGGCGATGGTGGCTCTAACGACCAAAGCGAATGGGAAAGCGGCGAAAACCTTGCAAAAATGGTGCAGTCTTTAGAGGCAAAACCAAATATAGACGGTTTTGCACTTTTCAGATACCAAAATTTATACGATGGCGCAAATGAATATCAAGAATCAGAAAGAAATGCACTTACACAAGTGCTTACAAAATAAAAGACGTATAAGAGGATTTAAGGAGAACACAAATGAAAACAATGTTAAAAAAATCTGTGGCTATAATGATGCTTACAGTTTGCACGTTTACTTTCTTTACCGGTTGTGCGGAGCTTGATATAGGCGCGCTACTTGGCATAGAGTATGACGAGGAAGAAGTGATTGTTGACCAAGAAAATGCGACAGCAGGCGGAGAGACAGTTGTTTTGCCTGAAAACTTGCCAATGCCTGAGACGGCGAACAAAATTTCGGGTATGCTTGTGGAGGGTACGGACACTTATGTTGCTACAATATATTTGTCACAATACCGCTCGGACTCTTACCTTTTCATTAATGGCAATACGCTGACAGTAGACGCTAATTTTTACCTAACAGATGCAAACGGTGAGAGTGTGGAGGCTGATGAGGGATATAGAGACGTTAAAGTTGTGCTTTGGGAAAAAGGGCCAAACCAAGCAGAATATGTTGAGACTGCGCACTTTGAGGCTGACGGAACAAACCAAACATACACCTTTAAAAACCTTACACCGGGCGGAGAGTACCGCATAGCAATAACTTTCAGCGCTTGGTGGGCGCACTATGTTAATGGTAATTACCGCCTTAGCTCGATTTCTGCAACGGGTAGTGAAGAGGAAACTGTTGCGGAAGAATAAAATTTATGCAAATATTAACTATGCTACTGTGAATGCTTAACAATTTTACACAGTGGCATAGATAGCTTTGGCAATAATAAAAACTTACGCGTTTGTTATAAAACGAGTTCAGTTTACAACTGATTGATTATTTAGCAAAACTATGTTATAAATGAGAGGAATTGTGCTAATGATAGCAGAAGTTATAAAAGAATATTTTTGGGTGTTTTTCGTTTCAATGGTACCACTTATTGAACTTAGGGGTGCTGTGCCAATTGGTGTTGGTATGCAGCTTGAGCCAACATGGGCAGTATTGCTTGTTGCCGTTATTGGTAACATGGTGCCTGTACCAATTATTTTGCTTTTTGCAAAAAAAGTACTTTTGTGGTGCTGTACTTGGCCGGGTAAATGGGGCAAGTTTTTTGGCGCAATACATGACAAAGGCGTTAAAGCAAGCAATAAAATACAGGAAAAATCGGGCAAAGGCATATACTATGGGCTATTTATATTTGTGGCAATTCCGCTACCCGGCACAGGCGCGTGGACAGGTTGCCTTGGTGCAACTTTGCTAGACTTAAAGTTCTGGCCAAGTGTGTTATCTGTACTTGCAGGTGTTATAACGGCAGGCATTATAATGCTTATTTTAAGCAGCATAGGGCTTTATGTATTTGTGCACTAAACCTTTAAATAAGTGCATATGATTGCAGTTTTAAATAATGTTGACACAAGTTAGATGGCAAATGATAAGTGTTTTTAACTCTGTAATGTAAAAACACAAAATACCCTTTGATATAATGTGAATTTCGATACACCATAGAAAAACTGTAAAAAAAACACCGCCAGCTAAATATATGAGACAACACTATTTAGAAAAACAAAAAAATACGATATTTTGAAGAAAATTTGCCGCGTTATTCGTTATATATGTATAGCGAATAATGCGGCATTGTCGTTTTGAAAAAATATTTTCATTAATTGACTCGTTCAATTATTTACATTTTACTAATAATGAAATATATATCTTGCCAACCTTTTGGCAGGGCGAAGCCAATGCCAAGCAAAATCAATCTGTACCAAGGGTGCTAACCAACAAAACAAAACCAAGAAGATTAAAGTTTTTTGCTAAGCTTTTTTTCAAAAAAAGCGAGGAGGTGTTTGTGATAAAAATTAAAGAGTTTGAGCGGATTGTTAAAGAACATGAAAAATTTGTTTTTTCAATTTGCTACAACTTTACGGGAGACGTTCAAATAGCGCAAGACCTTGCGCAAGAAACGTTTATCTCCGCATATACAAACATAGCAAACTGCACGGCGGGCCAATATAAACCATGGCTGGCACGCATTGCAACAAACAAAGCAAAAGACTATTTAAAAAGTGCATACTACAAAAAAGTAGGCTTGAGCTTCAGCGCAGAACTAGAACAAATAGAATATGAAAACTCAAGTACACAACACTCTCCACTCGACATAGCTATTCAAAAAGATGAGATTAATGACGTACTTAATATTATTAACTCACTAAAAGAACCGTATCTCTTCGTATCACAAATGTACTTCTTGCAAGGAATACCAACAAAAGACATCTCACTAAGGCTGAAACGCCCGGAAAAAACAGTGCGTACACAAATATATAGAGCAAAAAATATAATAATAACTAAACTCGAAGAAAGAGGTATACGGCAAAATGAATAATTGCTTTGACAATAACGGACACGTTACAAAACAGGCTCTTGCAAACTTATCAAACGCTGAACTAACACAAATACAGCAATACGAAATAGCCGAACACCTAAGTTTTTGCGACACCTGCATAGAACTTTATGTATCAACAGTAAAAAACCAAAGCACAATACCATTAACTTTAAACACAAGCGATAACATTATAAAAAAAATACGCAAGCGCATATTTAAAACAGCATTTAACAAGTATACAACGTATGTCGCCGCCGCTTGCCTTGCACTAATAATGTGGGGCATAGGCCCCTCTGCTAATTTAATAAACGCACCGCAAACCATAGAAAAATTTGTGCACAGCATAAACACCAATATAAGCGAAACCCAAAATAACCTTGGAAACAATGAAACAAATTTATTCAATAGCGCAATAAATATACTTGACATTTTTTGAAAAAGTTAGATAATAGATGTATTATCAGTACTTATGCGCTTAAAATCACTTTTTATAAAAATATAAAATCTCCATAGCCACTTTTGGAGATTAAAAATTTAACCATAAAAGTGGCAGAACGGAGAACTCAATATGAAAAGAAACTATATTATTACATTTATTTTAGCATGTATTCCCGGTGCTGGGCAAATGTACCTAGGCTATATGAAAAGAGGCCTTTCTTTAATGCTCGCGGCAGCTGTTACAACATTTGTACTAAATATTTTATCGAACTCGCTGTGGGTAATAATACCAATTATTGTAGCATACTCCTTTTTCGATACATGGCACTTACGCAACCAAACCACACAGCAAATGTATGTGTATAAAGATAGCTATTTGTTTGGCTTTGACGACATATTAAACAACACATACGACACAAGTTTTTTCAAAAAACACCGCAAAACAATTGGCTGGGTTTGCATAGTAACAGCAGGCATAATTATTGTTAACGAGGTTTTTACGCCAATAATAGCTAATTTCTTTGGGTATTACTATATTTCACGCGCGTTTAATGCACTTATATTTGCAAGCTTGCTTATTTGGCTGGGTTTTTATCTGTTAAAAGGACCCAAGAAAAATAATATGCCGCAAAATAACGGTTACCAACCTTATACTATGAATTCAAGCGCAAACGGCAGTACTGTTGAGCAAATGCAAAACTACCCAAACTATAATACAACACAAAATGGTAACATAAATAACGCGCAACAAGGCTATATGCCACCACAAAACACAGCACAACCTCTTATGGTGCCGCAACCACAAGAACCATTTTCACCACATGTTACTGTTGTGCCACAAAATAACGTGCCACAAGCGCAAAATGAACCTATGCAAGTCATCGCAGTATCTAGCACCGGTGCAGATAGCGAGACAATAGAAAACAAGCAAAATGACAATGAAGAAAAAACTATGCACGAAAACGATGCACCAAACGTGGAACAAGAGAAAAAAGAGGACGAATGGTATAACAGAATGTAACTTTTAATAAATTGAAACTACTTAAAAGTAGCCTCTACAAAAGTGTTAGCAAAATTTTGTAAACCCAGTGGCTTTTTATTTGCAGTAGACTTGAAAAACTCCCCTTTGTAATACGGCAGTATGCCATATTACAAAGGGGAGTTTATTTAATTAAAAATATTCAAATATTCATATAAAGCCAAGCTACATTAACTCATATATCTTGCCTCAAACTCTTCAATAGACATGGGTTTTGCAAAGCAATAGCCTTGCGCCGCGCCACACTTAATTTCTTCTAAAAAGTCAAGCTGCTCTTTTTCTTCAATACCCTCTGCAACAGTGTACATTCCAAGGCTATTGGCAAGCTCAACTATGCTCTTGATTATTTTATCTCCTCTGTCATGCTCATTTTTGTCGTTAACATCTATGAAAAAGCTCCTGTCAAGCTTTAAAGTATTAACTTTAAAGTTTTTAAGCATACCAAGCGACGAGTAACCCGAGCCAAAATCATCAATAGATACAAGGAACCCTTTTTTATGCAATTTGTTTAATATATCGGGTAGTTTGTGCTCGTTTTCTATAACGGTGCTCTCTGTTAGCTCAATTTCAATGTAATTTGGCTCTATTCCGTATGATGCAACTATATCGTTTACTTCGCTTACAAAATTTTCATTTTCTATATGCAAACGTGAGAAATTAACAGAAATAGGTAACAATTCTTTGCCTTGATCTCGCCATTTTTTCATGGTCTCGCACACACTTTTCAGCATGTATTTGTCAAGCTCCACAATAAAGCCGTTGCGCTCAAAAAGTGGTATAAAATCATTTGGATAATACATAGAACCATTTGGCTCTATCCACCTAACAAGCGCCTCTGCACCAACTGCTTTGCCACTGGCAACACTGCACTTTGGCTGTAAATATGCTTTAAACTCACCATTTGCAAGTGCTGAGTGCATTTTGTTTTCAATTTCTGCCTCTTTTAAAATCTTGTTTTTAAACGTCTCGTCATAATCCCAAACATTAGTGCCTGTGTTTTTCTTTGCAAAGCTGTGCACAAGGCTTGTTTTGTGCACTACATCGTTCATGTCATCCTCGCCGGGTTTTAAAAAGTATCTTCCGTATCTAAATGTAAATTTGTGCTCTGCAAGCTCCGGCAACATTGATATAAACTGTTTTTCATAGTCTTTTGAGCTCTCTTTCAAATTATCAAACAGCTCTTTTTCGCCAAATAACATAAATTCTTCCGCAGAAACTCTAGCTTGTACAAAGCTTTCGTTTTTAACGCGTTTACCCGTGTCTGCAATGGCGCAAATAACCTTGTTGCCTGCCTCAAAACCAAACATATCATTAACGGCTTTAAAGTTAACTGTGTCCATCTTTACCATTGTGTAGAGCTTTGTTGGGTTTTTTCTTACAATATCACTCACAAGCATCTTGAATTTAATCAAATTCGGTATGCCTGTCATCTCATCATAATAAGCAACTTTTTCAAGCTCTTTTGCAGACCTGTTTTTTGATATCACGATATAACCGGCTGCCACAATCCCAAATACTATGATTAAAATGCTTATTACTAACATTTGTCCTGAAATATTTACAACACTGCCTGCGATGCTCTCTTCTGATATTTCAAAAAACAGCACCCAGTCGTTTATTTCAATTGGCCTGTACTCGCCAAATTTGCTTACGCCATTTAATGTGTATGTTAAACTGCCGGATTTTCCACTGCTAAAGTTTTCTACAACACTATCGAATGTTTCGCCATCCTCAAAAACTGCGTTTTTAAACGCTTCAAAACTAAGCACAAATTCATTAGTACTTAGTATTATGTTGCTGTTTCCGTCAACTATTAAGTTAAGGCCTCTGTCGTCTGTAAAGCTTGCCAACAGTGTTCTCAAATAATCTGTGCAATACTCAACAGCAAGCACGCCGTCTATTTTGCCATCTATATATATTGGCACGGCAAAAAGTATAACCTCTTTACCACTGTGCTCCGAAACAAATGGTGAAGAGGCATATGCCTCGCCTGCCATTGCTGTTTTAAAATACTCCTCATTTGACGCATCTACAAGCTTGCCACCTGAATGAAAAGCCTCGCCATTTGTTCTAACCATGTAAAGTATTTCAATGTTGAGCTCTTCTTGGCGCTCTTTCACATATTCAAGTATATGTGCCTCATCTTCGCCAATTATAGAAAGCGTTCTCGCCATATCTTCAATTGAATAAACCATATTTTCAAGCTGGCGGTCAAGCGATAACTGCTGTTGATTTGCCATATCTGAAAGTGTTGTTTTAACTGATTTTTCGAGCTCGTAATTAACAGTAGTATTAAAAGACATTATATTATATGCAATTGTAATAAAAAACGCTAAACCTATTATTATTGTCAAAACATATTTCTTGTTTTTCATTTTTATTCCTTCAAAGTTAAATTATAGCTTTTTTACACTTAATTATTTTTATCCTACACTATATTCTATCAATAATAGAGGCTAATGTCAACACAGCATTATTATCATTTTACCCACTTTAAGTTAAGTTTATAATTAATGGCAATATTTGATTAGAATATTAAATTTAATGTATATTTAACTTGACAAAGCTTTGTAAAAAATAATAAAATATAAGTATAGGTTTTTTTAATAAAGCAAAAATATGCCATATATTTTGGAAAAAACCTACAAAATAATATAAAAAGGAGATATTGCACACATGGAAAGCCCCGAGGACGATTTACGAAACTACAAGTTAAAAAACAAAAGCGCAGTGTGCAATACTTTTATATAAGTTTTGCTGTTAGCTGTGCGGAAAGAGAGCAAGAATGATTAATTATTACAGCACAGCGAACGGTACAATCAGCAAAGTTGATAAGATAAGCGATGGTGTATGGATAAACATGTGTGCACCTACATTAAGCGAGGTTTCACATGTTTGTGAAGAGTTAAATACAGACATAAGCTTAATACACGCCGCACTCGATGAAGAGGAGCGCAGCCGTATTGACTTTGAGGACAACCACATGTTAATTCTTGTGGACACACCCACTGTTGAAAAAGACGCAAAAGGTCACGGTAATGTTTACACTACAATACCGTACGCAATAATTTTAACGGAAAACAACATAGTTACTGTTTGTCTGAAAGAAAACGAACTGTCGAATTCTTTTGCAAAGAATGTTGTCAAAAATTTTTCAACAAAGAAAAAAAACAGAATGACACTACAAATTTTGTACAGAAACGCAACACTGTTTTTAAATTATCTGCGTGATGTTGACAGAGCAAGCCAGCAAGTGGAAGACAAGCTGCATTCGTCAATGCAAAACAAAGAAATTATACAGATGCTTGGGCTGGAAAAGAGCCTTGTTTATTTTTCTACATCACTTAAAAGCAACGAAATAGTGCTTGAAAAATTATTGAGAATGGATTTTGTTAAAAATTACCCCGACGACACCGAACTACTTGAAGATGTTATCATAGAAAACAAGCAAGCAATTGAAATGAGCAACATTTACCGCAACATTTTAAGTGGCACAATGGAGACGTTTGCAAGCATAATTTCAAACAACCTCAACATGGTTATGAAACTGCTTGCAGCACTTACAATTATTTTAACAATACCAACAATAGTGTTTGGGCTTTTTGGTGCGAACGTGCCTGTGCCGTGGGAAAATTCTCCCTTTGGGTTTTACATAGTTATTGCAATTGCAGTTGTTTTAACAATTGGCTCTGTTGCGCTTATGAAGATTAAAAAATGGCTTTAGATGTAAACTTAATACTGAATTTTGTGCAAAAAATTGAGAGGACGATTTTATATCGTCCTCTATTTGTATGCTTTTATTTTTTAGGTGGAAATAACAAAATGAAGGGACATAGCTTGCCATGTCCGCAAAATATAGCTGAAATTTTTAAATTTGTGCTATTTCTCAGTCACGGCAAGCCGTGAGCCTACAATATGCCTCATAATAAAAATTCGCGCAAACTATGCGGACTACCGCAGGGCGCCCCTACCCATTAAATACAAATCATGTACAAATTTCTATACCTCACGCTTTAAAACATGCTTCACAAAACCACAAAAAATGGGGTGTGGTTTATTTGGTCTGCTCTTAAATTCAGGGTGGAACTGCACCGCAACAAAAAAGTCGTTATTGCCTAGCTCAACTGTTTCAACAAGTGTGCCGTCGGGCGAGGTGCCGCTTACTGTAAGCCCATTTTGTGTTAATGTGTCTCTGTACGCATTGTTAACCTCAAAGCGGTGGCGGTGGCGCTCGTGTATTAAATCTTTGTTATATAGCTGTTTTAATAGCGTATTATCGTTAACTTTGCACGGGTATGCACCAAGGCGCATTGTGCCGCCTTTTGAGGTAACGCCCTTTTGATCCTCCATTATATCAACAACTTTGTGCTGTGCGTTTTCGTCAAATTCTCCTGAAGTAGCATTTTCTATATTGCACACATTTCTTGCATACTCAATAATGGCAATTTGCAAACCAAGGCAAATACCAAAAAACGGTATGTTATTTTCACGTGCAAACTTGCATGCTGCAATTTTGCCCTCAATACCACGTGTGCCGAAACCGCCCGGTATTAACACGCCATTAACAGCCGAGAGTAGCGTTTCTGCGCCTTTTTCTTCAATTTCTTCGCTGTCTACCCATGTAATTTTTACGCTTGCTCCGTGCTGTATTCCCGCATGGTTTAAGCTCTCAATTATAGACAAATAAGCGTCTTTCAGCTCAACATATTTGCCAACAACTGCAACATTTGCTGTTTTTGTAACATTTTTAAGTTTTTGCACCATTGCTTTCCAATCGGTTAAATCAGCAGGTGACGCCTGCAAATTCAGCTCACGACAAACAATGTCGTCAAGCCCGTTTTCGTGTAGCATCAGCGGTGCTTCGTACAGGTGTGGCACTGTTAAGTTTTCAATTACGCAGTCTTGCTTAACGTTGCAAAATAGTGATATTTTTTGCTTTATACTGTCCGTTAACGGCTCGTCTGCACGTGCTATTATTATGTTTGGCGATATTCCAAGCCCACGCAACTCTTTTACAGAGTGCTGTGCCGGTTTTGATTTATGCTCGTTGCTCCCCTTTAAATAAGGTATGAGTGCAACGTGAATAAATATGCAGTTTTCATCCCCTTTTTCAAGCGAAATTTGCCTAATAGCCTCAAGAAATGGTTGGCTTTCAATGTCGCCCACTGTGCCTCCAATTTCTGTAATTAAAATATCGGCACTGCTTTTTTCAGCGCTTTTATTGATGAAACGTTTAATTTCATCTGTTATATGTGGTATAACTTGCACTGTTTGCCCAAGATATCCGCCCGTGCGTTCTCTTTTTATTACATTATAATACACCTTGCCTGAGGTAAGGTTTGAATATTTATTCAAATTTTCATCAATAAATCTCTCATAATGCCCAAGGTCAAGGTCAGTTTCCGCACCGTCATCTGTTACAAAGACCTCTCCGTGTTGCAGTGGACTCATTGTGCCGGGGTCTACATTAATATAAGGGTCTAGCTTTTGTGCCGACACTTTAAAACCACGCTGTTTTAAAAGCCTACCAAGAGCCGCGGCAGTAATGCCCTTGCCAAGCCCCGAGACAACCCCACCTGTAACAAATATGTACTTGTTCATTTTTTACTCTCCATTCCTTTTTGTAAAATTAGCTCTCATAAACTTTTAATATATTTTGCGCTACTTGTCTCTTACTTTGCCTTGTGTCCATTGCTTTTTTCTCTATGTGCTTGTGCGCTTGCTCCTCACTCATGCTAAGGTGCGATATAAGCACGCATTTTGCGCGGTCAATTACACGTATATCCTCAATTTTCTTTGTTAGTTTAGTTGTTATTTTTTGCATGTTGTTAATTCTTGCAAAAACCGCGCGAGACAGCTTAACGCTCATACTCAACAGCTCTTTGTTAATGGGTTTTTGCACAGTTATTACGCCGTGGCTCTCAAGGCGCGATGCCATGTATTCGTATATGTCATTTTTCGCAAGTACAATAACTTGGTTTGCGCCAACGGCCACAAGCTCTCTTGCTAGGTCCTCACCGCTCTCGTTATAAACGGGGCTGTTTATAATATATAAATCAAAATTTAACTCTGTACATAGGCGCCTTGCCTCTCCGCAAGTTTTGGCGGTGGCAATTTTTTTGAAAGACATAGTTTTCAACACATTAAATATAACTTCACTGCCCTTGTCGCTGTAAGAAATTATTAATGCACTTTCCAAAAACAATTACCACCTTTCATCTATAATTTTTCAAAGTATACATGTTTGTAATACGCCTCTTTGTCGCTTGCCTCTTCAAACTGCTCGTATTCAGCCTTTTTAAGCTCTATAACCTTGTTTAAAAACAGCTCGCTTATGTGTTCTTTAACAAAACTGCTGTTTTCAGCCAGCTCTATTGCCTCGCTTAAATCTTTTGGCAATGTAGCTAAAGTGTTCGTAAAATCGTCTTTTTCAATAAGCAAATTTTTGTCAACGGGCATGTCGAGTTTTAAAGCTCTTTCTATGCCATCCATACCTGCGTGCAAAACAAGTGCAAAGGCAATGTATGGGTTAATACACGGGTCCGGGCTACGCAGCTCCATGCGCTCATTGCCTTTGCCTGCAATTGGCACACGTACAAGCTGTGAGCGGTTTTGTATAGACCAAGAGATGTACTCAGGTGCCTCCCATTTGCCAAAACGTTCATAAGAATTGTTGTTAGGGTTAAGAAATAGTGTAATATCAGCTATTTTATCCATAACACCTGCCATAAAGTTGTCTGCAAGTGTGCCCTGTAACAACCCCTTTTCGCTAAAAACATTAACACCTTCCTTATATAAAGATATGTTAAGGTGCATACCGTTACCGCTTTTATCCGCAAAAAGTTTTGGCATAAAAGATGCAAACAGCCCGTTGCGCGCCGCTATTGTTTTTACAACATACTTAAATGTTAAAAAGTTGTCGGCACTGTCAATTGCACTGCTAAACTCAAAATCAATCTCGTTTTGCCCCGGCCCTTTCTCGTGATGTGAGCGCTCGGGTTTAAGCCCCATTTCCTCAAGGCACAGGCATATGTCGCGCCTTATATTTTCGCCTTTGTCAAGTGGGGCAACGTCTAAATACCCACCGTTATCTAGGGTTTTTAAAAGCGGTTCGCCGTCCTCTGTTGTCTTTAAGAGGTAAAACTCACATTCTGTGCCAATTTTACATGTAAGCCCCATGTTTTTTAGCCGAGCTACAGCTTTGTTTAAAATGTAGCGGCTATCGCCCTCAAAGTTTGTTCTGTCGGGGTTTTTTATATCGCAGTAAAAGCGCAAAACAGAATTAACGTTAGGCCTCCACGGCAGCAGCGAGAGCGTGTCAATATCGGGGAAAAGCAGCAAGTCTGATTTACACACATCGCCGAACCCCTCAATGGCGGAGGCATCAAACGAGACACCGTTTTCAAGTGCATTTTCTATCTCTTCTGCCATGATTGAAATATTCTTTTGCTCCCCAAAAGGCGTGCAAAAGCTGAGGCGTATAAATTTAACGTCGTACTCCTCAATGAACTCAATTATCTCTCTCTTAACCATATTTTACAGCCCTTTCTCTGTTATCACTTTAGCTTAAATTAACATTTACGGACATGTGCCCAAATTTTTTATATAAAATAAAAAGGTGTCCACTAATTATCGGTGTGCATAAAGCGCAAACCGAAATGAGTGAACACCATTGTTCCTAACACTTATTTTATAACATTCACCCAAAAAAGTCAAATGAAATATTTGCATAGATTAATTTTTTGTGTTAATCTTCCATACTGCGCAAAAGTGCTATTTCTTTTGCCCAGCCCTCGTCGTCATTTGGGGTTTCCAGTATAAACGGCAAGTCTTTAAGTGCCTCGTGGTTTATCATGTTTTTAAACAAATTAAGCCCCAGCTTACCCTCGCCAAGCTTTGCATGGCGGTCTTTGTGCGCCTCAAAATCATTCATGCTATCGTTACAATGTATTGCGTGTAAGTGTTTTAAGCCTATAACTTTGTCAAAATGTGTTAAAACACTGTCTAAATCATTTACAATGTCATAGCCTGCATCCCACACGTGGCATGTGTCAAGCAAAACACCCATCTTTTCGCTTAGTGCAGTCTTGCTTAAAATTTCGTAAAGCTCTTCAAAAGTGCGCCCTACCTCACTGCCTTTGCCTGCCATTGTTTCAAGCAGTACGGTTGTCTGTAAATCACTCGTTAAAACGTCGTTTAAAAGCTCTGCAATAAGCTCAATGCCCTTTTCTGTGCCCTGCCCCACATGGCTGCCCGGATGGAAGTTATAGTAATTGCCCGGTAGAGACTGCATTCTCTGCAAGTCTTCTGCCATAGCACCGCGCGCAAAAACACGCAAGTTTTCTTTTAGTGCACAGCAGTTGTATGTGTATGGTGCATGAGCAACAATTTTACCAATGCCATACTCCTTGCACAAAACAAGAAATTGTTTTACATCTTCTTCATCTTGAGCTTTAACACTGCCGCCGCGTGGGTTTCTTGTAAAATATGCAAAGGTGTTTGCACCCAAAGAATTTGCCTGTTTTGCCATTGCTGTATATCCGCCCGAAGACGAGATGTGACTGCCTATATATCTCATAAAAATCTCCCTTAATTATAATTTTGCGCATTAAAATGCTTTTTTGCCGATAAAGCAACGAAAGCAAACTGCATTGCACATTGCACTAAAAGCGCCGCAATGCTTACCAGTGTTACACCCTGCATATGGAATGCACCTATAAGCAAATTACTTAGCGCTAAAGACACAACAATTGCACATACATTGCATATAATTAGCTCTTTCATGCGGCGCATAACGGTTAAAACCATGCTAAAAAACAATACAAGTGCCGTCAAAACAGCTGATACCACCATGGGGCTCAATAGATAGCTGTATTGCTCTAAATCTGCACTGACAAACACGCGTAACCCAAACGGCCCGAGAAAAACAGCAACAAGAATACCAATGGGGAGCAGTGCCGCAATAATCAAGAGCACAAATTTAATTGCCCTGTAAAAGCCTTTTTTGTCGCGCTCCTCATATTTTTGCGCAAACATTGTGATAAAAGGCGTGAACAAATATGTTGCGCCAACTTGCAATAGCAGAACAGGCGCCGTTACACTGCCGTATGTACCAAGTGCCTCACTGCCGAGGGTGCGCTCTAAAAAAATACGCGGAATAGACGTGGTAGTAGTGTTTAAAAAGCTGTATATTGCAAGTGGCGCGCACTCTGCAAGGAGAACAAGCACCGTTTTTACAGCTGTTTTCTCCCTTATATAAAACGGCGCTGACATACGTTTAGTATATACAAAATAAAACAAAACATTTAACAAAAGCATGGCTGTTAGCGTAATAAACATGTTTTGCGTTAATAAAAGCACTGCCACAAAACCTATGAGAGATATAACACCGCGTGCCGCATACGTTTTGCCAACTATATCTAGCCTGCCGCTTTTTTGGTCAATTGCATTGTATACGTCTGTTTTGCTCTCCACCATTCTAAAGCCGAGCATCATAATAACACAGCCCACCTGCATAAAGGTGTAGGGTGTGCCAAAACTGCCTGTTACCATGAGATAAACCATGCAAAGAGCACTTGCCGCTATGCACGTTATGTTACGGCTGTAAATATATGTGCTGTTTGCGTACTTACCTTTAATATCTGACACATGGTAGTTGTACATGCCGTAGGAGGCGAGTGATAAGAACACATTTGTTATTGTTGTGGCAAGAGTTAGAAGCCCTGCGTTTTCAAATGCAGTGTCGCCACTTGAAACACGCCAAACAAGAATTGTAAAGACCCATTGTGCAAAAAAGTAGATTAATGAGCCTGCCGTGTTCCATATAAAATTCTTTTTGATGTTTTCGTTTGGCAAAAGAGTGCTCCTTTTAGAATATTGTAATCTTTATCTTATGAATGCTAGCCAAGCCGATGTAACCCGAACCCAGATTGCATAGGTTTGGCTAAGTAATATCAGACAGCTGTATGCCGTTAACCTCCACACTGTCCTCAAGCCTAATCATTAAGTATTTAACTCCGCCTATAACTTGTGTTTTCAACAAATCTGTTCTGTCGCTGTTTACGTTTACTGTTACGTCGTTTGTCTTAACATTAAACTTGCCTACCTCAACAATATTTTTGGGTGGCACCAAGGTGTCTTGCCCAAATTTTTCGGTAAAATTATTTTCAAATATTTGCACATTTTCCTCAGGCACATCGCAGTCGTGCAAAATGCTTGTAAACTCTTTTTTGCCAAGTAATAGCGGTTCTTCCTCTTTTGCCTCTTTGTGCAATAACACCATCTCACTAACTTTTGAGTACACACTTTCAACAATGTCATAACTACAAGTTTCCTCAAGGCTGTTTTCCATTATGTCATTAAATGTGTCTTTTTGCTGTTGCGGCGGCATAGGCAATTCCACATTAAATACATTTTGCACAAATAATTCGTTTTTGCCCTGTATATCTTTACTAAAATGCAGTGCACTGTATATGTTACTGCTTCTGTCGTCAAACGACGGGAACATAAAGCCCAAAACAGGCGCACCCACCATAAAGTCTACCGAACTGCTGTAAAAATTGTTTTCCACAACTGAAAACCCGAGTGATGATACAGTTGTTTTTATGGGGCAAACACTGCAAACGGCATATGTAAACATGTCTGTCGAGTCAAAATCTCCACCATCAAGCAAATCTTTGCTTTTATGGGGCACGTCGTAAGTGTCGAGCGCAATTAAAATCAAATACGCTTGCTCTGAAATATAAGACTCAATTATTTTTTCAAATAGCTGTTGCACACTTTCCTCGTCTTCAAGTTTTGAGTCTCTAAGGCGCATTAATAGCGAATGTTCGTCGCTTCTAACAACTTGCTGTGTTGAAAACTCAATGTCTATTAAGTTTTTGCCATGTGTGCCTGTCAAGGTTTTGCGTAGTATTGTAAAAACTTTTTCTTTTTCCTCGGAGTCCATAAACGCAGTGGATTGCTTAAATTTTGACAAAATTTGCCCACTGCTATCAACATAGCAACCTGTTATGGCGTTTATGTTATTTTTATCATTTTTAAAACGGCGCCTTATCTCGGCAATTTCTTTTTCTCTCATTATATAACCATTCCTTGATTTGATTAATTTATGTGCTAATCAGCATTTGCGCTGTGCTAAGTAGGCAAATTTGTGGAATTTAACACATAAGTTCCTATATCTGTGTTTATTTGTTTGGCAGTGTTTTATCAGAGTTATTTGCTTTGCGTGTGGGCACAAAATTTTGTGCAATTGTGCGCTTATAGCCTTTAGACTTTGTGTAGAAAAAGCCACAAACAGAGAACACGGCAGCGCCTATAAAATTAACAAACATGTCTTTCATTGTGTCTAAAAGCCCTATGTCGAGATAACCACCCACACCAAGAGGCTCGTCGTTTATATAAACCTCGCTAATACCCATAACAGACTCTACTTTGTTGCTGTTAGTGGCATCAAGCGCAACAGAGTGGATTGCATTAATCACGGTATCTTTTTGCATGTCGGTAAAAAACAAATAGTCCATGCTAAACTCAAAAAACTCCCACAAAACAGCAACAGTCATTGAAAAACAAAACGCCATAAGCGCCATAAAAAACGGCGACAACTCAAAGGCGAGTTTATCATTATTATTGAGGATAACCACAAGCGAAAAGCCCACAGCGGCTGCCAAAAAGCCATTTAGAGTGTGGAGCATTGTATCCCACCCGTGGATTCTCACGTAAAAAGCGTTAATTTCGCCTAGAATCTCGGCGGCAAAAATAAAAAGAAATATTGTGATTTCAAGCGCAGGAGGTAAAGCTATGTTAGTTTTTGCTTGTATCCAGCTTGGGACATAAAACATTATTAGTGTTAACAGGCAAAAGAATACACTTTCATAATTTGCCAGAAAAAACTGGCGCACCATTATTATAAGTACAATTATACGTAATATATTAAATACTATAAAAGAACTTTTGTGCTCTCTAAGCTCATCATTTATACTACTACCTAGTTTTGTCTGAGAAAAACGCTTTCTATTTTTTTTAGCTGACATAAATACCTCCATAAAGGTTTAATTGATTAACATATTAATATTATAACAGCTACGCACACAAAAAGGCAACGTATTTTTTGCATATAATGGGATGTTTTTAATTGTCAAGTTATAACGATGATTTGTGTTTTTTTGTTGTTTTATAAGGATTAATAATGTATTTTATAAAAAAATACAAAAAAAATCGCACTAAAGTGTTGACAAGTGGTATATAAGGTGATATAATAATCTAGCGCTCAACAAAAGACATTTGAGAGCTATTAGCTCAGTTGGCAGAGCACCTGACTTTTAATCAGGGTGTCCGGAGTTCGAATCTCCGATGGCTCACCACGTCGTCGCGGACTACATTTAGTTCGCGACGACTTTTTTTGTAAAATTATAAAAGTCATCGCTCACACCATTTCGTCGCTCCTCCTTTTCCGAAAAAAGGCACGCTCGGATTTTCTGTTCGGTTGTAAACGCCCTCCGGGCGAAAATCTGTCGCTACCACCTTTTTTCGGGTTAAACCCAAATTTCGGATATCTATTTTGTACAGCCCACACATCTCAGTGTGATGATTTGAAAGTCCACGATATGTGGCGTATTATCACCAAATAAAACCCGCGGTTTTTAACCGAGGGTTTTATTTTTATGGATGTCCAAAATTTAGAGCAGTTTTAACCTTTTTGAGGGGCTGTAACTGCTCTTTTTGGTACTATAAAAGTGTAGTCAAAAAGTGAGTATCAGCTCATT
>CAYJNL010000040.1:0-19589 GCA_964371675.1 uncultured Bacteroides sp. | reverse complement strand
ATAGCGACAGTGATTCAGATAGCGACAGCGATTCAGATAGTGACAGCGATTCAGACAGCGACAGCGATTCAGACAGCGACAGCGATTCAGATAGCGACAGCGATTCAGATAGCGACAGCGATTCAGACAGCGACAGCGATTCAGATAGTGACAGCGAGCAAGACAACGAAACCCCTGACCCAAGTACAGTGGAGCATGGCACATGGAAAAGGGAAGATGGTGTGCACTCATATGTACTTGCAAGCGGTGAGCTCGCAACAGGCCCGCAAGAAATTGAGGGCGTACAATACATATTTAATGATGATGGCGAAGTTTTAAAATATGACTTTATATATGATGATGCGTGGTTTATGGCAGACGGTAACGGCGCATTGTATAGCAATGGCTTTTTAAAACGTCGAGATTCCATAACGTACTATGCACAGGACGGCGGTGCGAGAACAGGCTGGATAACAGCACCAAACAACGAGAAATATTACCAAGATACAAGCATGAGCGGCGGTGTGCACACACTTGCAACAGGTGTAAAAACAGTTGATGGTACAACATTCCTGTTTTCAGACGATGGAGCCCAAGAGACGGGCACAGGCTGGATAGGCGATGTGTATGTGAGCAATGGCACTGTGCCTATCGGCAGACAAGTAATTGACGGTGAAACGTATATTATCGGTGAAGATGGCGTAGCATTTACAGGTGAATTTATATACGAAGATATGCCATATTACGCAGACGTTGAGGGCGAAAACAAGGGCGTGGTATACCTTGACGCAATACGCACATTGCCGGAGGGTGATTTGCGCTACTATGATGAAAACGGACAGACAGCAGTAGGCTGGATAGAACATAACGAGGGCACATATTACCAAACAGAAGTATTTACACTATTGACAGGTAGACAAGAAATTGATGGCGATATATACTTCTTTGGCAGTGACGGCAAACTTGTAACAGAAGACGGCTGGGCAGGAGACTACTACGTAGTTGACGGCAAGGCGTTAATAGGCATGCAAACTATTGAAGAAAACGACTATTACTTTAACATAGGCGGTCTTCTTGTAAGAGGCGCATTTACATATGAAAATGACAAATATTTTGCAAGTGAAGACGGCGTTATACTAAAAGACGGCATAGGCTATGAGCCGGACGGCACAGGCGCATATTATGGCAACAACGGCAAAGCTGTGGGCGAGGGCTGGATAGATTTTGACGGCGCGCGCTATTACCAAACTGTAACTAAAATATTCGCAACAGGCAAACAGACAATTGAGGGTGAGCTATACTTCTTCCACTCAGACGGTAAGCAAATAACAGACACCGGATGGGCAGACGTTTACTACCTTGAAAATGGAGTGGCGGTTACAGGAGAAAAAGAGATTGACGGCGAAAAATACATATTCCAAGATGATGGAGTTGTAAATAAAGGTGCATTTGTTTACAATAATGCGTCTTACTTTGCCGACGAAACAGGTAAAGTACTTACAGATTACTTCCAAACACATGAAAACGGTGCTATCACTTTCTATGGAGAAGATGGCATTGCAAAAGTAGGTTGGTTTGAGTTTGAGGAAAACAAATACTATCAAACGGCAAACTTAATACTTGCAACAGGTGAAACCGTAATTGAAAATGATACTTACTATTTCAACCCCGAGGGCATAATGGTAGACGGTAGCTGGCTTGGCAACCTTTACATTGTTAATGGGCAAATCGTAACAGGCCCACAGACTATCGACGGCAAAAAGTACATTTTCAGTGATGTAGGTGTGCCGTATAAACACGTGTTCACATACGAGGGGCAGAGATACGGCGCAAACGGTAATGGTGTGCTTTACACTAACACGTTCTTAACATCAAACGGCGTAACAACTTATTATGATGTGAACGGCATGGCACCAACAGGGTGGATTACGCTTACAAATGGCGATAAATACTACCAAGACAGTGCATATGCAATATTAAAAGGTGCACAAACAATTGACGGCGAGCTGTACTTCTTTAGCAGCGAGGGCAAACTTGTTACTGAAAATGGCTGGGCAGGCGATTACTATGTAATTGACGGCAAAGCACTTACAGGTATGCAGGTTATAGAGGCTAAAAATTATTACTTTGATGAAAGCGGACTTCTTGTACGCGGTAAGTTCACATACGAGGGCGCGCAATACTGCTCTGATGAAAATGGTGTGCTTGTAAAGAATAATGTTGGCTATGATGCAGACGGCACTGGTGCGTACTATGGAGAAGACGGTAAAATTGCGCCACAAGGCTGGTATGATGTAGGTTCTGATAGGTATTATCAAACAGCACAGCAAACACTTGCAACAGGCAAACAAACAGTAGACGGCAAAACGTATTTCTTTGAGAGCAATGGTAAGTTGCAAGCAGGCACAGGCTGGGCAGGGGACTACTACCTAGAGGACGGCGCAATTGCAATTGGCGTAAAAGATATAGGTGGTAAAACATATATCTTTAACAGCGACGGAGTTGTGCAAAAAGGCGACTTTGAATATAACGGAGCTTTTTACAGAGCTGATGCGAATAATGCGCTTTTAAAATCGCAATTTGTAACACTTAGCGATGGAAATATTAGATATCTTGGTGATACAGGTGCAACGCCGTTTGGGTTTGTAACTGTTGGCTCAAATATTTATTATCAAAATGAAAACGGTCACTTGCTAAAAGGTATGCACGAAATAAATGGTAAAATGTGCTACTTTAATGAGAGTGGTGTCCAATATGTAGGCACTGGTTGGGTTGGCTTGTATTACCTTGAAAATGGTGTACCTGTCACAGGTAAACACGTAATAGGTCCCGATATATGTATATTTGACGAGTCAGGCGTTGTGCAGTTTGGAGAATTTACATATGAGGGCAATTACTATATAACAAAGCCGACAAGTGCACTTTATAGAGATACTGTCTATTCACGTTCAGACGGCACACAAGTATACCTAAGTGCCGACGGCATTGCGAGAACGGGCTGGATACAAGGCTCGGACGGAAGCAAATATTACCAAAGCATGATAAACGGAAGACCGGCGCTTGCTATAGGTTTTGTTGAGTTAAGCGGGACGACGTATTATTTTGATGGCAGGGGAAGACTGTTTACGGGTAATCCGTCGGGATACTATACAATTAATGGTGGGCAGTACTTTATTTTAACTGATGGACGATATTGCGAATCTCCAACAGCACAAACAGTGCACGTAACTTATAACGAAGAACACAAAGTTTATGTCCTTACAATTGATGGTACATTTAGTGCATCATCAGGCCCACACCCACTCGGTTCATACAGTATTGACGGTGGTGTGTCTTGGCAACAAGGTAATGTGTTCAATGTGTTGGGCTCTACAGGTGCAACACTAAGCCCGGGTATGATTAGAGTAAGGGATGGTGTGGGCCAACAAGCCCAATACGCACAAACAGTTTACCTTGCGCCTGTTGTGGACAAACCAACAACAGATGCAAACAGCGGTGCAGGCAGCTATGGCATTGACGTTTCAATGTATAATGGCGTAATTGACTGGAATCAGGTTAAAGCAAGCGGTATAGATTTTGCCATTATACGTGCTGCTAGTGCTAACAACAGCGGATACTACATTGACCCATATTTCGAGCAAAATGTACGTGGCGCAAAAGCCGCAGGTGTAGACGTTGGTCTTTACATATTCAGCTATGCGAGAAGCATGCAAGACGTCGAGGACGAGGTTAACAACTTTGTTTACAGTGCTGAGGCTCAAAGGCTGAAAGCAGACGGTATTATTCTTGATTACCCTGTTTATGTTGACTACGAGTCGAACTTAAATTTAAGTGGAACAACGTACACATCGCGTACAGACATAGTGCGCACAATGATGCAAAAACTAGAGCAACATGGCTATTACCCGGGCTTCTACACATATAAGAGCTACATGGCAAACTTTAATGTAGCGGCTCTTGTGGCAGAGGGTTACACATTCTGGTATGCGAGATACCCTGCATATCCTGACCCAAGTGTTAATCCATCGGCGGAGCTTGGTGTAGATGTAGACATTTGGCAATATACAAGCAGTGGCAATGACCCGAACTATCCGCACATATACCCAAAAGTGAGCGGAACTACCTCAAGGCTAGACCTCAACTATGCGTACGATGATTTACCGTCAAGAGTTCACGCTTTTTACGGAGTTTCAAGCTCTACCGCAGGTAATGTACCTACCACTACAACGCCAGCAACAGAGACTTTGACAGTATACGATATAGCATCGGGGCAATACGTTACAGACAGTGCCGTGAACATTATATCAAAAGTTGTGCAAGCGGAAGTTGGCGGCTTTAACAATATGGAAGTATACAAAGCGCAGGCTGTTGCAGCACATAGCTATATATTATTCATGATGCAAAATGGCATAACACCTTCTGTTTCGCTTAATAATAACCCAAGCGAGCAGATAATTGCAGGTGTTAACGCTTGCATAAGTGAGGTTGTAACATATCAAGGAGTAGTTGCGAATACCATGTACTCAGCGGCAAACAGCGGTGTAACTCAAAGCAGTGCCGGCATGTGGGGTGTGGCGTACCCATACCTTGTTGGTGGCATAAGCAGCCCGTGGGATTTATCTGCGACAGTATACGCAAGTGGTGGCACAAGCTGGCAAAACCGCAGTACAACAGTTAAGCTTTCAACAGCTGTAAGCAATATAGAAAAACTAGTGCCGGGTTCAACAGCAGGGCGCACAGATTATCAAAACTGGATTACAAACCCCGAATATGATGCAAACGGTTACCTAACCTACATTACTGTAATGGGTGTTCGTATGCGTGCAGGTAAATTCTTTGACAACTTCTGGGGCTTGTACTCGCCTAGCTTTACAATGCAGTACAATGGTAATGGCACATGGACATTTGTTACAAAAGGTAACGGGCACTGTGTTGGTATGAGCCAGTGGGGTGCATATGGCATGGCAAATCAGGGTACAGGATACACAGATATACTTGCACATTACTATCCCGGCACACAAATTACTAAATTATATTAAATAGCAGTTACAAAAAAGGCGATGTTGTCCAAACTTGGACAACATCGCCTTTTAATCATATTTATAAAAACTAATCATCATTTATCCAGCCGCTCCAAATAGAGCGCTTTTTATTCTTTTGATGTTTGTATACATTGACAAACTCGCGCTTTTTAATATCGCAAATTTCAATAAGAAAGTCAAGTGGTGGCACTGTTTTAATCTCGCTATCAATGTCAAGTATAACGGCTTCATCTGACATATTAATACACACATGTACCTTGTTTTTTTCACCAATCCTCTCATAACAAAGCACATTGCCGTCAGCACGCTCAATTACCATTGCGCCACTTTTAAAGGCACTGCACGCCTTGCGCTTTACACCAAGAGTTTTAAATGTTTCTCTCAGGCGGCTTTCTGCACTATCCCAATCAAAAAATGCCCTGTTAAATGGGTCTTTATAGCCTTGCATAGCTATTTCGTCACCGTAATAAATGCTAGGTATACCCGGTAATGTAAATGTCATTGCATACGCTATGCGCATAAGTTTTATGCCTTTTTCATAAGCCTGTGCACTGAGCACTCTGCCACTTTGCCAGTATCTGTCTTTGCCATCACTATTTTCTCCAACAAGCGCTGTTATTGCCCTCATTGTGTCGTGTGTGGACATAAAGTTCATAAGCACATTTAGCGCAGGCTGTGGGTAGTTTTCGCATATGCTCATAATGCTCTCTGCTGTGTCTTTTGCCGATGCACCGCAGCAAAATGCAATTATTGCCTCTTTAAACGGGTAGTTCATTGTGGCATCAAGCCCCTTGCCCAAAAGGTAAGTGCGGCGCGTGCCGTAACTCCATTTTAAGGTTGCATCCTCCCAAACTTCGCCAAGTAAATACTTGTCTTCGCCGTGCTTTTTTACGGCTTTTCTTATGTCCTCAATAAAATCGTCGGGCAATTCGTCTGCCACATCAAGCCTAAAGCCACTTGCACCAAGTTTCATCCATGTGTCTATAACGCCATTTTCTCCGCAGATAAAATTGCGGTAATTCGCGTCATTTTCGTTAACCTCAGGTAATGTGTCAAAGCCCCACCAGCTCCTGTAACCGCAGTCGTAATTGGGGCTAAAGTCATACCAGCTCCTGTAAGGGCTGTTTTTGTCGCTATACGCACCGCCCTCGCCATAGCGCTTTTCCTTGTTAAAATAAACAGAGTCGGACCCTGTATGGCTGAAAACTCCGTCGAGTATAATTTTTATACCGCATGCTCTCGCCTCTTTGCAAAGCGCCTTAAAATCGTCGTTAGTGCCAAGCAGTGGGTCTGCCTTTAGGTAGTCTGCGGTGTTGTATCTGTGGTTTGCATGCGCCTCGAAAATAGGGTTTAGGTAAATAATATTTACACCAAGGTCATACAGATATGGCAATTTTAGCTGAATACCCTTGAAATCACCGCCGAAATAGTCCATATTTAGCTGCCCACCCTTTTCGGTTGGCCAAAAATACGGCTCGCCTTTTACATTTTCACGCAAAACTCTGTCAGCAAACGGCATTGTAACATTCTCTTTGCTTTTATTAAACCTATCGGGGAAAATTTGGTACATAATGCCGCCCAAAAATTCGTCAGGGGTAATAAAAGACTTCTCATAAACAGTAAGTTGCCACTGCGCACCGTCATTTGTTGACACATAAGACTCGCCACCTACAGCTCTAAACAACTTATTGTAATTGGTATATAAATCAAAATGGTAGAAGTATAGCCCCACTTTATTAGGTGTTAGTGTTACTGAAAATTTTTGCCTATCCTCTTCAATTTCTTGCTTTTTCATGACAAACAAGGACGGCATTTCGCCATCCTTGCCAAAAACTATATGGGGTGTTTTACAGTGCATATCAAGAGGTACATGTAGCACAAACGTAACACTTTCGCCCTGTCTTACAGCGCCAAAAGGTGTTTTGTATTCAGCACCTCTGCTGTTGTATATATTGTGCATTATAGTTTATCCTCTACTTAACGGGTGAAATACCCCAAATTCTGTTTGCATAGTCGTAAACAGAGCGGTCTGCTGAGAATACACCACTGTTTGCAATGTTCATAAGGCTCATTTTGTTCCATGCAATTTCGTCTTTATAAAGCTCGCTAAGCTTAATTTGAGCTCTTCTGTAATCTGCAAAGTCAGCCATAACCATATATGGGTCTGCCATGCGCAAGTTGTTTGAAATCTCGTGGAATTCCTCGCCATTAAAGCCTTTTTCAAGGAAAGACAGCACGTGGTGTGCCTCTTCATTGTTATCAACAAACGTCAGAGGGTGGTATCCAAAACGCTTTAACTCGTTAACTTGGTGTGTGCGCATACCGAAGATAATCTCATTTTCTTTACCTGCTGCATCTACAATTTCAACGTTAGCACCATCAAGTGTGCCAAGTGTAATTGCGCCATTTAGCATAAATTTCATGTTGCCTGTGCCGCTTGCCTCTGTACCTGCAAGGCTTATTTGCTCTGAAACCTCACTTGCAGGCATTAAAAGCTCACTTGTTGTAACGCAGTAGTCCTCTAGGTACACAATTGCAAGTTTTTCGCGCACTGCCTCGTCTGCCTCAATAAACTTGCCAAGCTGGCAAATTAGCCTAATCATTTGTTTTGCCATGTAGTAACCGGGTGCAGCTTTTGCACCGAAAATATACGTTTTAGGTACAAAGTCTGCATTTGGGTTGTCTTTTAAATATAAATATTGTGCCACGATATTTAGCGCATTCAAATGTTGGCGCTTATACTCGTGCATACGTTTTGCCTGAACATCAAAAATGCTGTGTGGGTTAATAACACGCTGTGTTTTTTCAAAAATATGCTTTGCAAAAAGTTCTTTGTTTATGTGCTTAACACTTGCAAGTCGCTTTAAAACGTCCTTGTTTTCAACATGAGCCTCAAGTTTTTTAAGTTCAGAGGCATCTGTTTTAAAGCCTTTTCCAATTACATCTGATAAAAGCTCTGTAAGCGCAGGGTTTGCGGCAAGTAGCCAGCGCCTGTAAGCAATGCCGTTTGTAACATTTTTGAATTTTTCAGGAGAATATAAGTAATAGTCGCGGAAAACACTTTGCTTTATTATCTCGCTGTGAAGTTTAGAAACGCCGTTTATGCTGTGGCACACATAGCAACAAATGTTTGCCATGCGCACTTGATTATCGCCCAAAACTGCCATGTAGTTAATTTTGCCGGCATCACCGGGGAATATTTGCTCTAAATCACAGCGACAACGGTGGTCAAGCTCCTCACAAATTTGGTATATGCGTGGCAAGGTTCTCTTGAATATGTCAATATTCCACTTCTCAAGTGCCTCGCTCATAACAGTGTGGTTTGTGTACGCAAATGTGCGCTTTGCAATGTCGAAAGCCTTTTCCCAAGAATATCCACACTCGTCAAGTAGTAGCCTTAAAAGCTCGGGTATTGCAAGTGTTGGATGTGTGTCATTTAGCTGAATTGCCACTTTATCAGGCAAATTATCAAGTGTGTCGTATTGCGACAAGTGGTTGTTAACAATGTCTCCTATTGATGCACAAGACAAGAAATATTGTTGGCGCAAGCGTAGTATTTTGCCCTCCAAATGGTTGTCGTTAGGATATAAAACTTTACTGATAAGCTCAGCTTGTGCGTTTTCAGACATAGCGTTGCCGTAGTCGCCTGCGTTGAATTTCTCCATGTCAAAACCGGGTGCTTTAGCTTTCCAAAGGCGCAATTTGCTAACACCCTCGTTGTCATAACCTGCAACGTACATGTCATAGGGCTCTGCAATAACTATGTTTTTTGTGTTGTGGCGCACATAGTGATGGTCGCCATCCCAAGATTCCTCAAGCTCGCCGTCAAATTTAATTGTAATAGCTTGGTCGGGGTGTTTTTTTAGCCAAATTGCACCACCGGGTAGCCAGTTGTCGGCATATTCTTCTTGCCAGCCATCAACAATTTTTTGCTTAAAAATACCGTACTCATATAGTATAGAGTAGCCTGTGCCTGGGATATTGTCTGTTGCCATGCCATCAAGATAACAAGCGGCAAGCCTGCCAAGGCCACCGTTGCCAAGGCCTGCATCGGGCTCGCAATCATAAACACTGTCAATTTTAAGCTCATTATCAGAAAGCACTTGCTCAACAACATCGTTTATACCAAGGTTAAACATGGTGGATTTCAAGCTGCGGCCCATCAAAAATTCCATGCAGAGATAATAAACCTGTTTTGTGTTAGTTCCGTAAGTTTTTGCCATAAAGCGCTTGCGGCGCTCGCTCATAACTCTTCTGCAAATCAATACGAGAGAGCGATAAATTTGGTCATAAGTAGCTGTCTCATAGTCGACGGCAAACTCTGTAAAAAGTTTGTCTGTCAAAACTTTTTCAAATTCCTTTTTTGCTTTATTGTTAATCATAGTCAATCTCCATTATTTAGTTTATATTTCATTTCGTTACGTGTATTACTAAAAGGTGTTTGCATGTTAGTTTAAGCTAATATAAATTGTCTTGCGCGTAGCACCGCCATAAAATTAGTTAATTACATTTTATAATGCTATAATAATATTATACGCTGTTTTTTATATGTTTCAATAAAAAAATCAAAAAAAACATTAATTTTTAAAAATTTGACAAATATTTTTCATTTTATTTGCTATATTTATATTTATTTAGTATAATAAAGTTAATTAAATTTTATTTAGCCAAGCCGATGCAATCCGGGTTCGGATTATATCGGCTTGGTTAAAGCGGAAGGAGCTAGTAAGAATGCCAATAAATAAAGTTAGATTTGAGGTGCTTGGCTCACCATACGTAATATCTACACAAGACGAGACAAGCTATGTTTTAGGGCTTGCACAACAACTTGAGGACGATATAAAGATAGTTTTAGAGCACTCGCCGGGTGCATCATCACTTGCGGCTACAATTATTTGTGCCATGGGTTACTTAGATGAGGCTAAGAAGTCAAAAGAAAGCCTTGATAATATGAGAGTGCAAATAAAAGAGTATTTGCAAGAAAGTGCAAAAGCAAAAGAGGCGGCGAATGAGACACAGCGTGAGCTCGAGAGATTGCGCCGTGAGGTAAACTACTTAGCGGCACACAAACCGCCAAACTTGCGTTGAGAACAGGTTAATTTATGGAAATTTTAGCGCCCGCCGGTGATATGGACATGCTAACTGCCGCAGTTGCAGCAGGTGCAGATGCCGTGTATCTCGGGCTTGAAGAAATGAACGCACGGCGAACAGCCGGCAATTTTACGCCATATGCCTTAAAACAGGCAGTGGCGTATTGTCATGCGCGAAATGTAAGAGTATACGTTGCATTAAACACGCTTTTATCACGTGCGGAATTGCCTAAAATGATATTAGCATTGCAACATATTGCAAGCGCAAATGCAGATGCTGTTATAGTACAAGACATGGCTGTGGCGGTAGCAGTAAAGAAAATATTGCCTAACATTGCGCTACATGCCTCCACACAGATGAGTGTGCACTCTGCCGAGGGTGTAAAACAACTTGCAAAAATAGGTTTTTCACGTGTTATATTATCGCGTGAGCTATCTTGTGCGGAAATTGCAAAAATTAACGCAGAGTGCAATATTGAAACAGAAGTTTTTGTACATGGAGCACTTTGCATGTGTGTTTCGGGGCAGTGCTATATGAGCGCTTTTTTTGGTGGGCGCAGTGGCAACAAGGGTAGCTGTGCAGGGCCATGTAGGTTGCCGTTTGACACATGTGCAAACGAGGATAAAGCAGACAGCGCACACCATTTGTCGCTAAAAGATATGAGCAGCATACACATGTTAAAACAGCTGAAAAATAGCGGTGTAGCGTGTGTTAAAATTGAGGGTAGGTTGCGCACACCAGAATATGCCGCCGGTGCAATTAATGCGTGTAGGCTGTCTTTAAATGGCGAAGAATATGACAAGCAGTTATTACAAGACGTATTTTCGCGCTCTGGATTTACAGACGGTTATATAAACGGCAAACTTGATAAAGAGATGTTTGGCATTAGAACAAGCGCCGATAGTACAGCTGAAAAAAAGGCACTGCCAAAACTGCGCGAGCTTTACCGAAGAGAGCGGCAAAATGTTTCAGTAAGCATGAGTTACAAAGCAGACATGGCAAGTGCACAGCTTGTTGTGAGCGATGAAGACGGCAACACATGCACAGTTAAAAGTGAAGTTTTGCCTACACCTGCAAACAGTGACAGGGCAGAGGATATAAAAAAATCGCTATTAAAAACGGGTGGCACGCCTTTTAGCGTTAATGGTGAAGTTAATATAACAGGCGGAGAATTTTACTTGCCTGCATCTCAAATTAACAGTATGCGCAAAGAGGTGCTTGAAAAACTTCTTGAAAAGCGCACTGCATTTTTTGAGCAGAGCATAAATGAGCTTGAGCTGAAAAAATTGCAAAATATGATAATAAAAGAGCAAAATACACCTAGCGCTGACATTATGCAAGCAAAAAAACTATATGTGCAGGTAAGCAATTTTGAGCAAATACCAAAAGAGTGGCTTTTGGCCGATAGCATAGAGCTAGATGTAAGCACAAGTGACTTGCAAAAAGAAGAGTGTAATTTATTGCATAGTAGCGAGGTAAATGGCAACAACCACCCACAGAACAAAAATTATTGCCCCGATGCACTCATTGTGCCTATTGAGCAATGGAACAAAGTGCCAAAGCATATGCAAAGCAAAACATGGCTTGCATTGCCAAGGTTTTGCGCTTTGGCAGAGCAAGAAAAAATTGTTAAACAAAACGTGAAAGAGCTGTTCTTTGAAAGCGAAAACAACAATTTTGCAGGTTGTTTTGTGCAAAATATTGCACATATAAACATGTGTGACGGCATAAAAATGCTTGGTGGTTTTGGGTTAAATACATCAAATGCCATGAGCCTTGCAGCACTAACAGCAATGGGTGTAGACGAGGTAACACTGAGCGTTGAGACAACTTGTGAAGACATAAAGTATTGCAGTGCAGATATAGCATTAGTTAAATATGCTGAAAATGCGCTTAATTTACATAGCAGTGAAACGAAAACAGCCCAAACTGCGGCATTAATTTACGGCTACATGCCACTTATGATGACATACGCCTGTCCACTGCACAACAAGCACACATGCAAAGAGTGCGCCGGCACGGGTACGCTGATAGACAGAAAAGGTGAAAAGCTAAATGTAACGTGTACAGGCAAAAACCTTGCCGGGGTAAGAACTATATATAACGCAGTGCCGCTTTATATGGGCGATAAAAAGCACACATTAAATGTGGGTGCCTACATAGCCATGTTCACTAGTGAAAAGTGCGAAAAAGTGGCACAAATAGTAGAGAAAATACGCAAAAGTGAGCCATATGACGGCAGATATACGCGTGGGTTATATTTTAAATAGCTTAGTTAGAGAAAGCTTATAAATTACAAGTAAAAGGCAATGAAGCAAGCTTAACTGCTATAAACTTAGCGAAAACTGAAAGGTAATACATATAACATGAAAAATATTTTGTTTGATTTAGACGGAACATTAACGGACTCAAAACCGGGTATAGTAGATTCGCTTGAATATGCACTCGATAAGATGAATATTAAACTGCAAGATAAGAGTGTGCTGTCAAAATTCATCGGGCCACCGCTTAAATTTTCGTTTAATGAGTACATTGGGCTTGAAGGTGACGATATAAATAAGGCAATTGACTATTACAGAGAATATTTTGCACAAAAAGGTATTTATGGCAACAAGCTTTACGACGGCATGGAAGATATGCTGAAAAACCTAAAGGCGCTTGGTAAAAATTTAATAGTTGCAACATCAAAACCGACAGTTTTTGCAACTAAAATAATTGAAAACTTTAATGTTACGGGCTATTTTTCATATATTTCGGGTGCGGATTTAAGCGAGAGCCATGCAGACAAGAGCGGTATAATTTTGCACGCTTTAAAAGAGTGTAAAGTAACTAACCTTGACGACGCCATAATGGTGGGCGATAGGAGATATGACATACACGGAGCAAAAACAGTTGGTATAAAATCCATAGGTGTGCTTTACGGTTATGGAGATTTAGAGGAATTGACAGCGGAAAAAGCAGATTATATTGCAAAAGATGTAAAAGATGTGCAAAGAATTATTGAGAGTTTGTAGAGGAATTTAATATACTGCCAAAGATTATAATAATAGGCGGCTCTGTGTAATTGCCTGAAACCAAGTTAAATTACAAGGTCTCGGTTGATTACACAGAGCCGCCCATATAATTGCTTTTATTTATGCTCAGAAAGCAGTTTAATAAAATCGCCGAGCAAAAGCAATTGATTTTTGCTTAATAAGCTTATTAAATAACAGTTTCTTGCTTAATGTTACTGTTAGCATCTTTTTTTTGTGCCAAGCAAAATAGCATCAGGTGTTGTGCTATAATATCACAAAGTCGCATTAAAATGTCAATGCTTTATGGAGCTACCCCAAAAGTCGCCTTCACAAAAAGCGTCGGCAAAATTTCCGTCATATTTTACAAAAATGCTCGTTAATACACACAGTATTGCCTGCGCTTTTTGTATCATCTGACAAAAATTTTGCTCTAGTTTTTGCAAAGTCTTTTTTTGGGGACGACTCCTTTATATTGTGTGCACTCGCTCAATGTTAGACAAACACATGCCGCGCCCACGCTCATTCCCCACTATTTTTGTCTATATACTCTACAACTGCATTAACTACCACATATAAAACACTTGCAATAGGCCACACCACCCAAGACTTGCTCCAGTCATTAAATATTAAGCTCCAAGATAAAAATATTGCAAGGGCAAGTGTCCAATAAACAGTGCTTATAAGTTCAGAGCGTTTTTTAGCCTTTTCACTCATAACTCCATCGCCCTCTTTTAAAAGATTGCAATATGCAAACATTTTAAGCTCGCTTTTTACTAAGAAAATGGTTGCAAAAGCTACCGTAAACAGTAAAAAAGCTAAGGCATGCAATTCATACGCAGTGTCTACAAGAAGCACCATAGGCAAGGCAGATGTTATGTACATTGCAACACTTATTATAATGGTTTTTACCCTGCCGGGGCTAAAATCCTCTTTTTGCCTTTGCACAAGCCCATCTACATTAAAGGATAGCTCAAAGTCAAGCTTTTCAATATATTTGTATTTTTCAAGTTTGCTGTTTGCGTAAATTATTAAGCCTGTACCTGTTGCAACGGCTAAAAAGAACCAAGCTATGCCCACATTTACAAATGTATTATTGCCTAAATATGTTGAAGCCACAATGGGCAGTACGGCAGTTGTAAATAAAAATAAGCTTATTGACAGCATTTTAGCAAAAGTTTCATACGCATATACATACTCATTTGCCGTTTCAATTGTAACAAGTTTTTTCTCGCATTTTTCCACAATTGGCTCGCCGTTTACCACCTCAATTTCATCGTATAAAAGGTAGTCACAAGACACGCCAAAAAGCTTTGCCATTGCCATTATTTTTTGTATGTCCGGTATGCTTTGCGCTCCCTCCCATTTTGACACTGACTGGCGCGATACTTCAAGTTGCTCTGCAAGCTCTTCTTGTGTGAGACCTGCACGTTTTCTCAAGTGCAAAATTTTGTCTGATATAATCATTGTTTTAGCTCCTTTTTTATTTTTAATTATGACAAAATTGTACCAAGTATAGCTGTGGCAAACAATAAAGTTAGCTGTATTTTTGCGCAACCACCGGTTGCAAAACACGTATTTATGTGATATTTATATTATGTGAGGTACGCGCATAATATAAATTGGCATGTGCGTAGCACCGCCATAAAATAATATAAAAATAATCCATACAAGATTTAAGTATTATTTTTACATTATTATAACATTTTGGTTTGTTTTAATAAATATAATTTTATTTTAAAAATTAAAAAATTATTTTTTTAATTTTTAATAAAAAAAACGGAAATTGTGTAAATACTAGATATTAAGCAATAATTATAACACATTACCGCGATATTGTAATAATTTGCCAAAATGCAAAAAATAGTGTATAATATAATGGACTTAGTAGGCATTTACGCACACAACACAAATAAAAAAGGAGCAATTTTGATTAAATTTGAACAACTATCACTAAGTGATGACATCATGAGAGTTTTGGACAAAAGGGGCTTTATAACAGCCACAAATGTTCAAGCAGAGACAATACCGCTAATTAGGAGCGGCAGGGACATTTTAGCGCAATCGCGCACGGGCACAGGCAAAACACTTGCCTTTTCAATACCTTGTGTAGAAGCTATTGAAAAAGATAAAGACGGCGTACAAGCGCTGATATTATCCCCAACAAGAGAGCTTGCTCAGCAATGCGGAGACGAGGTGCGCAAGCTAATAAAATACATGCCCCATGTAAAAACCGCCGACATTTACGGTGGCGGCGACTATAAAACGCAGTTTAGAGCGCTTAGAGTGGCGAACCTTGTAATAGGTACACCGGGCAGAATAATGGACCACATGAAACGCGGCACATTAAAACTGCAAAATCTAAAAATGATAATACTTGACGAAGCCGACGAAATGCTAAACATGGGCTTTAAAGAGGACATAGAGACAATTTTAAAAGACGCCCCAACAGAGCGCCAAACACTATTGTTTTCAGCAACAATACCAAAGGGCATTCAAGAAATAACAAACCAATTCCAAACTGACGCAATAAAAGTAAACCTTGTAAAAGACAACGCAACATTAACTGCAATTAAACAAGTATTTGTACAAATACCAAAGCAATATAAAGATGAGGCACTAAAACTTTTAATATACTATTATAAACCAAAGCGCAGTATAATTTTTGCAAACACAAAGAGCATGGTGGACGAGCTAACGCAAAAACTATGCGATTTTGGTATTTTGGCAAGAGGTTTGCACGGCGACATGCGCCAAAACCAGCGTACGGCTGTTATGGCGGAGTTTAAAAGCGGTAAAACAGAAATTCTTATTGCAACAGATGTTGCAGCAAGAGGTATTGACGTAAACGACATTGATTATGTTTTCAACTACGACATACCTAAAATGAGCGAGTATTACGTGCACAGAATAGGCAGAACAGGCAGGGCAGGCAAAGAGGGTACTGCCGTAACACTTTGCTGTGGCAAACAGCAGTTTATGGCAATAAGAGATTTGTCAAGAAAGCTAAAATGCGAAATTGATGAGATGAAAATGCCAAGCTCTGAGGATATTAAAGACCAAGAGTTTGAGCGCAATGTAAAAAGAGTGCACAAATATTTGGCAAAAGAGCCCACACAAAACCATGTGCAAATAGTTGAAACACTTGTAAAAAGTGGTTATAACCATGAACAAATAGCACTGGCACTTGCAGGCATTGCGTTTAAAAACAGTAGCGCAGGCCTTGTAAGTTTGCCCAGCTTTAAGGTTGCCTCGCATGACAATAACCAAGGTGAGCGTGGCAAAAGAGGCAAACGTGAACATGGCAGCCTAGGTTCTTTCGGCAAAATTAAGCTTAGCATAGGGCGCTCTTCACGTTGCAGTGCAAACCATATTGTGGGTGCAATTACAGAGCGCACGAGCGTTACAAGCAAGGTTATTGGCAAAATTATTATAGATGACGAGCACAGCATTGTTGAAGTGCCAAATGATATGCTACATGAAATTGTTGCAGAGATGGCAAATATTAAAATTTGTGGCAAGCACGTTAAAGTGTCGGCACTAAAAGGCGCTGTAAGGCACGATAAAGGTACTAAAGGCGACAAAGGCGGCAGAGACAGACGTTTTGGCAAAAGCAAAAGGCAGGGCTCAAAGTACGGCAAAAGCAAAAAATATAAAGATGCAAAATAGTAGTTTTAAAAAAAGTTAAATAATATGTAGGAGTACTATACTGACGTGTTTTAATAACACAAAAGAAAAAAGGTGCTACTGCATACCATGTATTCTTAAAAATAAACCACTTATCAAAAACGAGGTGACTTATCGCCTCGTTTTTATTATTATATAAACATAGCAAGTTTGCTTTTTGCAAAAAAAAATAAAGGGGGAGTGATAAGCTTGAAGGTAAATGTTGAAATTGACAAAACAGCGAAAGAAATTGAAGTGTTGATTAAAACAGCAGAGATGAACGACAAAGTTAATAACCTTGTGCAAAAGCTGTCAGAAGATATGCCGAAAATGCTTGTTGGTTTTAATGAGGACAGTGCTACAATTTTAGATGAGGCAAAAATTATACGCATTTATACAGGCGCAAAAAAAGTGTTTGCTGTTTTGGAAGACAGCAAGGAATACACCTTGAAAATACCACTCTATGAGGTAGTAAACAGGCTTTCGCAAAACAAGTTTGTCAGGATTTCAAACACAGAGGTAATTAACATTAAAAAGGCTGTCGAGTTTGATTTAAGCTTTACGGGCACAATCTGTGTAAGGCTGTCAAACGGGGATACATCTTATGTTTCGCGCCGTTTTGTTACTCACATAAAACATATTTTAGGAATTGCGAGGTAATTATTATGAAAAAACAAGCTATTTTACGTGGTCTTTTAGGTTTTCCGCTGGGTATAGCTATTTCACAGGTTATTTCAATAGTGGTGTCGCTTTTTATTGCAGACGGGCAATACTACCCTTATGTGCCACAGCTTGAACTTGTGGTAGGCAGTGCACTTGGTGCGGCTATTGTGCAAACGGTGCTTTCAGGTGTGCTTGGCGCGGCTTTTGCCTCATGCTCTGTTGTTTGGGAGCTTGAACACTGGGGGCTTGCAAAGCAAACAGGCGTTTATTTTATTATAAGCTCTGTTGCAATGTTTCCGATAGCTTACATTTTAAACTGGATACAGCACAATAATATAATAAGCTTTATAATTTATTTTGCAATTTACGTAGTTATTTTTATATTTTGGTGGCTTGTTATGTATTTTGTAATGAGGCTAAAAGTTAAAAAACTTAATGACAAGTTGTAACACTTTACAATATATTACGTCAGTTGTGAATAAAAATACCATAATTCATGTTTTTTTTACAAAAAGTGCAATTAAATTTAAAAGGTATTGAAATTTCTGCTTTTTTTGTTTATAATATACAATATAGTATGTACAAATTTGTAAGTAATGTTAGCGCATGAAAACAATAAAATGCACTGCCGATAATGTAACGCCGTGGAGAAGGCAAAGCCGATTTTACGACACCTTCAAATAATACGCTATTTACCGACAGTTTTTTATATAAAAATTAAAAATATTGTTAAAGAGTAAAGGAGCGAATTATGGAATACAATTATTTACTTGATGCCTGTATAATTTTAGTAGCTACTAAAATTTTTAGCATTCTTTCAACTAAAATACAGTTGCCACAAGTTGTTGGCGCACTAGTTGCAGGCCTTTTACTGGGGCCTGCTGTTTTTGGTATACTAGGCCATAGTGAGTTTTTAGAGCAAAGCGCAGAGATAGGCGTTATAATTATAATGTTCTCCGCAGGGCTTGAAACAAGCTTGAAAGATTTAAAATCTGCCGGTAAATCCAGCTTTGTTATAGCACTTGCCGGTGTGACAGTACCATTGTTATCGGGTGTGGCGCTAATGCAATTTTTCGGCGACGGAGACTTGCTGTCGGGCTTTTTCATAGGTACAATTTTAACGGCAACATCTGTTTCAATAACAGTTGCAACACTTAAAGAGATGGGCAAACTCTCAACAAAAGTTGGTAACACAATACTTGCCGCCGCCCTTTTTGATGATATTTTAGGCTTAATTTGCTTAACAGTTGTAACAAGCCTTGGCGATTCATCTGTAAACATAGCATTTGTTCTGTTTAAAATAGTATTGTTCTTTGTTTTCTGTGTAATAGTTGGCATTATCTTCAACAAGCTGTTTGTGCTATACGACAAGCGTGCACACGACGCGAACCTACACAGATACCCAATAATAGCACTTGCACTGTGCCTGATGCTTGCGTGGAGCGCAGAAGCTATTTTTGGTGTAGCAGATATTATCGGCGCATTTGCAGCAGGTTTAATAATATCCACCACCTCAAAGAGAACGTATATTGAAACAAAAATAAACCCTCTCTCATACCTGTTTTTTTCGCCGATTTTCTTTGCAAACATAGGGCTTGGGGTTTTTATTCCAAGTATAGACGCAACACTTATAATATTTACACTTGTGCTAATTGTTGTGGCTGTGCTCTCAAAACTTTTGTCTTGTTACCTTGCGGCTAAAACACAAAAATTTAATGCAAGGCAAGCAATACAAATAGGGCTTGGTATGGTTTGCCGTGGTGAGGTTGCATTAATTGTAGCTACTAAAGGGCAAAATCTTGGCTTAATTGACAGCAGTATTTTTACCCCAATTGTAATTATGGTTATATTCTGTAGCATTGCAACACCTGCATTTTTGAAACTCGCGTTTAAAAATGATGATAAATATGAAGGTCTTGTTATGAGTGGACTTGTTGACAATATTGAGATGAAAGAAAATCTAGATGTTGTTACAAATCAACTTATTGACAATGAGAAAAAATAAGATTCAAAGCGGTAAATAGTTTATGGTGTTGTGGGATTATTTATATTAGCGCTAGCTAATATAAATTGGCATGTGCGTAGCACCGCCATAAAATAAATTATAAATAATCCGTACAGGATATAAGGATTATTT
>CAYJNL010000039.1:0-22505 GCA_964371675.1 uncultured Bacteroides sp. | reverse complement strand
TTAGAAATTTTCAAAAAATTAAAAAACACGACTATTATGCCTCGAAAAGCAGACTATTTTTCAATAAAACTGCCCGAAAGCGGTTTATAATTTTGTACTTCCATAAAAAAGCACATCGCGAAAGGTGCAACCCCGGAAAAACCTTGTAGCGAGGTTAGTGAAGAGTGAAGAAGTAATAAGTAAAAAACCTTGCAGCTTACGCTACAAGGTTTTTTGGTGACCCGACGGGGAATCGAACCCCGGTTACCGCCGTGAAAGGGCGATGTCTTGACCGCTTGACCATCGGGCCTTGTAAAAAGAGTTTTATGTAAACCTGCAAGCGCCTCACACCCGTCGCTATTGCAATAGGTACGTTTGAAGCTTTCCACAAAACCCTTGTTGGTAGCGGTAAGTGGATTCGAACCGCTGACACTCCGGGTATGAACCGAATGCTCTAGCCAACTGAGCTATACCGCCATAAATGACCTTCATGTAATTAAAAGGTACTCAACTATTATAGTGTGTTTTTAAAGGTTTGTCAATACTTATTTTAAAAAAAATTAAAGATTTTAGCAAATACTTTTATTGTTTGTAAAATTATGCCCAATACAAACCTTTTTTAAACATAAAACTGCAATTTCGCAATAAATTTGTATTTTTTAATGTTACAAAAAATGTGTATTTTAAACTTTTATCAATCTTTTTTCTATGTTCAAATCAAAAGAATACCCACCGGCAGAAAAATTTATATACTACTTAAACGCAATGAGAACAGCAACGGTAATATTCAAAAATGGCATTGATGTCAATCTATTAGAGTTGGTTAAAGAGCTAAAAGTTCCTGTCATATTTATTATAGGCAAGTATGATTTAAGCACACCTCTTGTTTTAGTAGAAAAGTTTTATCAAAATGTCATCGCTCCCAAAAAGGAATTAATAGTTTTAGAAAATTCAGTGCATATGCCACAGCTTGAGGAGTTTGAGAAATTTAACAAAATTATTATAACTAATAAGTAAACTAACCCGTGCAGAAAGCACAGTGATACAAATAATGCCACAAAAATCACATAGTCACTATTGCAACTGCATAATTGCACAAAAAAACACCCTCTAGCTCATGCTAAAGGGCGAATTGGATGCCATTTATTTTTTTGTTTTAGCCTGTTATTTACACTCTGAATCATTGTTATTCTTTTTCAATAATCTCTTCTTCTTTTATAAAAGTTTTGCTGTTTTCACTAACATTAATTGAGTTGTTTACAATATAAATGTCCGCATTTACTTGCCCGTCTAAGTGATATACTTTATCATCAACCAATTGTTTTCTGCGATAACCTTGTACCGCAAAAAACAAAGTAGCAGCAAAAACTATAACTGCGCTTAATGGGCCTGTCAGCAGAGAAAGCCCTGTAACTATTGTTATTATAAGCGTTGACATTAAAATATAAATAATTTTTCTTGCAATATTACTCATAGGCAATACCCCTGCAATTTTACCTGTTTGCCCATTTATTGTAAAACAATATTTCTTCTTTTTATAATAAATATTTAAAAACCACACCGGTACCAATACATTAATTTTTTCATAATTTTCATATGCAACATTTGAATTTTTCAGCTCAACTTTTTTATAACCTTTCATCATTTTTTTGCAAACCGCAGACACAGACTCTACTACGCGGTTACCTGCGGTTTTAAAGCATTGTTCAGCTGAAATATTGCTATAATCGGCGAAAAAACCCATTATATATTTATTGTCAAACGGCGCTAACTTATCACATTCAAACGGTTCTATAGATTCAATAAATTGGCTGTTTGTATAACTGCTTGCATTTACGGGAATTTTGGTAAAACTTGCTACGCCTTGCATTACAACATCGAAAAATCTTGCAATTCTCTTCGCAGATACTACCTTAATCTCGTCTGTTGAACACTCATATTGCAGTGTGCTATCAGCATTTGCACTAAAAAGCCACATAGGTACATATACCCCTTGCATTCTGCTTATTGTACTGTGCTTTGTCACTTCTCTGGGCGCTAATTTCTCTTTCTTGCAAAATTCACGAAATAGCCCCATCGCTTTTTCTTTATTAATAAGGAAAGGCAGTACATATTCGGGCTTAGTATATGTATTTGTTTTATCACTTAAAACTACATTGGAACCACAAAAGGCACATTCTGTTGCAATTGTCATTTTATCCGCTACTAATTTCGCCCCACAAGAAAGACATTTGTATCTATTGTAATTCTCATCTGAAAATTGCTTTTTTTCCTCTTCATTAAGGTTTGAATATTCAGTTGAACAGTGCTCGCAAACAAGTTTTTGTGTTGTAGGATTGAACGCAACATTTCCCCCACATGCGTTGCATTTGTAATTAACCATGCCGTCCACATTTCGTCCCTTTCAGCAATTATTTTAATATTGATTTTACACAATATTCTAGCACAACGCTCATTTTTTTGCAATGTTTTAAAAAATGTATATCTGCCGAGTTTCTTGATATTAATAACGTGTTTGAGAGAAATGTACATGGGTTTAGGCGTTTTAGATAAAATTAAATTCACCTATGAAAAATTGAAATTTAGGTTAATTTTCTTTGGTATACATTTTATAAAACCAAGCCGTTTAAATGGTAGTATAACTTCTGAACAAATTCATTGACCTCAGAGGAAATACTAACATTTTTTTACTTCTTGACATAAATGTGACACCGTGGTATACTCAAAAAAGACACCGCAGTGTCACAAAAAAAACAAGTTTTATGTACAAGCAAATTAACGCTGAACTTTCAAAGGGGAGATAAACAATTATGAGAGAAAAATATATTGAAAAACCGGATTATCAAAACCCATACATTTTTAAAATCAATAAAATGGACGGCCATTTTGAGGGCACAAATTTTTCTTCAAAAGAAAACATGAAAAACGGCATACATAAAGAATTATCTCTTAACGGCACTTGGAAATTCAAATATTTTAAAAACCCCAGTGAGGCAAACATAGAATTTTACAAAACAGATTATGACGCTCAAAATTGGGACGGTATAAAAGTACCCGGTGTGTGGGAATTGCAAGGTTTTGGCAAACCGTATTATTTTGCAAATTCGTATCCAAATCAAATAAGCACAAATAAAAAAGAGATTCCAAAAGTGTCTGAAACAGATAACCCGACAGGGGCATACATAACTAATTTCACGCTAGATGAAATTTCTGAAAAGCATGTTTTTATCCGCTTTGGAGGGGTTAAAAGCGCTTATTATTTATGGATTAATGGCGAGAAAGTCGGCTATTCGCAAGGCTCGATGATAACAAGCGAATTTGACATAACAAAATATGTTAAAAAGGGTACTAATAAGGTTTCTTTGCTTGTGTATAAGTACAGCGATGGCACTTATTTAGAGGACCAAGACATGTGGTTTATGGCCGGTATTTTTAGAGATGTTGTTGTTTATACCGAGCCAAGCTCTTATATTTATGATGTATATGTAAAATCTGTTTTAGATGAAAATTATATCAATGCCAATTTTAATATAGATTTAGATATAAAAAGCAACGACTACAAAAATTTGCGTGTGAGTGTTAAATTAATAAGCGATGAAATTATAAGCATTTGCAATAAAGAAACAGTCGATAGCAAAGTATGTTTTAGCAAAAAAATTAATGCACCTAAGCTTTGGAGTGCAGAAGTGCCCAATTTATATGAGGTGCAAATTTATTTATACAATAACGATAAGCTGGTTCAGTGCAAAAAATTAAACCACGGTTTTAGGAGCATTGAACTTAAAAACACAAGACTGCTTATCAATGGTAAATCTGTTTTGCTAAAAGGTGTAAACCGCCACGATTTTAGCCCTGAAAAAGCGTGGGCAATAGACGAGGCAACGCGCCTTGAAGATTTGCTAATCATGAAAAAGCACAACATAAATGCAATAAGGACATCTCACTACCCAAACCCACCACATTTTTATGATTTGTGCGACAAATTAGGCTTTTACGTTATGGACGAGGCAGACCTTGAAACGCACGGTGTGAGAAAGCACATTCCCACCGGTTTAGAGATGTGGAAAAATGCCGTTATTGACCGTGGCGTGCGAATGGTTGCAAGAGATAAAAACCACCCTTCTATTATAATGTGGTCGCTTGGTAACGAGGCCGGATGCGGCGAAAATTTTGCCCATATGAAAAAAGCTATGAAAGAAATTGATGCAACAAGACCGTTTCACTATGAGGGTGACGCCAACTTAGAGGTAACAGATGTTGTCAGCATGATGTACCCTACACCACAAGTTGAAATTGCTTATGGCGAGAAAAAAGATGTTGGAAAAGGTGGAGCTTCAGCTATTTTAAATATATTTTTCCAAAAAAAGGCTTTAAAGGCAGAACAGTATGCCCACATGCCTGTTTTAGTATGCGAGTATGCACATGCTATGGAAAATTCTCTTGGAAATTTTAAAGAGCATATTGATGTTTTTGAAAAATACGACAACTGGATTGGTGGTTTTATATGGGATTTTGTTGACCAAGCAATTAAAGTGGAGGAAAACGGCAAGACAAAATGGCTTTATGGTGGAGATTTTGACGAAGGTAAATCTGACAAATATTTTTGTGCTAACGGCATTATAACGGCAGATAGAAAGCTCCAACCATCAATTGTTCAGGTTAAAAAAGGATATCAAAATTTTGATTTTTATGGCTTCGACAAAGAAAAAGCTAACATAAGTATAAGGAATAAAAACGCATTTATCGGCACAGATATGTTTAATTTTTCATATAAAGTTTTTTGCGAGGGCAAAGAGGTTGTAAAAGGCAATTTAAGCTTTGCAAACATTTTGCCGAGCAAAACTTTGACAATAGAAAATTTCTGCGATTTGAAAAAATATTTTAATTTTTCTGACGTATATATAATTTTCAGTGCAACACTTAAAGAAAAAACTGCGTGGTGTGAAAAAGGTCACGAGGTTGCACATGAAGAATTTTGCGTAACATCGAGAGCTTATAAAGTTGCTATCAAAGAAATGAGCGGTTTCTTAACATCGAAAGAGACAGCGGAGAAAGTTATCATCACCAGTGGCACAAGAACGCTTGAAATTAACAAAAAAACAGGCAATATAGACAGCCTTAATTATGGATATGGCAATATTTTAGAAAAACCTCTTGCGCATTCGTTTGTAAGGCCTGCAATAGATAACGACAAGGCACTTGAAATTTTCATGCCTGCATTTAACCAATTATTTTCAATTTATAAATGGAAAAAGAATATTAAATCTTTAAAAGTTGCAAATATAAATGTCGAAACATCAAATGAAAAAGTTAAAATTACAGCAACATTCAAAATGAAAGGGCTGAGAGAGCTATCGACAACTTATATTATCAGAAAAGATTTTAGCGTTGTGGTTAAGAACACTTGCCTGCCTAAAATGGATTTAGTTAAATTTGGCATGACAATGTCTTTACCAAAAACGTTTGAAGATGTTGAGCTGTTTGCACGCGGGCCACAGGAAAATTATTGCGACAGAAAAACAGGCTATAAAACCGGAATATATAACGGAAAAATTGATGATTTTGCCCACAGATATATGCGCCCACAAGAAAATGCAAACCACACAGACGCAAGGTATTTAAAACTTTCTGACGGAAAAAACACATTGTCATTTACGTCTAATAGCGAGAAATTGCTTGAGGTTAGCGTGCGAAAATATACTAACGATGAGCTTGACAAAGCAGAGCATTTACACGATTTGCCAAAGTTTACAAAAACGACAGTTAACATTGATTACGGACAAAAAGGTGTGGGTGGAGATTTGCCCGGAATGTTGTCTCTTAAACAAGAGTATAAGATGAAAAAGGGCAAAATATATAAATATAGCTTTGTTATTGATAATTATTAGAGGTGTTTTATATTGAAATTGACAAGAGAAGAGCAAAAAGAGCTAACTCGAGAAAACATCATTGATGTAGCGACTAAAATATTTATAGAAAAAGGCTTTGTCGAAACTAAAATGATTGATATTTACCAAAAAGCTAATGTGAGCAAAAAAACTATGTACCGCTATTTTTCTTCAAAAGAAGAATTAGCTTTCACAATAGAATCAATTATTTTAAAAAAGATTTTAGATAAATATAGGTTACAAGCATTCCCAAATTCTATAAAGACTTCATACGATAGAATTGAATTTTTCCTTAAAGATTTTTTAATTAAATTAATCGCCGAAAATGGGGGCTATTTTAGATTTTTTGCAGAATTTGATATGCTTTTCACAGATGAATATTCCGATATTGAAGCCAGCAATGAGTTGACAAGTAGACTTTTAGATTCTTTTGAAGAATTTATGATATTAATTAATTTAGATGTTAGTGATAAAAGCTTGAGAGAAGATTTAGATTATAATTTAGTTTTAAAATCTATAATAAACAGTGTAATAGCTTTGGCTGAAAGGCTTGTTGTTAGGGCAGACAAAATTAAAAAAGAGCAAAATGTCGGTTTTGAGATGCTCGATGTTCTTATTGATATGTCGCTAACATACGTAAAAGCATAAAAAAACTGTACTAAAAACAGTAGATAATTTGAATGGTAGTATAACTTTTAAATGGTTCTCGAAGCCAGAAGTGATACTACCACTCTTTGCGCCATTGCGCTTGCACAAAGTGCCATGTTGTTGCCCTTGTTAATTAATAAGTTTGCTTTTTTATTTCATTTTGCCGCTTCTCATGATATAATTTTCTAATTAAAAGTTGAGGAATACAAGTTTAATAATATAAACCGTATAAATAGGTAGGTAAAATTCGTGTTTAACAACTAATATGAATTTTTGCTTATCTAAACTCTCACTATGCGGTATTGGGTAATAAAATATTACTATTATTGTGTATAATCTTCAATTGTTTAATCATATAAGCGGTTTTAGGGCAATTATACATACAACTTATTTAAAATTAATTGATTTTTTCGTTATAATAGTTTATTATATGAATATATATATGTGTTATTTTATATAATTAGCATAAAATATAAAATAAGTTAATTACAAAGGCTAATTTTGCTTTTTTAAAATTAAATAAATAGTTTGGGCAATACTATAAATACTATTTAATATAATAAATATTTTGCAGTATATAACAAAAATTTTGTTGTAGCTTTTTTGTTGTGCAACTTTTTATTATTTAAAAGTTAATTGCTTAAAATTAGCAATATTTACGTAAATTAAGTAAAGGTAATATATATGAATAAGAAAATTTTAAATATAGATGACAAAACAATAAAGATAACTTTATTGGGTGGATTTAACATAAGTTTGGGCAATAATGAGATATTTAAAGACAATAAAATAAAAACAAACAAGGCATTGCAATTACTGGTGTTTTTGCTTTGCAGCCCTGAGCGCAGGGCAAGCACCGAGGCAATTATTAATGCTATTTTAGATGCAGAAGAGCTTGATAGCCCGAACGCTGTTTGCAAAAACTTAATTTACCGTTTGCGGAAAATATTGCGCGAAAGCGGGCTTGTTGCAGAAGATGTAGATGCAATAATTTTTGAAAATGATGCCTATAATTTACATTTAAACTGTGTTAGTGATTTAGAGGCATTTAATGCGTGTTGGTCTATAATAAGCGGTTTAGATGAGGACAATACTTTTGAGGCATGTAAGCAAGCATTATCTTTGTATCGCGGTGTGTTTTTAGGCAATTTGTTAAGCGATTACTGGGTAAATGAGCAACTTGCTTTTTTAGAAAACCGGTATTTTATGTTTTTAAATAAACTTATAAAGCTTGTTGAAACGCAAGGATGTTACCCTGAAATATTAGACGAGCTTACGCAAGCGTTCGGTTTATATCCTCTTGAGGAAACTGTATATTTAAACTACATTAAAGCACTTTATGAGTGCAAGCATTTTAACAGGGCTTTCCAAGTGTATGATAATGTATGTGAGCGTTTGTTGCGAGACTTAGGTATACAGCCACCACCTAATTTGCTTGAACTGATGAAAACTTTAACTTTAGAAAATGAAAGCATGGCAAAAAACATCACTGAAGCACATGAGCACTTATGTAAAGCGGAGGTTTTTGAAAACGCACATGAGTGTGGTTTATATGAGTTTTCTCACATATACCAAGCAATGCTTTTAGGGGTAATGGGAATAGACAGCTCCGTAAGGCTTGTTTTATGCACTGTGTATGATGAAAAAGGCCAAGTTTTCCCCATAAGCCCACAATTAGATACAATAAGCCAGCATTTGCGCAAAAGCTTGCGCGCCTCACTGGATAGCGGTGATGTATTTGCACGTTACAGTGCAAGCCAATTTGTAATACTACTTAAAGATAGCGACATAGAGTGTTGCAAAGGTATTAATTCTCGTGTTAGAACACACTTTCATAATATACCAAAAATGCGTTCTTTGCGTTTAGACTTTTCATGTACAGATTTACAGAAGTTTCGCGATGAAAATTAAATATACGTATTTTAATAAAAACCATGCTAAAAAATTGGCATGGTTTTTATATTTTGCAGCCTTTTACCCATGAAAAAGCTAAAAGACCCCCAAATTTGGCAAAATGAGACCGCATTTGAGACCGAAAACAAATTTATTGCACATTTTTTTCAAAAAGCGAGACCACTTTTGTGACCAAAAAAATATATAATTACATTCATAAGTTAGCACAAATTTGAAAGGACGCAAACATAATGAACAAGTACAGTAGGAACACTGCTAAAAGCACAAAGGATGTTCCACAAAAAACACAAAACAAAAAAACGAAGATTTTAACAGTTATTCTTACATTCACTATTCTATGTAATTTATTTCAAGCAAACATTTTTGCTTTAGAAAAAGACAATGTATTTGAAAACGAGTTAACAACTCAATCAACTGATAAAGAAATCACATCTACCACAGACGAAGAGCCCACAGGTGAAGAGCCTACAGGTGAAGAGCCTACAAGCGAAGAACCTGCAAGCGAAGCTCCTACAAGTGAAGAACCTGCAAGCGAAGCTCCTACAAGCGAAGAGCCCGCAAGCGAAGAGCCTGCAAGCGAAGAGCCTGCAAGCGAAGAGCCCGCAAGCGAAGAGCCCGCAAGCGAAGAGCCCGCAAGCGAAGAGCCAAAGAGTGAGCAAGTAGAAAATGAAGCTATAATCAACACTGTTCTTGCAGCTGATTTGCCATTATCAACACCGAGCACATTTTCTTTAGCAACATTTGCTGCGGCACCTGAGCAATTTAGAATTACGTATTACAGCAATTATCCTGCCGGCTCAGGTTTAACAGATTCAACTTATTTAGACCCTCTTTTTTATGAAAACAATGCTAATGGCAATGCCGCATACTTATCGCAAACCGGTTTTGTAACACCTGAAAACTATTACTTTGTTGGTTGGAATCCTGCACCGAATGCAGGTACAGCACAATATCCCGAGGGTGGATATCTTAGCGAAATTGATAACAATTGGAACTTATATGCTATTTACATGCCCTATAAAACATTGAACTGGACAATAGCAGACAGCTCATATACATCAGATTACAATGCACAGTCTCACACAAACGCAATTAACTGGCCAACAGCTGTATCAGCTGCATGGGCAGGCGAGAGCATTTCAGGTTTAACTTACTCGTACAGTGTAAATGGCGGTGCATTTTCAAGCACTAAACCTACACTTGTAGATGCAGGTAACTATACAATTACAGTAAAGGCAAGCGCACCACGATATACAGAAATTACTACAACTGTGAGCGTTCAAATTAATAAAGCGCCACTTAAAATATATCCTAACATTTCAGGGGCACATGCTTTTGGAAGCTTATCTACAATAGCTTATAGCATACCTTCTGTTAATGCGGCAAACGGCCCTAAATCTCAAAGCGATGAAAACACAATAAACAGTGCAATAGCAGCAAGTACACCTTTATTTGACGTGCTTGACAACAGCAATATTGTTATAAGTGATTTGCAAACAGCATTACCGGGCCAATATACTGTAAATATTAACGGTACTACATTGGCAAGTTTACAAAGCAATTCAGCGTTTAGCAATTATATTTTAAGCGCAGACAGTGCTAGCTTTAGCATTACTTCATTAAATAGCTTAACTGTTTCTGCAAAAGCTTTAAACACAGTATATAGCGCAACATCATATGACGCTGTAAGTGATATTACAAGCTCTGTACCTAACGCAAAAATTGAGTACAGCATTGATAACGCACCATTTAGCACAAGCATACCAAATGTAAAGAATGCCGGTAGCTATAAAGTGGAAATACGTGCAAGCGCACCGGGCTACGAAAGCACAACAATTACATTGACAGCAATTATTGAAAAACGTGATGCTACACTTAATATAGCAACACACAGCAAAGTATTCGGTATTAAAGACCCTACTTTAGTTGCAAATTTCAGCGGGCTACAAGGCAGTGACAAAATTGATTACACTTTAAAGAGAACAGCAGGCGAAGCAGTTGGCGATTACGTTGTAACAGCTGATGTTGTAAGTAATAGCAACTATAACATTATTATTAACAATGGCTTACTAACTATAACACCTGCACCTGTTGTACCTGTTCCTCCTACAGAAGAGCCCGACACAACTGTTCCTCCTACAGAAGAACCCGACACAACTGTTCCTCCTACAGAAGAACCTGAAACAACAGTTCCTCCTACTACACCCGGCACAACTGTTCCTCCTACTACACCCGGCACAACAACTGTAGTACCTGAAACAACTGTTACACCTGTTGTAACTACTCCGGAAATTGAGCCAACAGAAGCGCAAGAACTTGAAACAACTGAGGTTGAAGAAATTTCTTTAGTTGACACAGAGTTACCTTCTGCAAATGGTGCAGATACACAAGAAGCTAGCATTAATGAAACTGAGCTTCCTCTTGCAACAGGCAATGGTGCTTGGGCATTATTAAACTTAATCTTAACAATAGTAACGGCTTTTATTTCAATAGCTTTAGTTATAGGTTACTTTGCAGGCAAACAAAACGACAGTGAAGAAGAAAATAGCGACGACATACAAATTAAACGCAAAGGTTTTGCACGTTTTGCAAGCATAGCAGTAGCAATTATATCTATTGTTGTATTTTTACTAACACAAGATATGAGACTAAAAATGGTTATTGTTGACAGCTGGACTATAGTAATGGTTGTAATTACATTTGTACAAGTTATTATTAGTTTTCTTGCAAAAAAAGTTAGAGAAGTAAAAAATTAATTATCTAAAATGGATATTAATTTATAGCTTAATAAAATTACTATATAAATTTTTATAAGCAATCCAATCGGAGCGCAAAACAATATAAGCACCTTTTAGCTTTCGCTAAAAGGTGCTTTTATGCTTAAAATTAAGGCATACACTTTTTACAACAAGGCATAAAAGTATTTTTATAAAATTTAAACTATAAGAACACGTTGCCTTTTATATCCGCTTTGCCCGTTGTGCACTTTCAACTTTACATGCTTTATTTTGCACCCCACAGTGCAAGTGCTTGCATAGCACCAATAAGCTCTTTTGATTTATCTGTAATAAAATACTCAACTCTAATTGGCATTTCATTATACTGAATTCTTGTAATTAAGCCATCTCTTTCAAGCTCTTTTAGCGAAGATGCAAGCATTGTATTTGTAATTCCGCTCACTTTTTTCATTAGCTCGCTATATCTAATACCTTTGCCTGAGGAAAGCACACATATAATCGGAATTTTCCACTTGCCTCCAATTTTTTTTAGCGCAACTTGAAGTGGGCATTCCTCTTTGCAAGGGCAGTGATCAGCTTTGCAGGCACTCATATTTTCCTTACCTCCTCATATTATTTTGCGTTATTGACTATACGTTTTTTACATGCTAATATTATATCAACTAAGAAAAACAAAGTCAATCATAAAAACTTACTAAGGAGAATTTACAATGAAAAATTTAGAAAACGTAAAAGCTTTATTTCAAGACCCAAAGGCGGCAAAAATTATAGCTACAATTTCAGCCGAGGGCGAGCTACACGCTATTGTTGCAGGCACTGTTATTGTATTTAACGACGATACACTTGCTTTTGCTGAAGTAATGATGAAAAAGACATCAAAAAACCTTTTAGATACAGGCAAAATTGCAATTTTAGCAGAAAAAGGTGCAGAGTCTTACCTTGTTAACGGTGTTAACGCCACAAGGCACACAGATGACGTTATTTATAAAGATTTAACTGAAAAATTCGCCTTTTTAAATGCACCGATTGCCGCTGTTTGGACTTGTGAGATTGATAAAATATTTAATCAAGGTGGCAACCCACAAGCAGGCACACAATTATTTCCCTAATAATTAGTAGGGTTAGAGGCTCTACTGTGCCCGTAGGTTATAACTACGTTATAATTACGCACAAAATTGTAGGGCAAGCGCTAGCCAAGCCAAAAAGTGCATGTAACAAATACATATTGTACAAAAAATTTGTAGGGTCATGGCAAGCCATGACCCTACATTTTATTTGCAATTTCAACAAAAAATATTAATCTTCTATCAGGTGCTTAACCTGCATGTATGCCTCGCTTTGCATAATTTGTGCAACCTCGGGGCTGTTTTTGTCAAATTTTGAAAGTATTTCCTTAATTTTTACCGCTAGCTGCCTCATCTCCACAGATGCCTCGGGGACACTGTCAATATTTTGCTTAACATTGTACGTTTTAAGCATGAGCGTAACCGCAACTGACATATTAGGGCATATTTTTACACCCTGCCTTAAAAAGCGCACAAGGCCAAGCTCGTCCTTATTTTGCAGTGCCTCTTGAGCCTTTGTGAAAAGCATTGCAAAGTGATGCTCCGGCAACAGTGCGCCCCACTCCTCGCTGCTTTGAAGTACATCTTGTGAGTAATATGCTTGCAAATACGGCTGTGCAACACTGCCGTAAATTTCAATTATGTCACACGCTGTCTGCTCGTCTTTTTTATCCTCAAAGTTTATTGTGTTGCTTAAAATGTGCTCGTTTTCATCTGTGCCTTGTTTTTCTGTGTTCTTTTTCCAGTGCGCTTTCTTTAAAACTTCTGATGTTAAGTCAAACAAGAACTTAAATTTTTTCAAAGATTCGCCAAAATCATCAGTACTTACCCAGTTTGGCAGTGCGTTAAAAACACTTTTGTCTTTAGCAAGTGCGCCTGCTGTATTAAGCAAAAATGTGTAATTGCAGTTATAAAATTTATCGGGGAACGCCACACCGTGCGCCATTAAATGTGCGTAAACGCTCATGGGCATGTTGTGGAAATCTTTAACATCTTCAGTTAGCTGTGCTATTTTTGCGCTGTCCATTGTTTGCATTATGTTTGCGTAAATGCCAACATCGCCACTGCAAAGTGTGTATGCTGCAATATTTTTTTTCTTTGTGCTGAAAGATTCGCGCACAGACTGAACACACATTGCCATCAAGTGTTTTGCCCACTTTTCTGTGCCGTCATAGTAGTAGTATTCATCAAACAAATCTGCAAGAATTTTCTGTGCACGTGCATCTTCGGGGGCGCTGAATATACTCAGCAAGTATGTAGTTATAGATTCGTTTGTAAGCTGTTTTGTGTCAACAGAAGATAATACTTTAATGCCTTCGTCTGTTTTATCCATCTTCATGAGACAAAACGCTTTAGTTGCAATAGTAGTTTGCTCTGCTGATTCACTCACAAAAGTCATTGCCGATTGCAAAAGCTCAGGCTCGTTGCCCTTATTTTTATAGTAGCTCTTAATGCCTGCAAGGTAAATTTCGGCAGCATCAAGCGCCTCTTCATAACGTTTGTCCTTTATGTATTCCCAAGCCATTATGTGCATAACATCAATCTTGTAATAATAAGATTTTGAAAAGTGCTCTTTGCCAAATTCAAGCCATTCATCACAAGTGGGTAGTTTTTTTATTAACGCCAGTACTTGAGCGTGTTTGTATATACCTGCAGCACCAAAATTCTGGCACAGCTTAGTATTATTTGTAAGCAAATCCATACCTTTGTAAATGTACGACATTCTCTCTGACGAAAATTTGCCGTTGCTCGACTCTATGCACTGTAAAAGTGTTGTCAAGCTTTCAGGGTCTTTTTTATGCTCTTCGCGCAAAAGAACTAGGTTGCGCTCATTTTTTGCATCTATTTTAGCTTGTTCTCTATCACCCGCATATCCGTCATGGTGTAAAATTGTATTTTCTAAGTTGCAAAATTGTGTTACACCATCAGTATCAAACTGCTCATGTATAGCACCATAAAACCTTTTGCCAAGAGATGCAAGTATTATCCTCATAGCTATAAAATCGCTGTAAGAGCTTTTTTTCATATTCAAATCACGATAATTGCGCTGTGTTACAAAAAAACCTTGATACACGTGCTCATGTGTCAAAAATTTTACAAGCTCACTTATGTCTTCATCAAGATACTCGTCAGCGTCTACATACATGTTCCAAACACCTGTGCATTTGTCAAGCACGGCGTTCCTCGCTGCTGAAAAGTCGCTTATCCACTCAAAGTCAAAGCATATATCGGCGTACTCTTGCACAATTTCACGTGTGCCGTCTGTACTGCCTGTGTCTGCAATTACAAGCTGGCACGGCAGTGCTTTACGCAGTGGTTCCAGCGCTTTTAAGCAGCGCTCTATACTGCGTATCTCGTCTTTAACTATCATGCCTATTGAAAGCACAATACCACTTGTATTTGTATTTGGGGCTTTAATTTTAAGCTCTTTTTTACGTTTCATAAAAATCTCCATTCTGTGCACAGCACAAGTAGTTTATTAATATTTAAACAGAATGGAGATTTTTTGGCATGTGCCGTCTGTGACGGTACGCCTTAATATAATGTTAGCGTGATTTTTCACGCTAATCTCCATTTTGTGCACAGCTCAAGTAGTTTTAAATCTCTGTAAAGAGCAAAAATTTTGGCATATTTTTTTAAAGGGATACACGCTCTTATAGAGTTCTGTTTTTGTGTTATCATATAATTATCGACAAAAAACTGTATTTTGTTAATACTAGAAATTGATGGATATTAGGCAAATGAAACGTATATGAGTTTATTACTGTGTAAGTTGGTTTTTTCTGTGGATTATTTATATTAGCGTAAGCTAATATAAATCGGCATGTGCGTAGCACCGCCATAAAATAAATTATAAATAATCTAAACAAGATATAAGGATTATTTATATAATCGGTAGTTGTGCTTATTGAGATTACCTTGTTGCAAAAATTGGCAAAATTATAGGTTTTGATTAAAAAACTTAGCTTGCTACGGAAGAGTAGTTCCTACTTTTCAGCGTGAAAAGTAGCAAAAGCGCCGGGGGTTGGTCAAAAGCCCAAGAGCCGCCTTGCGGCGGTTGGCTTTTGACACTAGCACTGCGGTGCGTCGCGATTTATTCCCCCGGTCCCCTAAACGCTGTGCTCTAAGAGTCATACCATAAGACCGCCTACGCTCAAAAAAGAACAATTCTTAATGACAACTTTTTTGACCCATGCGCTCTAATGGTATTAATGGGTTCTAATTTTTCGCCTTGCTTATCATCCGTTGTTTTTTGTTATTAGCTTTGTTTTAGTTTTTAGTCTTGCTTATTACACTTGGCTTCTTATAATTAATTTCACATGTAACGCTACCACACATTATTTATATTTTGTGTAGCAAAATATAAATTGGCATGTGCGTAGCACCGCCATAAAATAAAACACAAATAACCCTTACAGTATATAAGAGCTATTTGTATTTTAGTGTTAGCAAATATTAATAACAGGTATCATCGCAATAAATAAACAAACAATAAATAAACTATAATTCCCATCTGCATAGCAATACCTTCAGTTTTTAGCCTTTACCCAAAAAGCGTTTAACTTTTTAGCTTTTACTTTCAAAACTACATAAACAATAATGAATAAGCCGACAGCACACGGTCGTTTATGTAATAGTTAATGTATGGTGCTGTGTCACGGCGCCTTATTGCACGCAGTGTTCTGCCGTCGCTTAGCTCTATTGTAAAAAGCAATTCATTAATTTCTCCGTATTGCGGCGGATATTCGGGAAACTCATGCAAAATCTCCACACTTGTTATGCTTGCGCCTTGCAAAATATTGTATTCAAACAGTGCCTCTGTAAGCTCTTCTTCCAGCTTTGCTGTTGTGCTGTCGTAGCTCTCATGTGTTTCGTCCCATATGCCGTCTATTGTGCCGTTATCGTACTCTTGTGTTACAACAAAGCACTCTGCCACTTTTTGCGCTTCAAGTGTTTCAATTCTTTCAAGTAATCTTTCATGTGAATCAGGCAAAATTTCTAATTTTATTCCGATAAATTGACCTGTAATGGCGTCTATGTATACATTTACATGAAAACCACCCTCTACGCTTGTGTATACACTCCAAAAGCTTTGTGAATTATCATTCTGCATCAGTTGCAGATCTGTATAGTGCTGTACATCAAGGTTTATGCCAAGCGCTTTTGTTGTAACGCTTGCGGCAAGGTTTGCCGCCTCTTGGGCAGACACCACATAGCTTATTTTTGCCTCTTCTTCAAGTGCTCGGCGCTCATTTTCCAAAAACTCGCTACGTAGCCGCTCTTCCTCCTCGGGGGTTTCTGTTGTAAAACCATACATTGCCATTTCGGCAAGTGCCGCATCTATATCGCCTGCCGCCCAGAAATAATCGTAATTAACGCCGTCTGTCTCGGCGGTTGCAATAATGTCCTCCACTGTTGTGGAGGGCGTTAAGTCGTCGCTGGTAACTACATGCTGTGTTTGCTCCTCTGTGGGCTGTGTTAAATAACTGCAAGACGTAAACGACAAGGTTATTATACCTGTAATTAATATATAGCACAAAATTTTATTTGTTGTGCTCTGTTTATTGTTAATCATGGTTTTTATTTACCTTTCTTTTGTAATTTTTATTAGACATGTAATCTTGCACTTTGTGTTTAAATTTGTGTAAGCCCTGCGGCAAGCATACAATGCTTTTGTTATATTTAATGCTGTCAATAAACCTCAGTTTTAAAAAATGCGCAAAATTAATACTTTATTTGCTAAAGGCTTTTTACCCAAAAACAAGCGTATACCCTGTTAACGCCTTGTTGTTGTACTGATAATCTACATACGGCGCTATGTCTTGTTTTCGCACAGCCTCCAGTGCTCTGCCGTCGTCCAGTGTTATGTTAAAAACAAGGCACACATTGCTTTGCGTTGTTTTGTGCTTTTGCTTTAATTCTAGCGCATAGTTAACATCAGTTACAATTGCGCCTTGTAACACTTCACTATCAGTAAGTGCCGCCGTCAGCTCCTCTTGCAGTTTTTGCGCTGTGGCGTCAAAACTCTCGTGTGTTTCGTCCCACATGCCATTAATAATGCCGCTTTGCAGTTTTTCATGCACTGTATAGCTCTGTGCTATTTGCGTGTTTTCCATGCCTTCTTGTGTGGGCGCTGTCTCTTGCAAGTTTAAAAATAAGAGCGCTCCGGTTGTTGCGTCAAGTTCCACATCTGCATCTAAGTCGCTGTCCCACAATTTCATGTACACCGCCCATTTTGCGCCGCCTCCCTCTTTTTCATATAAGTTGAGGTGTATGTAATACTGCTCGTCAAAACTGATGCCATACGCCTTTTTTACCATGCTAACCGCAATATTAGTAGCTTGTTGCGGTGTTACTGCGCTAAGTATAGCAAACTCTTGTTCAAGCATTTTTTGCTGTTCTTGCGCCATTTTTTCAAAGGCGACTATTTCAGGCTCTGTGCTGTTGTCATACAAACTTGTCTTGCGCATCATATCAATTGTGCCGTCAATATCCTCTGCAAGCCAGTAATATTTATAGTCAACGCCGTCTGTCTCTGTGCTTTGCAAAATATCTTGCACTGTTGTGGAGGGCGTTAAGTCATCAGCAGTAATTACGTGCTGTGTTTGCTCCTCTGTGGGCTGTGTTAAATAGCCGCAAGACACAAATGTGAGGTTTATTATAATTAATGTAAGTATATAACAGCATATTTTGTATACGGGGTGGTTTTTTATGTTAGCCATGGTTTTCCCTTTCTTTGAAAATGGTGTTTAATGTTTTAAATAAGAAAACTTTTGTCATCACGAAAATGTAATTGACGCTTGCGTGCTAATATGGTAGCCCTTTAGGGGGTAGCCGCCATAATTATATTCAGTATACGGCGCTGTAAAAGGTAAGTTTGTAAATGTTATTTCTCTGCCGTCCTCAAGTTTTATTAAAAATGCTAAAAATTCCTCATCAATGCCCGAGGGGTGGGTTGATTCTGTAAAAACAGGCTCAATTTGCGCAATGTTTACACCTTGTGAAAAACCGCTTTGCTCAAATTCGGCTCTTAGCTCTTCTTTCTTTTTGTTAATTGTGCTTTCAAAACTCTCGTGGTTTTCATCCCATGTGCCTGTCACATAACCAAGGTCCACTGTGCTTGTCACGTTGAAGCACTCTGCTATTTTCTCGCCTTGCAACTCGTCAATAACTGAAAAATCAAGTGATATGCTAGAATCAAGTATATAAGATGTGTTTGCATCTATAAGTAAAATATAGTATGAGTCAGTCTCTTTATTGTAAACACTAACATGCCAAATTAGCATTTCTTCATTTACCTGTGATGTTAACATATCTGTTACGCCAACGCCAAGCGACATTTTAATTGTATATTCCTCTGCATTAATGCCGTATGCTTTTTGCGCAAAAACAGCCACCACATTTGCCGCCTCTTGTGCACTTATCACAGGGGTAAAGCTAAGTTCTTCTTGTAATTGCTCTTTTTTTCTCTCGCGCTCTGATTCCAGCCACTCTTTTTGCTCACCGCTTGCGTTTTCAATATGCGGCGTATAATAAACTTTGTCATATTCCTGCATGGCGGCGTCAATGTCCTCTGCCTCCCACAAATATGCGTAGTTTTTGCCCTCGCCTGCATCAATTTCAAGCACCTCTTCCACTGTGGCGCTTGGCGTAATATCGTCTTGCGTTATAACCGGCTCCTGTGGCTCTTGCGCCTGCTGCGCTGCTGCACCGCAAGAGGTTAAAAAAGTTGTTATAATTATTCCCATTAGTAATATTGTTTTTTTAATATACTTTTTGTTAATATTTTGCATTTTAATTCCTCCGCTCATTTTTGCTTTTGATAATACATTTTAATATAAGCTTAAAGCTTTTACACACAATTTTTTTGCTGACTTTAGGTTTAATTTTTTCTTGTAGCACTTTATTTTATGTGTAAATTATTACATGCCTATGTAATGGGGATGTATTGAAGATGTTATCAAGTTGTAAAAATTATGTGGTGAACTAATTTATTATACACAAAGTCATTTATAAAACGCCCACACATAACCAAAGCTTTGGCTATATGTGGGCGCTAATAACTTAATTTTTTTAATTAACTATACACACCTGTAAGTGGTGCAAGTGCCGGGTTTGATACAGGTAAAATTCTGTAAAAACCAAATGGAGACAAACTTGTAGGTGCAAAGCTAAAGCCGCTTTCAACAGCTGTTAAATTTACTTTCTCATAGCTCATTGTTCCGTCTGCGTTTGTTATCTCGTGCACAAATGTAATGTTGTCTCCCGCTTTTATGTGCGGTATGTCAAGGTGTATTACCGTGCCTGCTGTTGGCTGTACTTCCATGTGGTCGTCGTTTAGCAGTTTTATATCCACGTAAAGCGTGGGTTCTGCTGTGCCGTCTGTGGTTTGCATTTCTTTTTGCAAACGCTGTACTGTTTGTGCGTCCAGCGGTGTTATAACAACCCTTGTATAGCTTGGCAGTGTGGATTTTTCAGCATTAAACCTCATAAAGGCTATGCCAACCTCTGTGCCGCTAAAATCTGCATTGCCGCTAATTTGTGGCATAGAGCCATAAATTGGCGCCATTATTGGTGTTTGGCTAAACGCCGCAGCGCTACCTATAAAGCTTTGCTTACCGCCTGTTATTGTAGCTTTGCCGGTTACAGCATAACTGCTATTAGTGCCACTCTTTGCGTTTAATACGCCCTCTCCCGAGATTGTAAATGGGAATTTAGCGCTAATTGCATCACTGTTTGCAGCTGTGCTGTTAGTGTTTACAATACTGTTTGTGCCAATGTTTTCAATTGTCATATTCTCGCCCAATATTTCCACTACTGCCTTGCCTGCTGTGTCGCTCTCAAGTATAGCGTTGTCTAAAGTTACTGTTTTTGTGTATGGGTCGTAATATGCTGTGCCGCTTTTTGTTGGTATGCTGCTACTATTTTGCGGTGTTACAAACATACCACCTATAACTAATGGGTAGCCTATTTCAAATTTTACATATTTATTACTTGTATAATCTGTATCTGTTGGGCTTGCTATTAAAGCCGCGCTGCTCTCTTGCTCTCCTGCTTTTAGCTGATATGTAAGCCCCCCTGCAAGCGCCACGCTGCTTGGTGCTGTTGAAAATGCCGCACTGCTACCTTGCGCTGTTAGTGTGCCGTCTCCTGTTAGTGCAATTAATCCGCTTGTATTTATGGCGTTTACTCCTGTGCCTGTTGCGCTTAGCGTGTTATTGCCCTTTAAATTAATTGTAAGGTTTGCTAATTTACTATCTATTGCAGGTATGCCTGCCGCTGTTGTAGCCACGTTAACATTGTCAAGGCTAAGCACACCCTCTGTTAGGTTATAGCTTGCTGTGCCTGCTGTTATGCCGCCACCTGTTATGCTATCTGCGTTTTGCGGTGTTACCATAACATTGCCCACATATAGTGGGTAGCCTATTTCAAGCCTTACGTATTTGCTGCCTGTGTAGGTGCTAATATCTGTGGTTGTTATATTATCAGCAGAGTCTCCTGCTTCAAAATCCAGCACAAGCCCGTCTGCTAATTGCACGTTAGGTGGTAAATTTTCAAACTTGATTCCGTCAATAATCGCCGTAGATTCAGCTTGTGCGGTTATTGTGCCACCTGTCATTAAAATCGGCTTATCACCCATTCTTATTGCTTGCAAGTTTTCGGTAATTACTGTTATTTCACCACCGTGCATTTCTATAATTTCAGTATCGTCATGAATATGAATGCCAGCTCTATGCCCCCAACCCAAACTATGAGGTATTGTTATTGCATTTAGCTTACCACCTGTCATAACAAAGCTACCATTGCCAAAACCATTAACACTTAAAGGTATTACCCCCTTGGCTGTTACACTGCCACCACTAATGTTTATACTGTTAACATCTATACCTTCTTGATTATAGTTTGACGTAGATTCCGCATTAATTACAGCACCGTCTTTAACAATAAGGTTAAGTTTTGCTGAATTTGAGTTTGCCTGTGATATTGCATTTCCATAACTAGTAGCGTTTAACGTTACATCTTCGACAGTTAAATTAACAACCGCCTCGCCACTACTTGAATCTTGATAACTTTGAATACATTCGCTTTCATTTTTAAGGTTGAGTGTTCCACCGCCTTTTATTATAGCATCGTAATAAAGCATAATTAACTTGCCGGCGTTATCACTATTAGTAACACTATTGTTCCCTTGTACAGCTATATTCAGCCCCTCTACTTTACTTTCAATAAAAGGTTCCTTGGTGCTAAAAGATTCTGTAAAATTAACATTGTTCATATACAAGGTTTTTGTGTTAAAATCATAAGACATTGTGCCGTCTAGCAATATATCTGCTGCATTTTGCTGTGTAACCAAAGTTCTATAAATTCTAAGCTGTCCGTCAGTTATGGCATTACGTACAAATCCGAAAGAAAAGCTCGCACCTGTGAAATTTGTTCCGATATAGGGGGATATATCTGTTACCGGCGTTGCTAAACTGGTATTGGGCTTCCACATATACGAATAACTTTCAGGTAGAGGGTCTATAATAACATTAGTACCGGGCGAAAACGCTCTATGAGCAAAAGTATTAAAATTTGTAGTAGAAAAAGCTTTAATGTATACATTAGCCGCTTGTACAACATCAGCATAGGCACTGGTAAAATTTACGGTAGGATAAATTACAAGATCCCCTGTGAGTTCAATGCCTTCTTCGGAAAAAACATCTAAAGCTAGTCCTCCTTTAATTGTAACATTATTACCAACAATTCCATGTCCTTTAAGTATATTGCTTTGATTGTTAATGTAATTCACTGAATCAAGTTCTATTGTAAGGTGTTCAAGGTCTGTCCAAATAAAGTCTTCTTCTTTTCTTGTGTTCATTGAAACATAGTTAAGTGTTAATGTAGAAGAATCGGCAGACAAATGAATAGTTTTGTAATCTTTCGGCGCAGCGTCAAGCGGTATATTAATTAGCTCGCCACCATTCGGCACCTCATAGTATTTGCCGGGTATAAGCGTAACGCCTGTAACCTTTACTGTGCCGGTAGATGCAAAACTGCTAAGCGGCAACACGGCAAGCATTAAAACAAGCCCCAAAATTAACTTTAAAACAAACTTTTTCAAAATATACAACTCCTGTAATTTATTATTTTTTATGTGTGATATATACGCTTTACATTATAACACATAGGCATAAAAATGTAAATGATTTTTGCTTAAAATTGTGATAGTAACGCGCACAAAAAAAGCACCGCCCTACGCAAAAAAAGCGTAAAACGGCGCAAAAAGAGCC
>CAYJNL010000038.1:0-22685 GCA_964371675.1 uncultured Bacteroides sp. | reverse complement strand
TTGTGTCGGAATACCTTGCACCACAAAAAATAAACGGCAAAATGGTGGAGCAACGCCATATTGTTTCGGTGTTCAAAATGGTGCAAGATTTAATGGAGCCACTGCCGCAAATCAACGGCATACCACCGACAAGTCAGTTTAAATTGCTGATGAACAGGTTACCCAAGGAACACAAGGCGAGGTGGTTCAGCGGTGCGGCACTCAACACCTCAGATCAAGGCATGGCATCAATCCTGTCAACAGTGCTATCACGGCTTAACTCTTTTCTTGATTCCGAACTTGAGCAAATACTATGCTTTGACACCGAAATAGATGCTGAAACCTTTTGTAAAAACAAATCTGCGGTGTTTATAATTTTACCGGAGGAAGATGCGACCAAGCACTTCATGGTAAGTTTATTTTTGCAACAATTTTATCGTGAATTACTACAGATAGCCGATGAAAACGGTGGCGCACTGCCAAACCGTGTAATGATATTTGCAGATGAAATCGGGACTATTCCTAAGATAGAAAGTTTCGAGATGATGCTATCAGCAGGGCGGTCACGCAAAATATCTGTTGTGCCTATAATACAAAGCTTTGCCCAGCTCCGACAAAACTATGGTGACGAGGGTGCGGAGATAATTACCGACAACACCCAGCTCACCATCTTCGGTGGCTTTGCACCGAACAGCCAAACCGCCGAGGTGCTGTCAAAGGCACTCGGCAGCAGAACAGTTCAATCCGGTGCAGTAAACCGTGGCAAAGATGAGCCGTCACAAAATTTGCAGATGATGGAGCGTGCGCTAATGACAGCAGATGAGTTAAAGTCGCTACCCAAGGGGCATTTTATTGTTATGAAAACAGGCACAAATCCTATGAAAGCACGGCTACGCTTGTTTTTGGAGTGGGGCATAACTTTTACAAAGCCATATCAAACAGCGGAAAAATCTCACCGAAAGGTTTATTATGCCGACAAAAATGAGTTAGAGATGAATATTTTAAAATCACAGGGTGCAATAAAGTTGCAGAACGCAGAGCCTGCCAAAACTAAGAAAAATGCAAACAAAGGTATTCATCACACAGCGCCTGTAGAAATGCCGAGCGGACGACCGCAGATTAAGAAAAACAAAGAATTCAAACAAACATTTGGAGGTGATGCCCATTGAGTTTATACGGCAATTTATATAACGAGCCACTGCCCTCACGGGCTAAGATTGTGTATATAAACCTTAAAGACAGAGCGGATAAAGACGGCAAATGCTGGCCGTCCATTCGCACCATAGCCCGTGACACTTCGCTCTCGGTGTCTACGGTGAAACGCGCCCTTGCCGACCTTGAAAAATATGGATTACTGCGAAAGCAGAGGCGGTATAGGGAGAATAATGGGGATAGCAGTAATCTTTTTATAATAAAATAATCATCAAAAAATATATAAACCGCCTCCCAAGGGATAGCCATGCCTATGTGCTGAACTTCGGGGGCGGCCGTGTTGAACTGCCTGTGAAAATATCACTTTAAGAATATTATTACAGAGATAGAACATTATAATGGTACCTATAGAAAGAAAGCTCTGACAGAGAGGCACAATAAAAAGACAAAAAGACAAATGTTTGACAATGGAGCATGTATAAAATACATTGCTTTGATAAAATGGGAAAAACAGATTATTGTTTGGCATATGTAGAATTTATTATACAAAATAAATTTAGAACTATAGATGGAGAATTTGAAAATTTCAATAGGCAGAAATGCTACAATGAAAAAACAGGAAACTTAGAAAACTCAAACATGTTAGAAATGAAGGGCATCTAGTTAGTGCTTTCCCTGTGAGATTCAAACAATAAGTTTACGAACATTAGCATAAAAACCGAAATCCTGAGCGAATAGAGAATTAGTTGTTATTAAAGTTTTGGATTATGTATCCGACGATGCACGTTTTCAAATTATACAAAACTATATGCATAACTTTGTCAACATTGATAGCGGCGATTAGCGTCTATATAAAAAGTTCGACATCCTTTATTGGATAAAGAATAATGTGGAAACTCTAATAGAGCGTGATTTATTCTCGCACTTTATGTTTTTAAGTGAATAGCATTGCTCCATGACCAATCACACTACGGCGCAATGTGTTTACTTGCGCTAAAAGAATCTCTGCCTCGTCTTTTGTCATTTTATGCGCCCATGAAACGCGTGTGCCATGTGCACCTCTACCGGTACATTCATATTCAGCAAAAAAAGCTTCTGGTTCTGGCACGTTTGCACCTGCCCAGCCACTCCACCCCGTCGGTATAATATGTTCTTCTAATGTGCATTTTAGTAGAGATGTTTTACCATGTGAGCGCCACGGACGCCCTAAATAAACACTGTCAAGCGAACAATCCGAATCAAAGTGACAAGATAAAAACACAAATCCCAAATCACTTGCACCGCCACAAGGTGCCGACACATAGCCGTTAATTTTTTCACCTCTGTTTTTTGAGAAGATCTTACACATTTCAAACACAGCATCTGCACCACCAAAAATAAAATCAATATCGCCACTTATAAAGCAATTTTTATAATATTGTTTTGTTTTACGTCTTGAAGAATAAGCCCTTGGCCCTAAAAAACCGTTTTTTTCTCGCTCTTGTTGTGGTAATGGTGCGCAAAATAAAGTGTCTTGGCAAGAAATCAAATACACATTTTCAAAAAAAACTTTTTCTGCATCAACATAGGCTGCCATTGCTTGTCCCACAACTCTGCCATCGCCTGCTGCATTTTCTATTGTTAAGTCGCGCACTGTAATATGTTCGCCGCCAAAAAAAGCTGTATAGCTACGGAATGTGCCAGTCTTTCTACCATCTTGATGAAGATTGTGCGCACCGTCCTGCCATATGATATATGTGTGTGTTGTGCCAGAACCTTGTAAAATCAACTTTCGTTTTTCGCAAAAAATTTTCTCCCGATACTTACCCGGTTTCAATGTAATCACAGCTTCAACATTATAAGGTATACTATTTATAGCTTCTTGTATAGTAATAAAATGGCCTGTTCCATCTAATGCCACCTCAATATGTAACATATGACACCTCCTTTTGAATTTCATTTTTCACGTCAACTACTATTGGATTAGAATCATTGCTTCCTGTCACGGTAACTTCTCGCAATAAGAGATTTTTAAGATTTTTAACAAAAATGCCACACTGTTTCATTTGTGGGAAATCATCCATCATCAAAGGCACTTGTGCAACAGCCTCTGGCGCAAAGAAAATTTGAACACGTTCCAAAGTGAAAGAATCTACTGGTTGCTCTGGCAAACCATAAATACAAACACCGCACACGCCTGCTCCTGTACAAACAATATCTCTCGCTACGATGTTTTCAACACGAGGTGTACTGTGATCCACAGGCTGATGTGCTTGATTTTGCACATTAGGAGCATGGCCGTCAGGGTCGCAAAAATAGAACATATTTACGGTAAATGGCATACAAACATCTACCATTTTTACATTTTCAAAAACAATATCTCGCAAGATGCTCCGTTGTCCTCTTCCTCGTCTTGTTTTCACGCGTAAGCCACGGTCGGTGCTTTTGAAAATACACTGTGACACATGAATATCTTCCACACCGCCAGCTACCTCGCTGCCAATCACAACCCCACCGTGACCACGTTCCATTAGGCAGTTTCTCACAACCACGTGCCGTGTAGGCTGCCAGTGTTTACATGCCATATAATATTTGCCGCTTTTTAATGCAACACAGTCGTCACCAACTGAGATTTTCACTCCTAAAATGGTTACATTTATGCAACTTTCAGGGTCGATACCATCTGTGTTTGGTGAAGTATCGTTGTTTTGAATTTGCAAATCGTAAAAAGAAATATTTTTGCTATAGTAAGGGTGCACTGTCCACGCATAAGAATTTTGCAAGGTTATGCCTTGTACTCGTATATTTGAACATCGCACTAAGCTTAGCATTCGTGGACGCCATGCTATTCGGCGTGTACGTACTTCGTGCCACCAATCTCCATTTTGTGCATTTGCATCTAAAGTTCCTTCGCCAATAATGTTTACATTTTCTATTTCGATACCTGTGAGCAACGATGCAAACATATCTAGAGGGTTTCCCTCCCATGTGCCTAAATTGTATTCTTCCACAGTTGTTTGAGTTGGCGTCATACCGGGCAAAACAGGGTAATATTCTCTATTCGTTTCTCCAAGCAGTACAGCGCCTTTTTCTATCCAAAGTGTAATGTTGCTTTTTAAAAACAGAGAGCTTGTGCGATAAATTCCACACGGAATGCGCACCGTCCCTTTGGGAGGGCAAGACAAAATAGCCGCCTGTAATTTAGCAGTATCATCTGTTTGCCCATCTGCCATAGCGCCAAATTGACGCACGTTTAAGCAAGCACTTTCCTTTTCTGTGCGCACAGTGTGATAGATGGTTTCTCCTTTGCATTGCAAACCTACTTCATAGCGTGTATCGGGCGAAAGGTTATAAATTGAAATTACATTTTTATCTTCCTCGCACACTGGTACGCCGTTTAATAAAAACGTATATGATTCTGGTGCACGATATGCTGTTTTTGTTTGCAACTCTATCGTGATACTACGATTGAAAACCTCTACAATAGTAAAGTCCACAGTTTTACCTACCTTTTCATGATTATGATTCCCCGACATTATTCTGTGCTACTAATGTGTTATAGGGACTTTTTAGTTTTACTATTTCTTGTGCAATTAGACGTGCGTATACAAATGCCCCTTTAGGGGATAAATGTGTTGTATCACTCGCACCTTGTGGGAATGCGTCAAATTCACCAGGGGTAAAATGCAAATGTAAAGTGCGCGCATTTTCCTCGCCAACTTGTGTCAAAAATTGCATGCTGTGTGCAGTTAAATCAATGCAAGGAAGTTGCAACTGTGCGGCAAGCGTGCGCATGGCATCTGGATACTCACCATGTGTTTCGCACAAAGTATTATCCTTATTAAATTTACTGCGTGCCAACGGTGTTATCATCACTGGCATAGCACCTTTCCGCTGTGCATCTCGCGCCATTTTACATAAATTTTCTGTGTAAGATTGCCAAGGGGATGTATAGCGCTCTGGGTTTTCTGGTTTATTGTCATTATGACCAAACTGCAAAAAGACAAAATCGTCTGCTTGTAATTGGTGCATCAATTTATCCCATAGACCAAGATCTAAAAAACTTTTTGTGCTAGCGCCATTTTTAGCATAGTTATGTACTTGCACCCTAGGAGCGCAAAACAATACAAACATTTGGCCGATGCCAGTTTGTGGCCATGTGTCAAATGTATTCGTTTGCACAGTAGAATCGCTCGCCCAAAAGATACGCTTTTCCACTATCTCATCGCATTGCATTACACTTATCATCGTTACACTCCAAAACTTTTTTTATTGCCATAGGGATATGTTCCCCATGCCATTGATGACCACCCTCGCAAATATCGTGACACAAATGATTTTCTGATTGAAAAAGTAGATATTGCTTTTTTAAATGCTGCATTTGTTCTAATACGTTGTTGATGCCTCGTGCACCATTTAAATGATCGTCACGGCAAGATTGAATTACAAGCGGCCGAGGCGCAATCAACGAAGCAAGATCACACATATCGTAATGCCGAAACAAACCTGGTACATAATTGCAACTACAATTAGAATTTAAAACCAATAAAGAATCTTTGTAGCCATAAAAATAGCCACTAATGACAGCAAGTTGCACACGATCATCCAGAGCTGCAAGCCATAAGGATTGCATTCCGCCACCTGAAAATCCAAGGCACGAAAGGCGTTTCATATCCCAGCGTTGCTCTTGCTCCATCCAATCAATCAAACGCATATAGTCCCAGGTGCACATGCCTGCTACCGTTTGCCCCATAGATTCTGCCATGTGGGATAATTGAAAGCAAGTTCCATTCATATAAGAACTTTCTTCATCGTTTTGCAACGCCTCGTCGCGTCGCTCTCCAAAGCCTCGACAATCGGGGCAAATGGCCCAGTGACCTTGCAAGGCAAGCTGTAGACCATAATCGTATTCGTATTTTTTGATGGCGTTTGCCACCGCAGGGATGTCTGTGCGCCCCGCCACACTTTCTTTACCAGCGCCCTGATGCCCCGGAAAACACAGGAAACAACGTGTTTCACTTTCGATTTTTGTCGGATGTAAAATATAAAAAGGCATCCACACATCAGGCTCTGTTTGTATGCGCCACTTCTCCCGCACAACGCCATTTTCCAGTAGAATATTGGATTGCATTTTGTATGCGCAAGGCGACACTTTTTCCATGAATTGCAAGCCTAATAGCTCATATAAGTGTTGCCGTGCCTGTGTGCGCCATATTTCAAACTCTGCTACTGTTATCCCTTGAAAAGCATCTTGTCTTGCATACTTATCAAATTTTTTCAACATACATGCAAGACTTCCATAGTATTGTTGTACAGTTTCCATTATGCACCCCTTTATTACTTTTCTATATAACGCACACAGGCACCATCAACTAGTTGGGTGCCTGTGTTATACAGAAAAATTATGACAAAGCGTCTTCAAAACGTGCGTATTGTGCTGTTTTGATATCAGTCAATTCACCAATTTGCATATTGTCTAACGTTGCAAGATAGCTATCGAATTGATCTAGTGGGGTTGTGCCTGTTACGAAAGAAACAGCCATTTCTTCCACATAGGTTTGTACGTCTACCATATATTGAGACAATGTATTAGATTCATCTGCGGTAGAGTAAATAAATGGCCATGGCTCACGCATATATTGCACTAAATTGGCATCTTGCTCTGCATGCCAATCCGCAACGAGTGCATTGGTGGAATCGACAGCTTGGCGTGCTGGATAAACTTGTGCTGGGTTGATGCCTAGCTGTTGCAGCCATGCATTGTCAGCAGCTTTCTCTGTAATTTGTTTTTCACCGTCAACGACCTCATAGCTCTCGCCTTCAATACCCCAAGTGTACAAAATTTGATTTTCTTCACTGATGGAATAATCCAAGAATTTTACAGCGAGGTCAATATTGTCGCTTTTTGCGTTAACACCAAAAATATTGCCTAGACCAACACGTGCTATATAAAAACCTTCATGTGTGCCGGACAGTGGGCGCTGTGCTACAACTCCAGTTTCTGGAGTACCATCATAATATGAAAGTTGTGGGCTGTATGTCATAGATTGTTGCCAGCCGTAATCGAAAGTGACACCTGTTTTATCTTGCGCAAAGCGCTCAATAATTTGATCACGTGTCAAGGTAGTATATTCTACCTCCAACAAGCCTTCTGTATATAAACCATTCAAGAACTCAAGATATGCTTTGTAGTTTTCAGAATCGGCATAAGCATATTCTACTTCGCCAGCATCGTTTACAAAGAAGCCGCTTACAAGATCAAGCCCAAAAGCTGGACCAAACATATAAGGCAAGAAAGTAGCCCTTACACTCATTGGGATTTCGTCGCTGCTATCACCATCGCCATTCATATCATTGTCACGATAGTAACGTAGCACTTCTGTGAAATCGTCTAGGGTTTCAGGAACTTCTAGGCCTGCATCTGATAGCCATTTCATATTATACATCAAACAAGGTTGGTAGTTGTGCGTAACATTTGTGCCTGGCACATAGTAAATGTGTCCGTCGCTAGCGGTAAGGCTGGCTTTCATGATAGGGTTTTCGTCTAACCATTTTGTGAAGTTTGGCATTTTGTCAAAATGTTCGTCCAATGCCACAAACAAACCAGCAGAAATATACGTCATATTTTCATCTTTGTCTGGTAGCAACACAATATCAGGCAAATCTGTACCGGCAGCAAGCATAGGGCTTACTGAGTCAGAATAGTTGGTAGGGTCTACCAATGTCCATTCGATAGTGACATTTGCTTCTTCTTGTACTTTTTGCACAATAGGTGCTACTTTCAAATCGACAGTTGTATAATAAGAGTTTTGTGCAAGGAAACTAATTGTTGCCCCTTCTTGGTCTGTGATAGGACCCTCGCCCGTATACGCATAATCAGAAACAGAGCTTTCTGACGAGTTGGTAGCTACAGGTGTTGTTGAACTGGAACAAGCAGTGAGCGAAGTAACAATTAGCATAGTAGCAATTAGAAATGCAGATATTTTTTTCATAGTGATTCTCCTTTTTGTTTTTATTTTTATAACAAAAGTGAAGCCTTATAGCGACACAAAATGTTTTCTAATGGTATGATGCGACACCACACTTATCGATAAATAAACAAAGATAGCTAACCTTTTACTGCCCCTAGCATTGTACCTTTTACAAGATATTTTTGCACCAATGGGCACAAGAAAAGAATTGGGATAGTTGCGAGAACAATGCAGACATAGCGCACTTGGATTGTTGATTGTGCTGCTGCAGCTACTGCTGTGGTACCGCCTGATGCTTGAATAATCTCTGAGGAAGCAAGCAAAAGGATTTTGCGCAAAAATAACTGCAAGGGTTGAAGTTCTTTTTTACCTAAATACAACATTGCGTTAAAAAAATCATTATAACGAGCCACAGCATAATACAAAGAAAGCACAGCCAAGGTAGGTTTAATGAGTGGGATTGCAACACGGCGCAAAACCGTAAAGTCGTTTGCCCCTTCTAGCTTGGCATTTTCAAATAACTCTTCAGGAATAGATTCAAAAGCCGAACGGCAAATCATAACATTATAAGCAGAAAGTAATACCGGCAGCACCATAACAGCACGAGTGTTATATAAACCAAGACTTGTCACTATGATGTAAACTGGAATTAGACCGCCAGAAAAATACATGGTGAATGCTAAAAAGAAATTCAATTTACGGCGTAAATGAAATGAACGTCGAGAGAGTGGAAACGCCGCAAGACAAGTCATAATAATATTGCAAGTAGTGCCCACAATCGTATAAAAAATAGTGTTTCCATAAGAAATCCACAAATCATTATATTGCATAACCATTTTAAATACGTCAAAATTAAAATCTACTGGAAAAAATACCACTTTACCCTGGTTGACCGCTGCTCCATCACTAATGGAAACACAAATAACATACCAGAAAGGATAGACACAAATTAGTACCGCTAATATCACGAATAATCGCACAGCAATATCAAACACCTTGTCGCCTAAATCTTTATCCACAAATTCTTTCATAACATTGTCCTCCTTACCAAACCGATGTATTTGTTAGCTTGCGACTGAGTCTATTTGCAGAAAACACAATCACAAAGGTGACTACAGAATTGAATAAACCTACAGCTGTAGCATAGCTGTAGTTATGGCTCCCGATACCTTGACGGTAGACATATGTTGTAATTACATCTGCCGTCTCGTATACAGCAGGACTGTACATGAGGTATACTTTTTCAAAACCGACACTAAGTAAATTTCCCATAGCCATTATTAACAATAATATAATTGTAGGTTTTATACTTGGTAGCACTAAGTGCCAAACGATGCGTCGATTATTGGCACCATCCACCTTCATAGCTTCATACAGCTCTGGTGGGATTGACATTATTGTCGCCACAAAAATAATCGAGTTAAAACCAAATGTTTGCCACGAGCCGCTGATTACATAAATAGCACGGAAATATTGAGGAAGTCCCATAAAGTTAATTGGAGTACCACCACACATTTCAATAAGCTGGTTGATAATACCGCCAGAGGGTGACAGAAAATTTACAAGCATACCCACCACCACCACAGTGGAAATAAAATAAGGCAGATATGTTAGCACTTGAGCGGTTTTTTGTAATGATTTTGTTTTAATTTGCGTTATGCAAACTGCAAATAAAATTGGGATTGGAAAACCGAAAATAAGAGAAAAAAATGACATTAAAAATGTATTACGGATAAGACGCCATGCATATGGGGAACTGAAAAACTGTTCAAACCATTGCAATCCGACAAACTCCCCTTGAAAAATACCTAAAATGCCGCCACCTGGGGTAAATTTAGTGAATGCCATCCAGAGACCTGTCATTGGTAAGTAACAAAAAATAAGATAATATAAAATTACTGGAATCATCATTAACAATAAGTATCGGTCGCGCATCCATGTCTTTTTAAATAATGCTTTTTTTTGCGCCTTCGTCAACACTTCTGTTTTCACGTGTAACTTCGCACATTGCTTAATGTGTAGCATAGTGAGCCCTCCTCAGTTTAATGAACTTAGCCTAAATTGTAAATACACTGTATCATACCTCACCATGCCGTGTATAGTATCAAAAAAAGTGTGCAATTCAAAAAGAGTAATTACGTTTAAAATCCCTATTGTGCATTTTGCACAGTTCAAAAATTTTTTTTGGCTATTTTTCTGTTTTTGAACCCTGAAATTGCAAAAAAGAAAACACCATCTGGCGTTTTGCATAAAAATTCAGACAGTGTTTGTTTAAGTTGCTGAGTCGCAATAAGCTATCTCGTTGCGAACAACAAATCGTATTTATTTGTTAATGTGTTTGATACCTTTCTGTGTTTTGATATGTTACTTATCTAAATTGTCTCGGAATTCGCTTGGAGTGACACCTGTGCAGGATTTAAAGTTGCGTCGGAAAGTAAGCTGGTTAGTATATCCACACATTTCGGCCACTTGCTCCATTGTGTAGGCTACTGACTCAAGTAAAGTCATTGCTCGGTTAATGCGAAGGTGATGTAAATATTGCAAATACGTGGTGTCTAATCGTTTTTTGAAAACAAGTGAAATATATTTACAACTAACACCAAAATGCTCTGCGATGTATTGAATAGACAGTTGTGGTATGCAAAAATTTTCATCAACAAAACGTAAAATTACATCTGGTAGAGCTTGATCTTCTCCATCTTGAAGAGTTTGAATATCAAGTTGTGTCACAATTGTTTCAAAAACTGCATAGTAATATCGAAAAGCTTCGTCAATTGTGGTTGATTTTTCTGTTTTTTGAATATTGATATGCGTCGTGCCTAATTCTGTTAACTCCTTGATGCATTTTAAGGTTGTGATATGTAGCTCATCCACCAAAGTATGCATGGCCGCAGTGGTGAACTTTGCATTGCTTATATTTTTTTTGTGAATGTTTTCTAAAAAAAGACGGATATCTTCTAATCGGCGCTCCCTCAAAAATTTCACAAGTTGTCTATCGCTATTTTTAGGGAAATAATAAAAAAGGTTGCTGTGGCGTTCTTCGTTTTCGTAAAAATACACTTGCCCACGTCCATAAATCAGCATCATGTCTAATGCATGCAACGCACGAGTGCAGGCCTCATGAAGCTGACTTATATCCTCTTCATTTACGCTGTCAATCCCCATTGTTATAAGGCAATCTGGGTCATCTATAGTCTCTGCAAAAAACTTGTGAATTTGAAAAAATAAATCGTCCATCTCAGTACCCAAATCGTTGTTGATAATCAAAAACAGATTGTCGTCATCCCGACGATAGGTATGGATACGATACTCATCTGCAGAAAAAATACGGCAAACCTTATCACATGCTTCCTGTATACGTTGTAAAAAGACATCAGCAACGATTTCTTTCGACTGCGCAATGTTGACAACAGATAAAATAAAATACGGTTTTTGCAAATCAAGATAATGCTTGCTAGAAAGCACTTGCACTTCATCATTTTGAATTTTACCTGATAAAACACCATGGAGCATCCCTTGTTGTGCATACGGTGTAATTGTTATCATTTTTTCTCTATAGCCATTTCTTTCGCCAATTAACCCCCGAATTCCATCGATGATATCGGTCATACCATTTGTGTCTTGTGATCGTGGTGCTTCAATTACCAAGCGCCCAATATGCTCTATAGGCTTATAGTATTTGCGTGAGAAGCTATATGCCAGAGCAATAAAGCTAATGGTTAAAACTGTGCCAAAGCACAGAAGTAAGGTAAGCGCTTGCAGAATATCTTTTGTTAATATACTGCTTGAAAAGCACACCTCTACTGTCACACCACGTAACATATCAGAATGTACCACCAACGAAGGCTCTGTCATATGCCCTATTGACAACAACTCTGTGCCGCCAGCTAATAATAGCAAACCGTTATTTTCGCCCAATATTTGTGTCAATTCATTATGAAGTGTTTCTAAATTAAACAAAACCACTACACAGCCTTGGCTTGCACCTGTAAGATAAGTGTAGTCATCTGCATACAATAGGCTTTCTCGGATGAACGTTAGGCGGCCATTTGCACTGATTGATAATGCATTTTGAATGGAATTTGTCATAATTGCCGGCATTACCAGTGACTCTTCGCTATACGGCGATTCCATATCAATCACACCATTAGATGTGTACGCACGACTAGAATCATTTAAAAAAACAATCACTTCGTCAATATCCAGTCTTCCTGAAGATACTTGGATTTTGCTTAAATCATTTTGAATAGTATAAAGCGTGTATGAAGTTAGTACACTATCTACCTCCTGCCCACTTAATGTGCTGAGATATAATTTTTTTATTGAGCTAGAGGAAGTGATGTTGGTAATGATATTTTGTGCCGCAAGCAATCTTCGCTCTATTGCTGCCTCTACTTCTTGTACCGTTACTTCCTGTTCTCGCTCCATGCGTTCTTTTCCAATAGCATATGTTTCGTAAATTACTATAATAGAATAAAGAATAAAACAAATTAAAATAATCAGCATATAGGAAAGAAACATACTCATCCAAATTTTTTTATCTTTTAGGTTGTCTCTCATAGGCATATCCCTCTTTTTGTGTAAGTTTTACATAAAATCATTTGTAAAATCAAATTACATATAAAAGAATTATACCAGTCCATAAAACAATTTTCAAGAGAGTCACTCCCTGTCAATCATCTGTCAATAGACTGTATTTGTGATTGTAATGGTGCGATATTGTGAGAAGTTATACAAATCTATGTCAAATAAAAAACATGTTTTATGCCCTGGATATGCAAAAACAGAGAGCATAAAATGACGAAGATTTTATAAAATGTTTTACTTATTTAGCACTCATGTGTAAATATTGCATAAATTTTTTTGCTACATAATATAAAAAACATTAAAAATCAACAAGACAAAATATGTATGTTATTTATTGAAAAAGTCATAAAAAGTACTGTTGTAAGTTTTTGTGTTTTATTATAATAAATTCATCAAAATTAAGGAGGACTCAATAAAATGAAATTAAAAAGCGTAATAGTAGTATTATTATCAGTTGCTATATTTTTAGCTCTGGCAACAGGTTGTGCAACTAACAATGACAACTCGAGCACAGATCAAACAGGCGGAAATGCCAATCAATCAACGGGTGATACAAGCAATAGTAATGATCAACCGGAAGATGTGACACTAAGAATGTCTTGGTGGGGTGGCGACTCAAGACACGCTGCGACTCAGGCTGCAGTTGAAGCGTTTATGGAGAAATATCCGTATATTACAGTTGAAATGGAATTTGGTGCATGGTCTGGTTGGGAAGAAAGCGTTGCTAATCAGGTGATGAGTAAAACCACACCAGACGTTATGCAAGTAAACTGGAACTGGCTTACAGCATACAGCTCTGATGGTAGCGCATTCTATGATTTGAATGAACTTTCAGATGTCATTGACTTAACGCAATGGAACGAATCACAACTAGCACAATGTACTGTAGCTGACGAATTACAAGGCATTCCTGTTGCTATAACAGGTCGTATTTTCTATTGGAATGAAGACACCTATGCTAGTGCAGGTCTTGAAGTTCCCACTACATTTGACGAACTGGTAGCAGCAGGTGAGGTTTTTAAAACTCAACTTGGTGAAGATTATTACCCACTTGTAATGGGCGAATATGATAGAATGATTTTCATGGTATATTACCTTGAAAGCGTATACGGAATGGATTGGGTAGTTGACAATGAAGTTCAATACACCGCAGAACAAATCCAAGAAGGTATTGATATGATTACTTATCTTGAAGATAATCATGTTATACCAACAATTCAAACTCTTATTGGAGATGGAGCTGATTCTCTAGATAAAAACCAAAATTGGATTGACGGACATTATGCAGGTATTTTCGAGTGGGATTCTGCTGCTACAAAATTCAAAAAGGCAGCTCCAGATTCAAATATCGTTATTGGGAATCACTTTGCTGATATCGGAGATTATCAAGGCGGATACACAAAAGTATCATTAACATTTGCTATTTCAGAACACACAGAATATCCAGAAGAGTCAGCGTTACTTATCAATTACCTTTTAAATGAAGAAGAAGGTATAAAACTTATGGCTTCAGAAAGAGGCGTTCCAGCGTCCAAAACAGCTCTCGAAGTACTTTCGTCTGCAGATTTGCTAGATTCGTTTGTAGCAGATGCGAATGAAAAAGTTGTGAATTGGTGTTCTTTTGCATTAGATCCATATTTTGAAGATAATGCTTTGAAAAGCAATCCTGATGGCGCATATTACAAATTGTTTTCAAACGTTAGCTATGATGTTATGTCATCAGCTGAGGGTGCAGAATATCTATTAGAAGAAGTAAACGATTTATTAAGCAATTAGAAAAATATAGTAAAGGCTATATACCTTAAGGGTTATAGCCTTTATCGATTGGAGAGGATATCTTATGAAGGCTAAATCGGCTGATAAAAAAATGCTAGATAAAAAAACTATGAAACGGAGAGTTAAACTAGAGCGTCAGTATATGGGGTGGTTTTTTCTAATTCCATGGATAATTGGCTTTATAGTTTTTAAATTCTACCCTATGCTTTCATCATTATATTATAGTTTTTCTGATTATCATTTATTTAAAGGTGTTTCAGAATATGGTTTAATGAACTATCAAGAGATTTTTACTGATGATGATATTTTAAATGCTTTAAGTGTAACTTTTAGATATGCTTTTTTAACAGTTCCATTAAAATTAGTGGCAGCTTTATTTATTGCGTATATACTAAATTTCAAAATCAAATGTGTTAACATGTTTAGAACAGCATACTATATTCCATCAATTTTGGGGGGATCTATAGCTATATCAGTATTATGGAAATCTCTTTTCCGTGATGACGGATTAATAAACTCATTCCTATCAATTTTCGGAGTGGTTGGCCCTAATTGGCTAAGCGATCCTCAATGGGCTTTGCTAGTAATTTCGCTGCTTCGTATTTGGCAATTTGGGTCTGCCATGGTTATTTTCCTGGCAGCACTTAAAGGAATTCCAGAAGATTTATATGAAGCTGCAACGGTGGACGGTGCAAGCAAGTGGTCTCAATTTAAAAACATTACAATTCCTATGATTACACCTGTTATATTCTATAATTTGGTGACACAAATTGTACAAGCTTTCCAAGAGTTTAACGGTCCGTTTGTAATTACAAACGGCGGGCCATTAGGCTCAACAACATTAATTTCACTATTGATTTATAATAGTGCATTTAAAACGTATGAAATGGGTATGGCGAGTGCTATGGCATGGGTGCTGTTTGTTGCAGTAATGATATTATCACTTATTGCTTTTGCAAGCCAAAAATTCTGGGTATTTTATGGAGATGAAAAAGGGGGTAAGAAGTAATGTTGATAGGAAAAAAGAAACGAATCGTAATATTTATGCGTTATGCAGTGTTGCTTTTTGTTGGTTTTTTTATGATATATCCTTTGCTTTGGATGGTAAGTGCAACTTTTAAATCCAATGCTGAAATTTTTACAAATATTGGACTGATACCTAAAGATCCTACTTTTGACGGATACGTAAATGCAATGAACGATTATGGTGGTTCAATAAATATTATTCAAGCAATGATCAACACTTTTAAAATTATTATACCAAAAGTAGTTCTCACAGTGTTTTCAGCTACGATAACAGCATATGGCTTTGGAAGATTTGATTTTAAAGGGAAAGGCATACTTTTCTCAATTATGATAAGTACATTGTTCTTACCCCAAGTAGTATTAAATGTTCCACAATATGCAATGTTTAACTCTTTTGGTTGGGTGGATTCACCGATTTACGCTGCGCTAATAGTGCCTAGCATGTTTGCCATTGATACATATTTTGTATTTATGCTGATACAGTTTTTAAGAAATGTTCCTAGAGATTTAGACGAAGCTGCAAAGATTGACGGTTGCAATGAGTGGAAAATTCTTGCGAAAATTATTGTACCTATGTTAAAACCTGCTATGGTTTCTTGTGCATTATTTCAATTCATGTGGACATCTAACGATTTTATGGGGCCGCTTTTATATGTAAAAAGCCCTGCAAACTATCCAGCGTCTATATTCGTGAAATTGTCAATGGATGCAGACACAGGATTTGATTGGAACAGAGTTCTTGCAGTATCGCTGATATCAATTATTCCGTCGCTAGTAGTATTTCTATGTGCTCAAAAGCAATTTGTTGATGGTATATCTTCAGGAGCTGTTAAAGGTTAAAAAGATTGAGGGATGAAAAATGTTTGCACTTGATGGACCTATTTATTCTTTTATGAAAAAAATATCCGATTTAGTTATATTGAATTTATGTTGGCTACTATTTTGCTTACCTGTTTTTACGATAGGTGCATCATTTGCTGCTTTTTTCGCAATTTCGTTTGATAGAAAAAGAGGTATTGACAACCCAATTTTTATAACATATTTTAAATATTTTAAAAAATACTTTGCAAGAGGAACACTTTTAATGCTTGTGATTCTTTTTAGTTTGGCAATAATTGTGTCTAATTTTATTTATTGGAATTATATCGTGCAAGGATTTTTCGCAGATGTTATGGGGATTGTTGCTCTTGCACTTTGTGTGCCTGTCGGTCTATTATTTATATATGGATTTGCAGGGATAGCAGTTTTTGAGTGCGGTATAAAGTTATATATAAAAAAGGTTTTTTATATAGCATATAAATATCCTATGCAAAGCATTAAAATGATGTTGGTGTGGGTATTTATAGTAATTTTCAATATGTTAAACCTGTATTCGAATTTACTATTTTTGCTTATAGGATTTGCACCAATAGTTCATGTTTTTATTTCTCAAGGCTTGTTTTTAACATATGAAAAAGAAAGTTGAAGAAGGTTTTTTATCACTGGTTTTTATAATGTTTACGGTATTTAGATGGAGTGGTTCCTAGTGTTTGTTTGAAAATTCGAGTGAAATGAATTGTTGTATTAAATCCAACTCTCATACAAATATCAGAAATTAAAAGATCTGTGTTCTCTAATAAATCTCGAGCTTTTAACATTCTTATGCTATTTATATATTCCATTATATTAAGGCCTGTGTTTTTCTTGAAAAGACGAGATAAATAAGACTGACTTAAAAAGAATTCAGCTGAAATAGAAGCCAAAGTTAGTTCGTTTGCATAATTAGATACTATGTATTGTTGAATTTTAACAACGGTGTCATTTATTCTTGACAAGTTATGATTTGCATTTTGAGTATGGAACTTGTTTGAATATATTAGAACCTGAGCTAACAATAATTGTAGCATAGGTGTAGCAACCTTATTGTTTTCGTTAAATTCGTCAACCATAAGATTAAACTGTTTTTCTAAATAGCTGAACTCATATGAAGGTATAGATATAACTTTTAAATCTTCACCAAAAAATCTTAGTATTTTTGCACTTTCTGCTTCGGTTAATATTCTAAAAAAATTTCCACTAAAGTTTAAAACTATTCTTGAATATGTGTTGTTTGGGCTTGTAGTACTTGTCTTGTGAATAGTATTAACCGGTATTAAAATCAAATCTCCCTTGTGCACTGTATAAGTGTTTTCAGCGGTGAAAAACAATACTTCCCCATATAAAACAAAATACACCTCGTATTTTTTGTGAAAATGCAAATGCTTCATGTTTTGACTATTATCTCTATCTGATTTACTTATATAAAAATCAAAGTGAGGTGAAAATACTATTTTATTTGACATGCGGACGCTCCTTTTTATTTGAAAGACTAGCTATTTGGCAAATAGATAAGTTAAATATAGCACAAATTCAAGAAAAAGCAAGCAGAAAGGATTAAAAATGACAGTTTTATTGTTAGCGAAAGGTTCAAATTTTGCGACATTTGAAATTCTTAATGAAAATATATTCTATCAAGAGAATAAGTTTTCTGTTTTTTTAAATGGCAAAAAATATAATGAATACACAGAGAATTGCTTCACTTTATACGATCTAGAGCCTAACTTTGAGTATGAGGTCGATGTATTTTTAGAAGAAAAGCTGTTCAAGCTGAATTTCCATACAGAGGAACAAAGTGTGTGCTTAGATGTTTGCGATTTTGGCGCTGTTGGTGATGGAGTGTTTGATTGCACCTCAGCTTTACAAGCAGCAATATGTTCTTGCCCTAAAGGTGGGGTAATAAAAATAACAAAAGGCACATATTATACATATCCTTTATTTTTAAAAGATGATATTACTATTTTTTTAGAGGAAAATGCCACTTTACTTGGTGGAACAGATAGGACAAAATACCCAATTCTTCCAGGGATGATTTCAAATGCTGAGTGCGAAAATCGATTTAATCTCGGTACTTGGGAGGGAAATCCTATGGACTGTTATGCCAGTCTTTTTACAGGCATTGGAAATAAAAATGTAATAATTTGTGGGAAAGGCACCTTGAATGGAAATGCAATAAACTCCGACTGGTGGATTAACCATAGAATGATAAAAGGTGCTTGGCGACCTCGAGTTATTTTCCTGAACAATTGTAATGATGTTAAAATTGTCGGAATTACTCTTGAAAATAGTCCTAGCTGGACACTACACCCTTATTATTCTGATAATATCGACATTTTAGATATAAAAGTGAAAAATCCTAGCGATAGCCCAAATACCGATGGGATAGATCCTGAATCTTGTGAAAATGTAAGGATTATTGGTGCTAATATTTCTGTTGGCGACGACTGTATCGTTATTAAAAGTGGCAAGATCTATATGTCTGAGTTTAGGTATAAGCCTTCAAACAATATTTTAGTGAGAAACTGCCTTTTAGAACGAGGGCATGGTGCTGTTGTTGTCGGTAGTGAGATTTCAAGTGGTGTCACAAATTTATGTGTTTCAAACTGTTTAATGCGTGATACCGACCGAGGTCTTAGAGTAAAAACAAGGCGAGGCAGAGGAAACAAAAGCATAGTAGATAATATATTTTACGAAAATATCATTATGCAAAATGTACTTACTCCTTTTACGATTAATATGTTCTATTTTTGTGACCCAGACGGAAAAAGCGAGTATGTCTATAGCAAAAAAGCTCTGAAAATTGACGAGAGAACACCATATATAGGAAATATACATCTAAATAATATAACTGTTACAAATGCTAGTTACGCCGCTATGTTTTTCTATGGTTTAAAAGAACAACCAATCGAAAACATTGAGATTAGCAATGTTTTTGTGGATTTCGACAAAAATGCACAAGTTGGATTTCCTGCCATGATGAGCCATTTAGACAAAGTGCAAAGAGCTGGAATTATTGCAAAGAATGTTAAACGACTTGTTATTGACAATGTAATAATAACAAATTATTTAGGTGATAAATTGATACTGGAAAATGTTCGCGAAATAAAAGAAAATGTTGCAGAAAATGAAAATTTAATGAGTGAAGCAGATGTTGTTGAACTTTTAACAGAATATGTGGATTATTTGATTGATAATTCTGATGCTGAAAATCCTATGTGGAATATAGAGCAAGTATTAAGTTCTGAAAAAAACAAGTGGAATTATGTAGATGGCTGTATGATTAGTGCACTTTTAGCACTTTATAAAAAAACACATGAGCAAAAATACCTAGATTTTACTGAAAAATTTATGGGTTACTATGTTAAGGACGATGGCAGTATTAATACATACGAGGTATCTGAATATAACATTGACAATGTAAATCCTGCTAAAAATTTATTCTTTTTATACGAAATTACAACAAAAGAGAAGTATAGGAAAGCAATCGACACAGTTTATGAGCAAATTAAAACTATGCCACGTACGAAAGAAAATAATTTTTGGCACAAGAAAATATATGAAAATCAAGTGTGGCTCGACGGGCTATATATGGCACAACCTTTTTATATGGAATACGAAACAAAATATAATGGCAAAAAAGGTTGTTTAGACTCGTATACACAGTTTAAAAATGTTGAAAAATTTATGAAAGACCCAAAGACAGGTTTATATTATCACGGTTATGATAGTTCAAGAAAAATGTTTTGGGCAAATAAAGAAACTGGATGTAGCGAAAACTTCTGGCTTCGTGCACTTGGTTGGTTTGCTGTATCGCTTGTTGATGTTTTAGAAGTTATGGATGAACAGCTGTATTACGAAAAACAAAGCTTACGAGGTCAGCTAAAAGACCTTGTAGATTCACTTTTGAAATATCAAGACGAGCAAGGTATGTTTTATCAAGTTATAGATAAACCCGAAGAAAAAGGTAATTACTTAGAAACTAGTGGTACGATGTTAATCTCATTTGCAATATTAAAAGGCGTAAGGTTAGGTTTTTTACCAAAGAAATATTATGAGTTTGGGGAAAAAGCCTTTTACGGAACTGCCAACAGATACTTAAAAGTAGATGAAGATGGAAAACCACTATTAGGAGGGATTTGCCTTGTTGCTGGATTAGGTGGAACAGATAACAGAGATGGTAGCTACGAATATTATATAAGCGAACCTGTCGTTATAAACGAAGCGAAAGGCGTTGCCCCTATGGTGCTTGCTTTTACAGAAATTTTACAATCTTAGATTATTGCGAAATAAATTTCGCATTGCGAGTTTTGCACTTTTAGCACAAAACATCGGGACGCGGGAAGGAATGGTTAAATCTATGCTTAAAATTGGAGTTCGAGCACACGACTATGGCAAACGTTCGCCTGAGGAATTATTTAAACTGATAGCTTCGGATAATTTTGACGCAGTTATGCTCGCTTATCAAAAAGCAATCGAGGGAGTATCAAACTACTTTGATGTAACATCAGAACTTATAGAGCGGGTTAAAAAAGCTCTTTTAGAAAACAATCTCGAAATTGATACACTCGGAGTTTATAGAGAACTTGGACTTTGCGACGAAAAATTACGTAAAAATGAGGTGAAGCACTTTATTCAAGGAATGAAAGTTGCAAAAGAAACGGGTGTTTTAAAAGTTTCGACAGAGACAACAGCGTTTTCAAAACAACCAAAAGTTACAAAAGAAGAAGCATATAACAGCTTGAAAAAATCACTAGAAGAAATATTGCCAATTGCCGAAAAATTGGGGATGTTTGTGTGTGTTGAGCCGGTATATTACCACACACTGGATAGTCCGGAACTTACAAAAAAGTTGATTTTAGAAATGGGAAGTCAAAATTTGAAAGTCACGTTTGATGCTGTGAACTTATTAGAAAGACATAATGTAGAAAAGCAACGAGAATATTGGGACGAAACCATTGAGATGCTTTATGACCATATCGAGCTTGTGCACATGAAAGGAATTATGGTTAATTCTGAAAATCAGTTGGTTTCCACAGACTTACGAAAGTCAATAATTGATTATAAGTATATTTTTGATAAGCTTAAAGCTAAAAGTGTTCATGTTATTAGAGAAGAACAAAATCCGGACAAAGGAAAAGATGAAAGCGAATTTTTAAAGTCATTTTTGTAGATTTAATGGATTTTAATTTAATCGCTTGCACCTAATTTAAGAATACTACAATAATAAAGGAGAAAAAATACATGTTTAATTTAAGTGGGAAAATTGCGCTTGTTACAGGCGCCTCTTACGGAATAGGCTTTGCTATTGCAACAGGACTTGCAAAAGCTGGGGCAACAATTGTTTTTAACGATTTAAACGAAGAATTGGTTGCAAAAGGCATCGCTAATTATGAGGAAATTGGCATAAAAGCTTATGGGTATGTTTGCAATGTTTGCAATGAAGAAGATGTTGTTGATATGGTTTCAAAAATTGAAGAAGAAGTTGGGATTATCGACATTTTAGTTAATAATGCTGGTATTATCAAACGTGTTCCAATGACAGAAATGTCAGCCGCTGACTTTAGGCAGGTTATTGATGTCGACTTAAACGCTCCGTTTATCGTAGCAAAAAGTGTAATTCCATCAATGGTGAAAAATGGTCACGGAAAGATTATCAATATTTGTTCGATGATGAGCGAGCTCGGTCGTGAAACTGTATCTGCTTATGCTGCTGCAAAAGGTGGCTTAAAAATGCTTACAAAAAATATTTGTTCGGAGTATGGTCACCTGAATATTCAGTGCAACGGCTTAGGCCCTGGTTATATCGAAACGCCACAAACCGCACCACTCAGAGAACGCCAACCAGACGGCTCACGCCACCCATTCGACAGCTTTTTAATGGCGAAAACTCCAGCCGAGCGTTGGGGAACACCAGAAGACCTTGCAGGCCCTGCTGTTTTTTTAGCTTCAAATGCAAGCAATTTCGTGAATGGACATATATTATATGTTGACGGTGGAATTCTGGCGTATATAGGGAAACAACCATAATCAAAAGAAAAGAATTGATAAAATTCTTTTCTCTATGGAATAAAGCAGAAACTTATAAAGACACCTATTGAGGATAAATTGAGCAAAAAGATTGATAAAATATTTGAAATTAATTTTAACAGTAGCTAAGTTAAAAAAGCATTGTACAATAAGCTTAATTGTAGTTGTTTCAATTCAAAAAGGAGAGCTTGCAGAAACTTGCAACAATAAATATGAAAAACTTCATGGATAAAGATTTTTTACTAAAAACTAAAACAGCACAGCATTTGTACCACGATTATGCAAAAAGTTTGCCCCTTATAGATTATCACTGCCACATATCGCCAAAAGAAA
>CAYJNL010000037.1:0-23417 GCA_964371675.1 uncultured Bacteroides sp. | reverse complement strand
TTATAAATAATCCATACGGGATATAGGGATTATTTATATTAGCGTAAGCTAATATAAATTGGCATGTGCATAGCACCGCCATAATATAAGTTATAAATAATCCATACGGGATATAGGGATTATTTATATTAGCGTAAGCTAATATAAATTGGCATGTGCATAGCACCGCCATAAAATAAGTTATAAATAATCCGTACAGGATTTGAGGATTATTTATATTTTAACTGATAACGCGTTAATTTTCAATCTTTTTGTATTCCTTTGTGCATATTGCTATTTTAAACTGTCATTACTCACAGTCAAAAAGTTCGACCGTTGCAGCTTGCGATATGGCACTTTTAAAACTTAGGGCATGAAATTTCGCTCAAAGTGCTAACTAATAGCGAATTTAGTGGTGAGTTTTTTGCACAAAACTGAAAACACACACAGCTTTCAAAAATTAGAATGCAATAAATTTCTATAACTCGCAATAAAAAAGCGAAAAAATTATGCTGTTTTTTTGTACAGTATAAAAATTGAATTTCGCCTTTTTATTCAATTTTTTTATACATTTTGTAAACAAAGCTTAATAAACATTATTGTTGAAAAGTCTGTTGAAAGTGTGGAAAAAGCGCATGTTTTCAATAGTCAAAGGGTGTTGAATAGTAAAAACTCCCAAAGTTTTCAACATGATGTTTAAAGTTTTCAACAAAACAATAAGTTTAATAACCTTTAAGATTAAAAAATAAACATAGAAAATCAAAAGATTTTTCATATAAATATTGTAAGATTTAACAAAAACTTAACAGGTAAAAATGTTGCATCTTTATAGCTTCAACTTCTTTAAACATAATCAATTTCAAGCGTTGGCAAACCGTTTAAACTCATATCTGCTGTATTGCCCTGTTTAAATTCATAATAAGCTTGTGCACCAATCATCGCGGCATTGTCCCCACAAAGTGACAAATCAGGCAAAAATAACACTTTTCCACTATTTTTTATGCCATCTTCAAGCATTGTGCGCAGTTTGAAATTTGCCGCAACACCGCCTGCAAGGCATATTTTATCTGCGTTTATATCATTTGCACATGTAAGCAATTTTTCTGCCAAAATACCTGCAATTCTGTTCTCAAAGCTTGCACACATGTTATTTACATCTACTTGTAAACCCTGCATTTTGTGTTTATTAACAGTGTTCATAACAGCTGTTTTAAGCCCCGAAAAGCTAACATTATATGCGCCGTTTGCGTTTGGTATAGGTAGTGGATATGCCAGTGGATCGCCGTTTTTTGCCGCTTTGCTCACAAGTGGGCCGCCCGGATATCCAAGACCTAAAACTCGCGCTACTTTGTCAAATGCCTCGCCTGCAGCATCGTCAAGTGTGCGCCCTAATACAGTAAATTTTGTATAGTCATCCACCATCACAATGTGGCTGTGCCCTCCGCTTGCAACAAGGCAAAGTATTGGTGGTTTTAGCTCTTTATGCGTTAGGTAAAGCGAGGCAACGTGCCCACGCAAATGGTGCACGGGTATTAGAGGTTTTTTTATTGAATAAGCAAGGCTTTTTGCAAAATTCACACCTACCAAAACAGCCCCAATAAGCCCCGGTGCAAAAGTTACTGCCACTGCGTCTATATTGCTTAGCTGTAAATTTGCGCTTTTAATAGCATTGTCGGTAACTTGTGATATGTACTCAATATGGCGCCTGCTTGCAATTTCCGGCACAACACCGCCAAATTTGTTTTGCTCCTCGGCACTGGACATAACACAGTTTGAAAGTACCTCGCGCCCGTCTTTAACAACGGCGGCACATGTGTCATCACAACTTGTTTCTATTGCAAGTATGTTCAAGTTTTCACCTCGTTTTTCACTTTTAACTCTTAACTTCTTACAATATAGAGTAATTAATAATTTACCTTGTATAAAAAAAGCCCACATGCAGGGGCAGTATCACCTGCACGGTTTCTGTCTTTATCATTAATAATGTGCTCTACATCGTCAACTTCCATTCTGCCTGTACCCACCTCAACAAGTGTGCCCACAATAATTCTAACCATGTTGTAAAGGTAGCCGTTTGCACAAATGTGAAAGGTTATCTCATCGCCGTTTTTTGCTACATTCAGAAAATAAACGGTGCGCACATTGTCTTGTATGTCGCTTTTAATGCTTACAAACGATGAAAAATCTTGCGTGCCACAAATAAATTTTGCCGCCTTTTGCATAGCCTCAACATCAAGTTTTTTGCTAACGCGCCAGCTTAAACCACTTGTAAAAACGTTGTGCACGTGGCTGTTTTGTATTTTATATACATACTCCTTGCTCTTTGCGCTGTACCTTGCGTGGAAATCTTCTCCCACCTCTTTTGCGCTGAAAACACGTATGTCTTCGGGCAAAAACCTGTTGAGTGCAAGCGGTAATTTATGCGAGGCAATTGGTTTTGGTTGGTGGTAGCTCACGCAATATTCAAGCGCGTGCACTCCGGCATCTGTACGTGAACAGCCCTTTACATCCGGTCGTGTACCATACAGCTTTTGCATTGCGTTTTGCAGTACTTCGCAAATTGTTACAGCATTTTTTTGCACCTGAAAACCATGATAATTCGTACCTTTATACTGCATATATATCAAAGTGTTCATGTTAGTAACCTATCCTGTCAAACCAGAGAGTTGTAAGCCCAATTAATGTAAAAATAATTACGCACACAAATGTGTACAATATATCAGAGTACTTTATGTGCAACATGCGCATACGTGTGCGCCCCTCACCTCCGTGGTAACAGCGGCACTCCATTGCCATAGCAAGCTCGTCCGCCCTGCGAAAAGCAGAGATGAAAAGAGGAATCAGCACGGGCACAAGTGCCGTTACGCGCTGTTTTAAGCTGCCAAAATCAAGCCCTGCTCCCCTTGCCTTTTGTGCATTCATTATTTTTTCCGTCTCCTCTATTAAAAGCGGAATAAAACGCAGTGCTATTGTCATTATCATTGCCAGCTCATGCACGGGCAGTTTTAGCTTTGCAAAAGGCATCAAAAGGCGCTCAATTGCATCTGTAAGCGCAATTGGGCTTGTGGTGTACGTTAAAATGCTTGTGCCTGCAATAAGCAGTATTATGCGCACGGCTATCATTATAGAAAATTCAACGCCTGTACGATATATATTAATTACCCAAAAGGAAATTAACGGCGCGTCATCCCCCGGCATGAAAAACAAATTGAGCACACTTGTGAAGAGGATAATAGGCACAATCGGTTTTAAACTTTTTATAATAACTTTTACGGGTATTTTTGCCGCCGCGTAAAGCAAGATTATAAACAAAAATGATATTGCAAGCGCACCGAAATTGGGCGCTACAAAAAGCATTATGACGAAGGCTATTGTCAATATAATTTTAAAGCGTGGGTCCATATTATGCACTGCGGAGTTGCCTGCAAAATGTTGACCTATCGTTATATCTCTAAGCATTTACGCACCACCTTCTGCGTTTTTATCTAGTGCGCTTTTCGCCTCTAGCAGAGTTTTAACGGCATACTTCACGGTATAAACATCTGTTTTTATAGGCACGCCCATCTCTTTTAGTTTTAAGAAAATTTTTGTAACCTCTGGCACGGAAAGCCCCATTTCCAAAAGCTCGGTAGCTCTTGCAAATACGTTTTCGGTTTTGTCGTACATGGCAATCTCTCCACCGTTCAAAACAAGCACTTTATCAGCATATTTTGCAATATCCTCCATAGAGTGGCTAACAAGAATTGTAGTTGTTTTTGACTCGTTGTGGTACTGCTTAATCTGGCTTAAAATCTTGTCTCTACCGTGTGGGTCAAGCCCTGCTGCGGGCTCGTCCAGCACAAGAATTTTGGGGCGCATTGCAAGCACACCTGCAATTGCAACGCGCCTTTTTTGCCCACCTGATAGCTCAAATGGGCTTTTTGAGAGTTTATCAGTTGTTAAACCGCAGAACTCCGCCGCTTGCAAAACACGTTTTTTAACTTCTACCTCGTCAAGTTTCATGTTTTTGGGTCCAAAGGCTATGTCGCTGAAAACAGTCTCTTCAAAAAGCTGGTACTCGGGGTATTGAAAGACAAGCCCCACCATAAATCTAAATTTTAACATGTTTTTTGCATCTTGCCAGATGTCCTCGCCGTTTACAAAAATCTTGCCGCTTGTGGGCTTGTTAAGCCCGTTAAAGTGTGTTATAAGGGTGGATTTGCCGCAACCCGTGGGGCCTATAATACCCACAAAATCGCCCTCTTCTATGGTAAAATTTACGTTGTTAAGCGCTTTTGTCTCATCGGGCATACCCTCGTTATAAACATAGCTTAAATTTTCAACTCTTACAATGTCGGGCAACTCGGCGCCTCCTTTTTCATCAACATATCATATAAATATTGTGCACATTCGTCTGCTGTTGTTATGTCTTTGGGCATTTGCAAACCTGCCTGTGTGAGCTGTGTGCACAGCTCCGCTGATTGCGGTACGTCAATTTTATACGTTTTAACAAGCTCGCTTTGGCTGAAAACCTCTTTTGGGGTACCTGTCAGCACTGTTTTGCCCTCGCTCATTACAATTACCCTGTCTGCCAGTGCAGCCTCTTCCATGTAGTGCGTTATGTGCACTACCGTTATTTTGTAGTCTTTGTTCAGCTTGCGTATGGTGTGCATTACTTTTTCTCTACCTATTGGGTCAAGCATTGCTGTTGCCTCGTCTAAAACAAGGCAATCGGGGCGCATGGCTATAACACCTGCAATTGCAACGCGTTGTTTTTGCCCACCCGATAACTTGTGTGGTGCTTTTTCTCTGTGTTTGTAAATGCCTGCCATTTTCATTGCTTCGTTTACACGCTCGCGCACCTCAAGTGACGGTACACCGAGGTTTTCAAGTGCAAATGCAACATCTTCTTCAACTATTGTGGCAACAATTTGGTTGTCGGGGTTTTGAAAAACCATGCCCACCTTTTGGCGGATATCAAGCAGACGGCTCTCGTCTGTTGTTGGGATATCCTCTACATAAACCGTGCCCTTTTGTGGCAAGAGTATTGCGTTAAAATGTTTTGCAAGCGTGCTTTTTCCGCACCCGTTTGCGCCGAGTACGGCTATAAACTCACCTTTATTTATGTTTAATGCAAGGTCGTTTACGGCAAAATTATCATCTTGTGCATAAGAAAAACTTATGCCGTCTGCCTTTATCATTTCTTCGTTTTTTGTGTCCAAAATTTTTCCTCTATTCTGATGGGTTGGGGTGGTTTTTTTGTGGGTTTGTGCAATACCGCGGACGACGGAACGTCGCCCCTACAATTTGCGCTGACATTTCGGGCGGATATGGAATCCGCCCCTACAAGTTTACGCGTATTTTAACTAAATGTGAATTTATACCGCATGCCCTACCTTGCACTCGTCCAAAAGGCAGTAGCGCCACATGGCACTACGCCACCTGTTGAGCTCACGCGCAGGCCAATCTCGTCACAACTTGTTGTTCCACCATGCACACGTTTTATGCGTGTTAACAGCATATATTCCATTACACTTGGCGACAGCCCCGTGGTATAGCTATTTACCGCTACAAAAAGAGGCTTGTCGCTAAGCACATTTGCACAAAGGTCAATTAACTCGTATATGCTGTCTTCAAGCTTCCAAATTTCGCCGCCGGGTCCTCTGCCATAGCTCGGTGGGTCCATAATAAGTGCGTCGTATTTTTGCTCTCGCCTTATTTCGCGCGCCACAAATTTAGCACAGTCGTCCACAATCCAGCGTATTGGCTTTTGCTCCATTTTGTTTAGCGCGGCATTTTCGCGCCCCCAAGCTACCATGCCTTTGCTTGCGTCTACATGGCACACGCTTGCACCTGCATTTGCACAGGCAAGCGTTGCACCGCCCGTATAGCCAAATAAGTTTAGCACTTTTATCGGTGTTTCGCGCTTTTTCTTTTCAGCCGTGATGAGCTCATGGTATGTATCCCAGTTTACAGCTTGCTCGGGGAACACACCCGTGTGCTTAAAGCCTGTGGGCGACACTATCATTTTTATATCGCCGTAGCTGATGCTCCACTTATCGCGTATTTTGCGCTTGTATTCCCACTCTCCACCGCCCGAGCTTGAGCGTTTGTACACTGCATCAGCGTTTTTCCACTCGTTACTGCTTTTTTCGCAGTGCCAAATCACCTGTGGGTCAGGGCGCACTAGTATTGTATTTTTCCAGCGTTCAAGCCTGTTTTTGTCTGTTGCGTCAATAAGCTCGTAGTCTTTCCAGTTGTCTGATACTCTCATTATCTTTACCTATTTACAAACTCTCTCGGTAATTTTTTTCGCAATTTTCTCTGCTGCTGTTGCAATTACACTCTCGTCTCTGCCCTCTACCATAACACGTATTAACGGCTCTGTACCGGAGGCACGCACAAGCACACGCCCTTGCCCCATAAGGCTTTGTTGTTGCCCTTCAATGAAGCCTTCAATGTACTCGTCGTTTTTATATTTTGCCTTTTGCTCAGTATTTGCTGTGATATTAACAAGAATTTGCGGGAATTTTTTGTACACATTGTTGAGCTCACTCATTTTGCATTTTGCCTGTGCCAGCGTTTTTAGCATTATACCTGCCGATAGCTCACCGTCGCCCGTGGTGGAGTGCTCAAGCAAAATTATGTGTCCGCTTTGCTCTCCGCCAAGTGTGTAGCCCTTGTCACGCATTTCCTCAAGCACGTATCTGTCGCCCACGGCTGTTGTTGCAACCTCTATATTGTTTTCTCTCATGTATTCCATAAACCCGAGGTTGCTCATAACAGTTGCAACTGCTGTGTTTTCATTAAGTTTTCCTTCTTTTTGCATTTGCTTTGCCAGTATTGCAAGTATTTTGTCGCCGTCCATTTCTGCACCTGTCTCGTCCACTGCAAGGCATCTGTCTGCATCGCCATCAAAAGCAATTCCGCAGTCGTGCTTATTTTGTTTCACAAACTCAGCTAATTTATCAAGATGAGTTGAACCGCAACCGTCATTTATGTTACAGCCATTAGGCTCTATTCCAATAAATGTGCACTTTGCCCCAAGCTGTGGGAAAAGTTTTTGTGCCACGTCAAATGCTGCGCCGTGTGCGCAGTCGATTGCAATATTTAAACCACTCAAATCAGCACCAATCGTCTCTTTTAGATAATTTACATAGTCATCTATACCATTATCAACATATTTAACGCGCCCAATTTGTGTGCCTTGGCTAAGTGTCAACTTTTCACAATTATCAAGCACGTGGCTCTCAATCTCGTTTTCCACGTCATCGGGCAATTTAAAGCCCTCGCCACCAAAAAGTTTTATGCCGTTAAACTCCACAGGGTTATGCGATGCTGAAATAACCACACCTGCATCTGCGCCATATTTGCGCACAAGATGTGCCACTGCCGGTGTTGGGACAACGCCCAAAAGCTCAACGTCTGCACCAACACTGCAAAGTCCGGCGGCAAGCGCACTCTCAAGCATATCGCCCGAAATACGTGTATCTTTACCAATAATAAAGCGTGGGCGGTGCTTAGTTTTACCTGCAAGCACAAATGCCGCAGCTCTACCAATGTTCATTGCAAGCTCTGTTGTAAGCTCTTTGCCTGCTATGCCTCTTACACCGTCTGTTCCGAAAAATTTACCCATAATTATTTCCTCATTTCATGTGAATTTCAATTATTTTAGTTAGTATTTACACTAATATAAAGTGTATTATTATAAAATTTTGCTAATAGCAATGTGCTTGCTTTAAAAAAATTCCAACCGGTTTAGCTTTGTGAAAATTGTATTTTCTAAATTAACTTTTATCTGTCGGTTATAAAAGTTATAACACAACATTTAAACAAAACATAAGCACTGCTAAAATAAACCTTTAAACTTGTCTTTACCTACTTTATACCTCATCGCTAAGAAAGCTTTGCTGCCTGCTCTCTTCTCCTTGCGTGTTTTGCCTTATGCCCAGGTGTTCATATGCGTACCTTGTTACACAGCGCCCACGTGGTGTGCGTGTTAAGTAGCCTTGTTGCATTAAATACGGCTCACAAATATCCTCTAGCGTAACTGCCTCTTCGCCCAGTGCCGCTGCAAGTGTTTCAAGCCCCACGGGCCCACCACTGTACATCTCTATTATGGCGCGCAGTACGTTTCTGTCAAGCTCGTCAAGCCCCATGCTGTCTATATCCATGCGCTCAAGTGCGTGTTTTGCTGTATCTTTTGTAATCTCGCCGTCGCCAAGTACAATGGCAAAATCTCGCACACGCCTCAATAGCCTGTTTGCCACCCTTGGTGTGCCTCTACTGCACTTTGCCATTTCGTCACTGCCGCTCTCTGTGCAGGGTACATCTAAAATATTAGCGCTACGACGTATTATTTTAGCAAGTTCCGCAGGAGTGTAAAGCTCTAATTTTAGTATAACACCAAACCTGTCTCTAAGCGGGCTTGTTAGTTGCCCTGCGCGCGTTGTTGCGCCTACAAGCGTAAATTTAGGCAAATTTATGCGTATGCTCTGTGCCGAGGGACCTTTACCAATCATTATATCAAGCGCATAGTCCTCAAGAGCAGGGTAGAGCACCTCTTCCACCTGGCGCGATAGGCGGTGTATCTCGTCTATAAAAAGCACGTCGCCCTCTTGGAGGTTAGTTAAAAGCGCCGCTAAGTCTCCCGGTTTTTCAATTGCAGGGCCTGAGGTTATTCTAATGTGCACACCCATTTCTCTTGCTACAATGCACGCAAGTGTGGTTTTGCCAAGGCCGGGTGGCCCGTATAAAAGCAAGTGGTCAAGTGGTTCTCCGCGCAGTTTTGCCGCTTGCAAATACACTTTTAAATTCTCTTTAACCTTTTCTTGCCCTATATATTCCTCAAGGTTTTGTGGGCGCAGTGTGCCCTCTGCATCAAAATCTTCTATGTTTTGCGTAGTGCTTATTATGCGCTCATCATCGCTGTTTTCTTCATTTATATTAAAATTTGCCGTTTCAATTGCCATAACTTACCCCTTTTTACCAAGACTTTGCAGTGCAAGGCGGATAACCTCTGCCGTGGGCAGTGTTACATCTACATTTGCAAGTGCACTTGCCGCCTGTGCCGCCGTGTAGCCAAGCCCCGTTAGTGCCGCCATTGCCTGTGCCATACTGCCACCTGTTGCTGTTTGCACCGCGCCACCCTCTTGCGCTGTTGTTTGAACAAATACGCCTTTTGCCACCTTGTCTTTTAGCTCAAGCACTATTCTTTGTGCAAGTTTTGGCCCCACACCATTTGCAGCCGTGAAAGACTTATGGTCTGCCCCTGCAACGGCTTGAATAATTTGGTTATATTTAAGTGCGCTTAAAATTGCAAGCCCCGCTTTGGGCCCAACACCCGATACACTTGTTAATAGCGTGAACATATTACGGCTGTCTAAATCTGTAAAACCATAGAGCGAGACATCATTTTCAGTCACGTGCATAACAGTGTATAGCGTTGCCTCTGAGCCAATTTCTCCAAGTGCACCTGATGCCACACTTGGTATTGCCACATAATATCCCACTCCACCACAGCTTATAACTGCATAATCTGCTGATTTTTCAATAAGTTTGCCTGTGAGACAATATATCATTATCTAGCTCCTCTCGCTGAAAATATTATTTATGTTTTCCATTTTATTAAAATGTGTTTAATAGCTTTTTATACGTAAAAATCAATTATTACATAATGTAATATTATGACAAATTACAACAAAATGTAATTTAGTAGTACCCTTGCATCTGTCGCTTAGTTGGCGCAATGCCATATTGCTTGCTACCAAAGCTATACGCATGGCAAATTGCCAGTGCAAGTGCGTCTGCGGCATCATCGGGTTTTGGGATTTTCTGCATTTTCAAAATAATGCGTGTCATTTCTTGCACTTGTTTTTTTGTTGCCTTGCCATAACCCGATACACTTTGCTTTACCTGCATTGGTGTGTACTCAAAAACAGGTATATTTGCTGTGCGTGCGGCAAGCAAAATAACACCTCTTGCTTGTGCCACTGCCATCACTGTTTTTTGGTTGCTTGTGAAAAACAGCTGTTCTATTGCCATAGCTTCGGGCTTTATGTTTTCAATAATTTGCGTAATATCAGTATGTATTTCAAAAAGCCTGTCCTCAAAATTTGTGTGTGCCTTTGTTGTAACAGCACCAAAAGTTATGGGTGTAAACGCATTTGCAGCATAGTCTAGCGCGCCAAAGCCAACAATTGCATAACCAGGGTCAATGCCTAAAATACGCATTTGCGCACCCCCTTTTTTAGCTAATATAAGTAAAAAGTAACAGTAAACCCCAAATGTGCCTACTTAGCAGATGATTAAATAATTTTGACTGCATTAGGCTGTAAGTTAAGTGTATCCAGCTCAGCTCTTAGCAATTAATTTAAACAAAATATAAATCCGGCAGATATGCCACACCTCTATTTTCAGCCTTAAACTACGTTATAACCCATACCCCTTAAAACATCGAGCGCCCTGTTGTGCCCCTCTTGTGTAACGGCGGCACATAAATTGCTTTTTAACGTTATCTTACTGTTTAAAAAATTACTGTGCAGTATAATTGCGTTGCTAATAACACAAATGTCGGTAACTACGCCACATATCGTAATTTCACTCGGCTCACCGCCACAAATCTCCTGCACTTTAGCACAAATTTTATTACTGCCAAAGGTGGGTTTGTTTAGCAAATGCACGTTTTCATGTATATTTGCCTCATATTTTGCAAGTGTGCCGTATAATTTGTGCCCGTCTGTGCCGTTTATGCAGTGCTCTACCGGCAAAAATGTGCCCTCACGCGTGTTTAAATAGTCTTGTTCATGTGTATCAAGTGTGAAAAGCACAATATTGCCGTTTGCAAGCGCTTGCTCCACCTCTTTTTCAATGCCTTTTTCAAGTTTTACAGCGGCATCATTTTTTAATGAACCGTTAACAAAATCGTTTTGGTAATCTACAACTATAAGTATGTTTTTAGCGCTTTTCATTTCCGCTTTCTCCTTATCTACTCTCCCAAATAGTCAGAAATTTCAATTTCCTCGCCGTTTTCAACGTACACCCTAGGAACTCTGTGCCCTATTCCCGTGAGTATCTCATAATTTATAGTTCCTGTAATATCAGCTATTCTCGTGGCACTGTCAGCTATTCCATCGCCATAAAGCGTTGCTATATCGCCAACTTTTACATCATCAATTTCTGAAACATCCGCAAGCATTTGGTCCATACAAACACGCCCCACAACCCTTGCGCATTTGCCGTTAATTGAAACAGTGCCCCTATTTGACATAAGCCGTGGGTAACCGTCTGCATAACCTGCACTAATTGTGGCAACTTTCATGGCTTTTTGTGCACGGAAAGTTCTGCCATAGCTTAGGCACTCGCCCTTTTCAACAAATTTTACTTGTGAAATAACAGCCTTTAGCTGTACTGCCGGTTGCAATTGCTTTTGATCTAAATCATGCGAGGGCGCCTCGCCGTAAAGCACAATACCTGCACGCACCATGTCAAGGTGTAAAGTTTGCGACATTAACAGCCCTGCTGAGTTACAACAATGCACAGTGCCGAAAGCTCTGCCAAGTGCGGCAAGTTTGTTTATTATATTTTGCAATTGCCTGTACTGCATTTTTGTGTACTCAATGTCGTCTTCCTCACAGCTGTCTGCAACGGCAAAGTGTGTGTAAATGCCACACACATTAAAGTTGCTTAGTGCGCAAACATTTGCTACCTCTAAAGCCGCACTTTCAGCGCTTGCACCTGCTTTAAAACCAAGCCTACCCATGCCTGTGTCTACTTTTATGTGCACATCAATTGTTACGTTTTCTCTTACTGCCGCTTGCGAGAGCTCTGCGCCGTACTCTGCCGTGTTGACAGTTTGTATAATGTTGTTATCTGCAATTATTTTAGCGTATTCGGGTGCTGTATAGCCAAGAATAAGTATGTTTTTTTCAATACCACAGCGGCGAAGCTCCAGCGCTTCTTGTAGGCCGCTAACTCCAAACCACGCAACGCCGAGGCTTTGAAAAAGCTGTGACACCTTTTTAGCACCATGTCCGTACGCATCTGCTTTCACAACAGCCATAACGGGTGTTGGGTGCACCACGCTTTTAACAAATTCAAAGTTGTTTTTCAAAGCATCTAGGTCAATACGTGCCCAGCAACGCCTCTCAAAATCCATAAATAAAGGCTCTCCTCTCGGGTTAAAATATGTATGTTAATTATTCAAATTTTTTATACTGCTTTGTGTCCTACATTAAATATTAATTATAGCAAAGGGTATTTTTACCCCTATTTTATTATTATATCATATTTTTCAATTTATTGCATTATTTAAACTTTAATTTTTCTTTACTTTTTTCTTTATTGCGCTAGTAATTAAGCAGTTTTAAAGTGTACTTCAAAGTGCTTTATTACATTTATATTTTTTTGTAAATTAAATATGCAAAAAAATATAAATATTAGTATACTTTTAAATAAAGCTACATATAATATGAGTATACACTATATAGTTTTGCCTGTTTAAAAGCAATTTTCAAATATGGCAAAAAGAAAGGATATTGACTATGAACGTATTATATAAGGTATGCCTTATACTTTTAATTGTAGGTGGCTTGAACTGGGGGCTTATCGGTATTTTAAATTTTGACCTTGTAGCGTGGCTTTTCGGTGGTTCTACAACACTACTTTCGCGTGCTGTATACACAATTGTAGGTGTTAGTGCACTGTGCAGTATACCGTCTTTGTTCACAAATTTGCAAAGCGACAAAAATAATTAGTGTAGGCACTATTAAATACCGCAAAAATTAAAGCGGCAAATTTATGGGTAGTTTATAAAAACTTTGTGAGCTGCCTAAACATTGTAAAAGAAGGTGTAACGAAATGAAACTTTCGTTACACCTTCAATATATTTATCTGAAATTTATAGCATATCTTTTTTAATGCCCTTTTTCAAAATTTCATCATAGTCAATAAATTTATAGATATCTTGTTTAAATACATCCGAGTACTCACATAGCACCTCAAGCGGCAAGTCCTCAATAGCACAGCCCTCGTCTTCACAGCGAATTACAATTTTACCCACTATGCTGTGTGCATCTCTAAATGCAACGCCGTTTGCAACAAGGTAATCTGCAACTTCTGTAGCATTCAAAAAGCCGTATTTTACGCTTTTGCGCATGTTTTCAGGCTTGACTGTCATAGTGGCAATCATGCGCTCCATTATTGGCAGGCAAAGTTTTACCGTGCATAACGCATCATAAAATAGTTCTTTATCCTCTTGCATGTCCTTGTTATACGCAAGGGGCAAGCCTTTCATCATTGTTAACATTGCGTGTGTTGTGCCAAAAACACGCCCGGTTTTCCCACGTATAAGCTCTGCCGCATCAAAGTTTTTTTTCTGTGGCATTATGGACGAGCCTGTGGTGTACGCATCGCTTAAATTAATAAACGAAAACTCACTTGTACCCCATAAAATAAGCTCCTCTGATAAACGCGACAAGTGCATCATCATTATTGAAAACGCGCACATTGTCTCAAGCTGGTAGTCTCTGTCTGAAACACCATCAAGAAAATTATCATATGGGCGCGCAAAATTAAGCTCTTTTGCAGTAAACGCTCTGTCTATTGTATGTGTTGTGCCTGCAAGTGCACCACAGCCAAGTGGGCACTCGTCCATGTTTTCAAGTGCGGCGGCTAGGCGCTTTGCATCTCTTTTAAACATGCCGTAATATGCCATTAAATGCGCTTTCATTGTTATAACCTGTGCACGTTGCAAATGCGTGTAGCCCGGCATTACGTGTGGGTTTTCATCTGCCACACGCTTCAATGTTGCACAAAATTCCTCTACCGTTTCGTGCACTTCGCCCACCGCTTTGCGTACAAAAAGTTTCATGTCTGTGTTAACTTGGTCGTTTCTACTGCGTGCTGTGTGCAGTTTTTTGCCCACCTCGCCAACACGTTTTGTAAGTACAGCCTCAACAAACGTATGCACATCTTCGTAGTCGCCATCAAGTGCAAGTGTGCCTTTTTCAATGTCATTTATCATGTCTTGCAAGCCTTTTTCCAGCGTTTGCGCCTCTTTTTTTGTCAAAATATTTACACTCTCAAGCATTTTTACATGTGCAATACTACCCTCTATATCTGCGTCTACAAGCCACTTTGTCTGCTTAAAATTATTGTTAAACTGCTCCATTAAGGCATCTTCTTCACCCCTAAATCTACCGCCCCACAGTTTTTCTTTCGCCATTTTTATATTTCCCCTTTCACTGTACAATGTTCATTTTAAACCAAAATGTGCTACCTTGCCCCACACTGCTTACAACTCCGTACGCTAAATTGTGGTTTTGCAAAATTGCCTTTGATATTGACAGCCCAAGCCCTGTGCCCTGTTTTCCGAAAGATGACCGCGCCTTGTAATATCTATCAAAAATATGTGGCAAGTCCTCGGGTGCAATTCCCCGCCCATGGTCTATTACTTCAATTTTAACACTTTTATCGTCCTCTGGCAAACATCTTATTTGTAAAATTTTGTCTTCTCCTATGTGGTGCAGTGCGTTTGACATAAAATTGTGTATAACTCTGCTTATTTGTTCGGGGTCGGCGTTAACTTCGCACGGCGTGGGCGTGGTAATTTCTAATATATAGCCGTTTTTATGGCACACGTCCATGTACAGCTCCGCCACCTCTTCACACATTTGTGCAATGTCAAATGTCATTTTTTTCATTGCAAGCGTGCCACTGCTTATTTTTGATAGCTCCATAACGCTGTTTACTATGCTAGACAGTCTATCTGTCTCATCAATTATTACACCTAGCTGCTCATTGCGCTTTTGCTTGTCGTCTCCTGTTAAATCTCGCAGTGTTTCGGCATAGCCTTTTATCAAGGTTAGCGGTGTGCGCAAGTCGTGGCTTATGTTTGCTATCAGGTCGTTTTGTAGCTGTGCAGAGCGAGATATTTCATGCGCCATTGTGTTAAAGTCGTTTGCTAAAACGCCAAGCTCATCTGAATTTTTGTTATTAACCCTAGCGCTGTAATCTCCTGCGGCAACTTTTTTTGCGGCGTTTGAAATCTCTAAAATAGGCTTTGAGAAACGGTTGCTGAACAAAACCGCACCTACAAAACCAATAAGTAAAACAACAGCTGCAATAATTGGCATTTGCATTTGTATAATGCTTGCCGCCTGGTCAATTCTGTCAAGGTCGGTGGAGACAAACAGCGTGTAATCGTTGTTAATATTCATCGCCAGCACCCTTTGGTCCTTGTCGTCTTGTGACAAGGTGTAAGACATGTTGCCGTTTTCAATCACATACCTGCGCATGGCAACAGTGCCGGAGGTGTTCCAGCTAGGTGTGTTAGAGCTACCAAACATGTTTTGGTTTACGGGGTGCAAAATACAGTTGCCTGCAAATTGGTGCATATGCAGTAAATTTTGCCCACTTGCATCAGATATATCAAGGCATTTTCCCGCTAAATTTTCATCTGTGGCGGCTATTTCATTTATCTCTGTATAAAATTGCTCATTCACGCCAATTAACGTGTTTTCGTCTGTAATATCGCCATATTTTTCTATTAGGTCGGCATATTTTTGCGCGGTGTTTTCAAGCGAGTTCTGTATGTTTGAATTGTACATCGGCACTAGAAATTGCACGTTCATAACCCACACAAGCACAATTACAAGCGCACAGAGTGCAAGCGCAAAAAGCACAAGCTTCCACCTTATGCTAATTTTTGCACCCGAAAATGTGCGCATGTTGTCAGTTTTTTCGTTAATCATATTTCTGCTCCGGGTCAAATTTATAGCCCACACCCCACACAGTTACAACAAAGCTACGGTACTTGCCAAGGTGTCCTCGCAACATTTTAATGTGTGTATCTACTGTTCTGTCCTCTCCGAAATAGTCATAATTCCAAACGCGTTGCAGTATTTTTTCCCTTGTAAACGCAAGCCCCCTGTTTGATGCCATAAACATAAGCAGTTCAAACTCTTTTGGTGTTAGGGTAACGTGCTCGCCGTCAATTTTAACGCTGTGCGAGGCAGAGTCTATAACAAGCCCGTCAAACACAAAACACTGGCTCTCGTTTTGCTCTTTTGGCATAGTTCTGTTTAAAACAGCTTTAACTCTTGCCACAAGCTCACGTGGGGAAAACGGCTTTACTATATAGTCGTCTGCGCCACCCTCAAGCCCTGCAAGTTTGTCGTACTCCTCGCCCCTTGCTGTAAGCATTATTACAGGGGTTGTCATCTTTGCGGCTTTCATCTCTTTTAACACGCGCATACCGTCCACAAACGGCATCATTATGTCAAGTATAACAAGGTCAATGTCACCTCTATTAAGTGCCACAAGTGCGGCACTGCCGTCTGTTGCCTCCTCGCACAAAAAGCCCTCGTGCGTTAGGTGCTCTTGTAAAAGCTGTCTGATTCTGGGCTCGTCGTCGGCTATTAATATTTTAACCATGATGTTCTCCAGTCTGCCACTTAAATTGCGGCACAAATGTGTAAAATTTTATTTTAAACTTTAAAAATATTTAATACGGTGCTTTTTTACAAATTATCATATATATTTTAAGCTATTTTACTGTATTATACAACACACGTATGTAAGTTTTGTGAAAAATTTGTTGCAGTTTTTATAAAAAAATTATATTATAGTATTATAGACAATTTTTTATAAAATAAAAGGGGCTACTTATGGAAATATTTTTAATAATTCTTGCACTAATAATTATACTTCTTTGGTTTCTTCTACACCCTGCTCGTATATCAGATGAAAAGCGCAAAATGTTTGACGGTATTAACCATGCACACAGAGGCCTACATACAAAAGACAAAAGCATACCTGAAAACAGCCTTACCGCGTTTAAAGCGGCTGTAGAAAAAGGCTACGGCATAGAGCTTGATTTGCAACTTAGCAAAGACGGCGAAGTTGTTGTTTTTCACGATGACACAACAGACAGGGTTTGCGGAGTAAGTGGCAAGGTGGACAGCTTGACATTTAGCGAGCTGCAAGAATTGCGCCTTTGTGAAACAAGCGAGACAATACCGCTTTTCACACAGGTACTAGAGTGCGTTGATGGCAAAGTAAACTTAATAGTGGAGCTTAAACCCGTGCACGACTTTGAGGAGTTATGCGAAAAAACGCTGAAAATCTTGCGTGAGTATGACGGCCCGTACTGTGTAGAAAGTTTTAACCCTAAAATTGTTGCATGGTTTAAAAACAACGCGCCCGACATAGTGCGCGGTCAGCTAACGGAAAACCCGAGAAACTATAAAGAAGTGCCACTTCACATAGGTATAGCAGTTGGTAATGTGTTTACAAACGTAATAGCACGCCCCCATTTTATAGCGCACGGCATGGATAAAAAAAGCGTGTTTGTGCGCCTTGCGGAAATGATGGGTGCAATGCGTGTTTGTTGGACAGTGCGTGAAAACGATGACATAGCTAAGCGCGAGGCAGAAAACAACGCCATTATATTTGAATTTTATACACCGTCGCCAAGTTTTGCAGAGTAAGTATCGATGTTAGCATTAGCTAACATAAATTTAACATTCAAAAACATTGTATTCTTTTGTAAAATTTAGTATAATAAATCAGTTAGATAATTGTTCTTAATGGAGGGACTATGAAGACACAAAATGTAAAAGTTACAACAATGAAAAAAAGCATATTCTCGCAAACAGTAAGATCGTTCGCTATACCTATAAGCATTGGCATGATTATAATTATGCTTATTACTTATTTCAGCGTTGCGGCGGATAAACAGCGTGAGCTTAGTGACAAAAACGACATGACAGTAGAAAATTTAGTTAGCCGCCTTGACTCTTACGCACTTGCCGTTGAGCTAAATGCAAAAAACCCAGAGGTTAGCTCTCTTGAAACAAATAGAATAGAGCCTTTCTTGCAAGATTTTATGCAAACACAAGATGGTGTATGGTCTCACTTTCTTGTAACAGATGAAACAGGTGTAAACCTTGCACATACAGAGGGCGCAAGTAGCCGCGGTGTTTCAATTGCAGATAAAGACTACTTTACACAGCCGTGGGAAAATTCTCAAACATTTATTGCAGAGCCCACTTATTCAAATAGTACGGGCAGAAAAATACTTGGCATTGGTTCACCTACATATGACGAGCAAGGCAGGAAAAACGGTGTTCTTGTAGGTTTTGTGTATCTTGATGCACTAACTGAAAGCATCAATGCACACGGTATAACAAATAACAGTTATACTTTTATGCTTAATGCAGACGGGCTTGTGTCTGCCCATACAGATGATGAATATGTACTTAACATGAACTTTTTAGACACTGCCGACACACCTAACATGACAAGTGGAATGCGAAGTGCCGTTACAGCAATGACACAGCAACAAAGTGGCACAGTAGTAACAACGGCAGGTGGACAACTTGTTGTAATAAGCTATCAACCTGTTGGAATAGCAGGGCTTTCAATAGCTTCTGTAGCGCCTGTTTTCGAGCTTTATCAACTTATTTTTGTACTTTTAATTTCAATAATAGCTGTAATTTTGCTAACTTGCCTTGTAAACGTGTTCACAAGTGCAAAAATGGCAGACGGGCTTACAAAACCTATAGTTGGCATAACAAAGTGGGGCAAACAGCTTGCAATAGGCAATATTGCAGATAAAAAAGAGGACTATTTAGACTCTGCCACACTAAAACAGCAAGAACTTATAGACCTTGTTGACTCCTTTGAGGCGACAAGTGACGGCATAGAAAAAAGTGTTATGATGATTTCACAAGTTGCACAGGGTAACCTTGATGTTGATATAACAAAGAGAAGTGAAAACGACGTTTTGTCAATAGCGCTTACAAAGCTTGTAACACAGCTTTCTTCTATATTAAGCAACATAAACTCTGCTGCAACACAAGTTAAGCTTGGCAGTGCACAAATTGCAATTAGTTCGCAGTCCCTTGCAGAGGGCAGCATGACGCAATCTGATAGTGTAGAAACGCTGAGTGGCTCCACAAACACAATGAAAACACAGTTTACACAGACAAACGAGAGCATTGTAAACATAACAAACGAGCTATCACAAACGTATGAAGAACTTGAGGTTATACTTGTTAAATTCAGAGAATTTATAGAAGATATAAGAACAGTAAACACAAAATCTTACCAGATAACAAATATTGTTAGAACAATTGAGGATATATCTTTCCAAACAAACATACTTGCACTTAATGCGGCAGTTGAAGCAGCACGTGCAGGCTCTGCCGGTAAAGGCTTTGCCGTTGTTGCAGACGAGGTACGTAACCTTGCAACAAAATCTGCCGATGCCTCGAAAGAAACCTCTAATCTCATTGAAGAGACAGTATCTTCTATCCACCGAATTAACGACAATGCGGAAAACACAATTGAGTTTATTGAAAAGTTAAAAGTTATGATGACTGATACTAAGGTGGATATTACAGATATTTCACACACAATTAGCGATGAGCTCGACCTTGTTATAAGCATAGCAGATAATCTTAATGAAATTTCATCTGTTGTTCACTTAAACACAGCAACAAGTGAAGAAAATGCGGCAAGCAGTGAGGAACTATCTTCACAAAGCGCAATAATGCAAGAGCTTGTGGCTAAATTCACATTAAAAGAAGATGCAATAATAAGCGAAGAGTAATAAAAAACAAATATAATATGGCTGTGGCAAAATACAAGTATTTTGCCACAGCCATATTTTTAAATTACAAAATGAACAAACAAAAAGGCTCATACAATGCTGTTGCAAGGTATTGCGTTTTCTTTAAAAAACACCTTAGGCTCTACCCTAAGCACATGAAATTTATTTTAAAAAAATTATTAAAACTTTTTATAATAGCGTAAGTTATTTAAACAATACCCATGCACCACTCAACTGTTATAGCAACTATAACAACAAGTGCAGATATTATAAACCCGTGTATCATGGGTGTTGCACCTGATTTTTTCATGTCTTTTAAGTTAGTGTTAAGCCCAATCGCACCAAGTGCGGCAACCATTAAAAACTTGCTTAACTCTTTTGCTGTTGCTGAAACTTCCACTGGTATTACGCCAAAACTGTTAACTATTGCGAGCCCCACAAAGCCCACTATAAACCACGGGAAAAGCGAGAAAAAATTAACTTGGTCACGTGCTTTTTGTTTTTTTGACACTGTGGCGGAGCTGCCGTTTGCACTTATATTTGCTGCTATATCTGAAATTTTGTCAAGCTGGCTAACCTCATATTTTTCGCCTTTTTCTTTCACGTGGTTTACAACTTGCGATGCTTTAACAAATTCTTTTTGTTTGAGCTTTATATTAATGTATGCAAAAACAAGCACTGTTGGTATTATTGATAATGTTCTTGTAAGTTTAACCATAGTTGCAAAGTCGCCCGCACCCTCGCTGTATGCGTAACCTGCCGCCACAACACTGGAGGTATCGTTAACTGCTGTTCCTGCCCAAAGGCCGTATGCCATATCGCTAAGCCCTAGCATCTCGCCCATAAAAGGAAACGCCACTATCATTATCATATCAAAAATAAACGTTGCAGACATTGCATATGCTATGTCTTTGTCCTCTGCATCAATAACAGGTGCTATTGCCGCAATTGCAGAGCCACCACAAATACCTGTGCCTGCCGATATTAAGTTAGAAAGTTTCCAGTTAAGCCCCAGTGCTTTACCAATAAAATAACCGCCACCAAAGCATGTTAGCAGTGTAAAGAACATAACAGCCAGTGAAAGTGTGCCTACTGTTAAAATTGTCTGTATGCTTAGAGATGCGCCAAGTAGTATAATTGCAAATTTGAGTATGCGCTTTGAGGTAAACTTTGTACCTTCTTTTAGTACCGCTGTATTGAATGCTGTGTTAATTATCATACCTATAAATAGTGCTATTACTGATGCACCTATTAAATGTATTGGTAGCAACCCCTCAATAAACTGCGAGATAAACGCAATTGCCAGTGCCGCCGCAACGCCCGGTATTATTTTTATTGCTTGTTTTGATTGTCCCATGTTTTCTCCCTCATTTCTTTTTTCTGCTGTTGATTATACACCATTTTTATGATAAAATAAAATAATCATTTATTATTTTATGATAAATATTATTTATTATAGAGGTGTTTGCATGATAGACAGTAGAATTTATACTTTTTTAGAGCTATGCAATGTTATGAACTACCACAAAACAGCTGAAAACTTAAACATGACACAACCTGCTGTTACACAGCATATTAAGTATTTAGAAAATTTTTATGGTTGCAAGCTATTTACATATACAAAAAAGAAGTTACAAAAGACAGAGAAGTGTGCAGACCTTGAAAAATACGCACGCACTATAATATCTTTAAATATGACGGCAAAGCAAAATTTGGCACACGGTGAAAAAACGCCTATTAAAATAGGTGCCACAAAAACAATTGGCGAGTACATGCTAACAAGCGCACTACGTGCTTTTTTCGCCGATGATACATGTGAAATTAACATTATGATAGATAATACCGAGAGATTGCTTGACAGCCTTTTGCACTTTGAGCTTGATTTGCTTATGATTGAGGGCTATGTTAACAAGGAAAAATACAAGCACAAGAAAATTGCAAGCAAAGAGATAGTTGGAATATGCGCAAAAAGCCACCCATTTGCAAATAAAGAGGTGGCACTTAATGAAATTTTTAACCAGAATACCGTATTAAGGGAGAGCGGCTCCGGCACAAGGGCCGTTTTTGAAAGTTATCTGACACAGCTCGGTTACAGTGTCGAGGCATTTAAGCACAAGTCTGTAATAAGCAGTAACAAGCTTATAGAAAAAGCGGTAGAAAACGGCTTAGCTATATCATTTGTATATAGCATTATACCTGAAAACAACAGCAATATTGCTATTTTCCGCATTGCCAATACTAAAATTTCACATGAGTTTAATTACATTTTCCTCAACGAGAAAAAAGTTGAGCATACAATTGCTTTGTTGGAGCAAAATATTTAATAAGCATCGGCATTAGAAAGTGCAAAGAACAAAAAATAATGAGTAACAAAAGCATCATCTCTCATTTGGGAGGCGGTGCTTTTTGCATGGCTTAAATACACCTTAACCATAACGCTGAAAATGCTCACAAACAATTTGTTAGTTTTTCTTTTCTCCGCTCACATTCACCTTTGGGTCTTGGCATTCTCAGTGTTTAAGTTTTGCTTGACATATATTTCATGGTATAGTATAATCAATTTGCAAATCATTCGCAATTTAAAGGGAGGTAGTCTTTTGAGCAAATACCAAACAGAACAGCGTGGCAAACTGCTGGAGCTTTTCAAAACCAGCGAACATCAATCTTTTTCTGCATCGGATATTTTTAAAAAATACGCAAATGATGATATAAGCATAAGCGCTATTTACAGAAATTTAAAGACAATGGAAAATGACGGGCTTATCTGTAAAATTGTCGACAACAAGCGTGGCGAGGCTCTTTATCATTATGTAAATCCGGATAAATGCCTTGGTGTTATACATTTAAAATGCGAAGAATGTGAAAACACATACCACTTAAACAAACATATATCAACAATGATTATGAACATTGCAAAAGACGATCTAAAGTTTTCAATTAGTAACTCTTCAGCTTTTTTATATGGTAAATGTGATAAATGTTCGCAAATTGAAGCGGATTAATATAGGTAGTATAGACATGAGTTGAAACGAGAAAATTTTGAGCATTTTAAAATCTACAAAAAAGAATAATGCAACATTCCTATTTGAATGTTGATTTTGATAATATAGTAGGGAAAAAATTGCCAACTGACCACTTGTGTTAACACTATCAAAAAATTAAAGGGAGAATAAAATGAAAAAAAAGTCTTTAGTATCACTTATTATAGCAGGGGCAATGCTGTTTTCAGCTTGTGCTGTGCAGACTGAACAGGCTACACCGGACAGTGTCTCAGTCACAGAGAACGATACACAACAAGAAACCACGCAAAACACTGACAAGCAAAGCATAGTTACTACATCTTTCCATGAATATGACTGGGTTATGCAAGTTTTAGGTGATAAAAAAGATAATTTTGATGTAACTTTATTAATGGATACAGGCATTGACCTTCACAGCTATGAGCCAACAGTTGAGGATATTTCAATAATATCATCTGCCGATTTGTTCATTTATAATGGCGGACACTCACAAGGCTGGGTTGAAGATATAATTGCACAACCTGTAAATTCAGACTTAAAAGCGGTTAATATTATGGAAAACCTTGGTGATGCCGTAAAAGAAGAGATTGCGGTTGAGGGTATGCAGCTTGAAAGTGACGGACACGACCACGACCATGACGAAGCTGAAGATGAGCATGATGACCACGACCATGACGAAACCGAAGATGAGCATGATGACCACGACCATGACGAAACCGAAGATGAGCATGATGACCACGACCATGACGAAGCTGAAGATGAGCATGATGACCACGACCATGACGAAGTTGAAGATGAGCACGATGACCACGACCATGACGAAA
>CAYJNL010000036.1:0-24296 GCA_964371675.1 uncultured Bacteroides sp. | reverse complement strand
ACACATATATAATTAAAGGCTTCCGATTAAAATCAGAAGCCTTTATATTTACAATTTTGTTTATATTTTTGGGGTCGTTTTACCGCGAGCTTCCCCTTCCATGTGAGCGACAACACGCATTACTACGCCTATCCAATGCCTAAGCAATTCTTCAAAATTATTAACTGACAACAATTGTCCTACTTCGCAAATCTTATCCATATATCAACATGCAACAAAAACATTAATCCTTCAAATATTTTATCAATTATATGAGATATTGTCAATAATACAAATACAAATATTTTAAATTTAACACAGGCACTATAATGCATACAAAAGTAAACTTAATTTATTTTAATTTTTTAATTCTACAAATGTGACAAAAACTGCAACTTCGCCCACTTTTGTTTAGTAGGTGAAGTTACAGTTTTTTAAGTTTGTGTTTTTTCTGCAAATTATATTTAATAAATCGTTACTTAAAAGTAATTGATAAAATGTAATTTAAAAATACTTGCTTTGAGTAATTGTTAGCACATAGTTTTTTTTAACACTATATCTTATTTAACCATTCGGTCACTCACATCTCAGTAATCAAACTGCAAAAATATCGGCAGAGACTTTTTCCGCTCTTATGGAGCGTAACGAGACGGAACGCAAAGAAAAAGCGGCAAGGCATGAAACCTTATCCGCACAGCTTGAAAAACGTGATAGTCAATTTATTGACATCACAACATGGATTAAAACAATCCGCAAGTATCTGAATTTAGAAGCACTTGACCGAGCCGTAATTGATGAACTGATAGACCACATAGAAGTGGGCGAAAAGCAAGTCATAGACGGCAAACGCACACAGGATATAAAGATTTTCTATAACTTTGTGGGCTTTCTCGGTTGAGTAGGTATGTAACGGCAGGACAGAATTGCCGATTTTAAGAGAATTGATGTTTTACCCTTCTTTAGTTACGCTTGTTCTACGAGTGGTTTTACCATATAAAAAACCTTGACATAAAATTATATCAAGGAAAGGAACTATAATTAGTTTTTTGTATCATCCGAAACTTTTGCAAGTGCATCTCTCATTGTTTCAATTGGCGCTTTTACATTTGTCCACAATTCAAAACTTTTTGCTCCCTGGTTTACTAACATTGCAAAACCACTTATGCTTTTTAAACCCATCTTTTTAACTTTTTTTATAAGCTCTGTTTCAATTGGGTTTGGTATAACATCGCAAACAAGTGTTTGCTCTTGTATACTGTCGTAATTAATACTAGGTATATTTGTATCCGGAAACAGCCCTATTGAAGTGGCGTTTATTAAAAAATCAACTTCACTTGGGATATCAAGCTCACTGTCCCACAATACAAATTCTGCTTTTGCATTTGTGTTTTTGTTAATTGTGTCTACAAGCTGTGTGCCTTTTTCTTTTGTTCTGTTCGCAATATAAAATTTACTTACACCAACAAGTGCAAGCTCTATTGCAATTGCTTTTGCCGCTCCGCCTGCACCGAGTATGTATGCTGTTTTGCCACTTGTCTCAATGTTTTCGTCTTCAAGCGCTTTTATAAAGCCTTTACCGTCAGTGTTTTCACCAACCATTATGTCGCCTTCAAAGTAAATTGTATTAACTGCTCCTATAAGCTTTGCGGCGTCTGTAAGTTTATCTACATATTTACATACCTCTATTTTATGAGGTATTGTTATGTGTGTGCCCTTCATGTTAAACGCACGTAGCGCCTGCACTGCAGTTTGTAAATGCTCGCTTTTAACAAGTGTTGTGTTGTACCTATAATTAAGGCCCTTTTCTTTAAATGCTGCCTCCATAAGTACAACTGTTGGATTTTCATCAACAGGGTTGCCGAATAGACCTATCATTTCACTTCTATAATTAGGTGCGGTATTATTTTCTTTCATATATTTTCTCTCCAATTTTAACTATAAGCTATCAATTAAATTAAACCCTTGCGCTTTTAACTCTTTTACACTGTTAATTACGGCATAATCACGTATATGCTGTGGGGAATGTGCGTCGCTGTTTACAATATACCTTAAATTAAACTGCTTAGAATAATTATATACTTCCATATTGGGGTACTGCCTTTTGTCTCTCACGCCGTTAGCGTTATATTCAACAGGAATATTTAGCTTTTCACACACTGCAAAAATATTCCCAAAAGCTTTTTTTGCAACATCGTCAAATCCGTGTTTATAACCTGAGAGAGGTACATCTACATGGGCAAGATATGTGAAAAAGTTTGTGTTTAACGCCTCACATACCTCATGTGAATAAAGTAACATATGCTCATGCCCTTTAGTTGCAAAATTGTCTATTTTTCTGTCACAACTTGTATGATGCCCCAACACCATAATCTTATAATTGTATTTTTGCTTAAAATCCGCATAAGTTTGCATGTATTCTGGGTAGTATTCACACTCAAAGCCTTTTATTACTTCAATTTCATTTTTATACTTAATTATCATGCTGTCAAGCTCTTTGTTATACTCGTCAAATTCTTTCCAGCCCAATCGTCTTTTATCTATATCGTCTATATGCGGAACATGATCTGTTATGGCTAATTTGTCAACATTTCGCTCAATTGCAATTTTTATATAGTCTTCAATTTCGCCATCTGCATGTTTGCACCAACGTGTATGGCAATGATAGTCGGTTATCATTATTACCTCTCTTTTGCAATTAATTCAGGGCAATCTGTCTCAAACATATCAACACCCAAATTTACTGCTTTTTTATAGGCTTGCACAGTATTTACAACAGAGCCGCTCACAAGTATCCCTGCTTGTTTTAATTGCGTTAATGTTTCAGGTTTAAATACATCAAGATAACATAAATACAAGTTTGCTCGCATTTCTTGCACAAGTTTTACAGGGTTTTGTGGTATAAAAGATATTATAAGCCCAATCTCAATTTCAGGTGCATAATCTTTTAAATATGATAAAAATTCATAATTTATACTAAAGGGCATACAGCCACAAACAAAATCTTTAGCGCGCAAAACACTTGCAATTTCTTTTGCCAATGGTTTCATATCCATGTGCATTAAAGCGTTATTACACTTAATTTCAAGTAAAATGTACATGTTTTCTTTCTTGCACCACTCCACAGCTTGCTCTAATGTGCAAATTTCAAACGCTTTTTTCAACTCATTGTATGTGTAATCATGTATAAGGCCTTCTAAAGGAGTTTTTTCCTGCAAGTAAATATCGTGGTAAATTACTGCTACATTGTCTTTTGTTAGCTGTACATCTATTTCCACATATTTTGCACCATGCTCTTTTGCTTTTTCAAAACATGCAATTGTGTTTTCTCTTAGCTCGCATTTACAGCCCCTGTGCCCACCCATAACAGGCATATTGTATTTTGCTCTCTCATTTTTTATATAATCGGTAAAACCCATGTGAGCACCCCTTTATAAGCTTATATTTTCTCCACTATCTTTGTCAAAAACATTGTATTCATTGAGCGTTAAATAAATAATAGGCTCTTTCTCGCTTTTTAAATTAAGCAAATATTTATATTGTTCTTGAATATCGTTTGAAATTGAAATTCTTACAAAATCTTTGCCAATATAGCCCGTCACCATAAGCTCTTTCCCGAGGTTTTCAACTGCCAAAAACTTCATTGGTACGCCTGTATTGTCTTTGTTTATTGTCATTACATGGGAACGCACACCTATTACAGCCTCTTTGTCTGTGTATTTTTTTATTTTATCTTCGTTTTCACTGTTAATTTGCATTTTGTGGTTTTCGGTTAAAAAACATAAATTTTCGCCGTCTTTTGTTAGCGTTCCGTTTATAAAGTTCATTGGTGGGTTGCCCATAAAATGTGCCACAAACAAGTTTTTTGGCTTATGATAAAGTACCTCGGGTGTGTCAAATTGCTGAATTTTACCATTGTCTAATATCGCAATTTTATCTGCCATTGCCATAGCTTCTTCTTGGTCGTGAGTAACAAGAATAGCTGTTACTTTTGCGTTTTGCTGTATTCTTTTTATTTCGTCACGTATCTCTATTTTTAACCTTGCATCAAGGTTAGACATTGGCTCATCTAAAAGCAAAACTCGTGGGTTTTTAACAAGTGCCCTTGCCATAGACACGCGCTGTTGCTGCCCACCCGAAAGCTCTGACGGTCTACGCATAAGCAAGTGTTCTATCTGCAAAGTTTTTGCAATTTCTCTTGCCTTTTCGTGCCTCTCCTCTTTTTTTATACCCTTTTGCTTTAGAGAAAACGCAATGTTATCTATAACTTTCATATGTGGATAAAGCGCGTATGATTGGAAAACCATGCCTATATTACGGTCTTTTGGCTCAAGCTCCGTAACATCTTGCTCATCAAAGTAAATTTTACCAGAAGACGGCTCTAGCAGACCTGCAATGCAGTTTAATGTTGTTGTTTTGCCACAGCCTGATGGCCCGAGCAGTGCAACAAAAGTGCCCTCATCAAATTGCAGTGTCAAGTCATCAAGCGCCACCACGTCTTTATTAAATATTTTTTGTAAATTTTCAATTCTTATCATATTCCTTTTCCTCCGGATACATTACCTTTCATAAGCTGTTTTTGCGATATTAAGAAAAACACCAAAACAGGCAAGATATAAATAATAGACATAGCCGCAAACAAGTTGTAGTCTGCAATCATTTGCCCTTGCAGGGAAAGTTGCCTTAAATAAGTGGCGAAAACAGGGGTTTTACTATTTAAAATTAAAACGTTAAATAGCAAGTAGTTGCTCCATGCTGCCATAAATGAGAATATTGAAATAGAAGAAATACCAGGTTTTACAAGGTGTATTATAACTTGAAAAAACGCTGACATTTTAGTGCAACCATCTACAAGCGCAGAGTTTTCAATATCACGCGGGATGCCTAAAAAGAAATTGCGGATTATAAACGTTGAGCCAGGCAAACGCAGAGCAATTGCAACAATTATAACGCCGAAAAGTGTGTTTAAAACCTGCAAATACAGCAAAATGTATAAAATACCAATAAGCAAAAGCACACCCGGGAACATTCTTAAAACCATAAGCATAAAAGAAATGCTTTGTTTCCCCTTAAAATTCATTCTTGCAAGGGCATAACCTGCCATACAGCTGAAAACCACCTCAAGTATTGTAACAATTACAGTAAAAATAATTGTGTTGCGAAGTGGTATTTCCACGCTTTGTATGTCTGCTTGACCAAGACGGATAGATTGAAATAAGAAAGTAAAATTTTCAAACGTAAAATTACCGTCTGAAGTAAAAAATGCGTTTGAAAAGAACCTTAAATAGATATACAAAATAGGCACACAAAATATAAGCATACATGCAAAAGCAATGTTTTGCTTTCTTCTCTCATGTTTATTTAAACCCGAATTATTAAACATTTTTTGCCCCCTTTTTTGTGTTTGATAGGCGCATAATCATAAGCATTAACAAAACAACCACCACTATTAAAACAACAGATATTGCAGCGCCGTAGCCATACTGCCCGTCTGTAAATGCCTTGTGGTAAGCCGAAAGTGCCCATACCTCTGTTTGTATACCCGGCCCACCGTTTGTTATAAGCATTATGTTTATATAATTTGTAAGCAAACCTAAAGTTTCCCACAAAACAATAAATTTTATGTGTGGAACGAGGTTTGGTATAATTATATTTCTAATAATTTCAAGTTCTCCCGCACCGTCTACCCTTGCAGCTTTAAACTGCACCTCGGGTATGCTTTTAATTGCACTTGAAAATATTGTTGTGCCGTATGCAATACTTGTCATAAGCTGTGCAATTATAATAACCTGAAAAGGATACTGTGCTATCCAGTTAATTGGTTCTGCACCAAAAACGCTCATCATAACCTGATTTAAAACGCCGTTATCTGTTGCATCAAGCAACCATATCCAAAGCACTGAATAAACAACGCTTGGCGTAATCATCGGTATCATTAAAATAAGTTTAAACATACTACTCATAGAGCCGTTTTTTATAAAATATGTGGTTAGTGTAGATAAAATTATTTGCAAAATTAATGTTAAAATTATAGTAACACCAACAAAAACAACTGTATTTAAAATTATTTGCGGTGTGTTTGGGTCTTTAACTATTTTCAAGTAATTATTAAACCCATTAAACTCCCAAATAAACGCCCTATCAAGCGACGTGAATGACATTATTATAGTTAAAATAGCCGGCAAAATGTAAAGCACCGATACCAGCAATATAAATGGCGATAAAAATATATACGGCTGTATATTTTTCTTTAAAGACTTTTTAAAATTCATTTTAATATTCCATTCTTTGCACGTTTTACAGGCAAACAACAAATTTTTATTATATTAATAGTGACGAATAATGCCGACACTACACAAAAGAAAGAGAGAAAAATCTCTCTTTCTTTAATTACGTGTTAAATATTTTTATTTGTAGCTTAAATTTTCTTCTCCAATATTAAGCTCAACTTGTGTAACAAAATCATTATATGCTGTTTCAACATCAACTTGTCCAAGTTCAAGCAATACAATTTGTTTGTGTAGCTCTGCATTGTAAGTTGCAAGCCCCTCAATTACAGGAGGTGCCACAGCCAAATCTTGCATATAAACAATTGAAGATAGAAGTGGGTTAGATGTAATTGGTTCCATATCATTTACTGCAGATATTGAAGATAGGCTTAGAATTGTGTCGCTGTGAGTTGCAAGTGCCTCTTGTGAAGAACCTAAAAACAGTTCTTTCATTAAATCCATGCAAATTTCAGGGTGCTCTGTGTTTGCATTAATAGCCATTTTTTGTGGGTCAACAACCACGAATGGCTCATCATTATTTTCAGATACAGGGAATGGTGCAAAACCTATAGATTCAACAAGTTCCTCTACTGTCATGTCTACAGAACTTGCAACATAAGTTGTTGAGAAAACAGGGCCATAATATGCAAAAGTTTCTCCTGAACCAACGCTACTGTTAATTGTATCCCAACCTTGTTGGCTTAAATCTGTTGCTGTTATTTTTGATACATTTGCTTGGTCGTACATAAATTGGAAAAATGTTTTTACGCCTTGCTCGTCGATTAAAAGTTGACCGTTTTCGTCATAATACTCCCCACCAAGCACTTTTAATACGTCTAAAAAGTCTTTACCTGAACCGGGGCGGTGTGCAAGGCCCCATTCTGCAAGCCCTGCGTCTCTAACTTCTGTTGCAAGTGCTATAAAGTCTTCAAAAGAAAATTCTCCACTAGCCATTTGTTGTGGTAATGCGTCAATTTCTTCTTGTGTCCACTCAAGGCCTCTTAGTGCATCTTTATTATAATAAATTGTTCTTGTTGGCAAATCAAAAGGTATTGCGTATAATTTTCCGTCAATTGTGCAGCTTGTTAATGCAGCCGGAATAAAATCATCTGTTACAAGCTCTGATACATCCATTGCCATGCCTGCCTCAAGCAGTGTGTTAATGTCCTCGTTTGTAGAGAAGATGTCCGGACCTTCGCCGTTTCTCTCAGCAAACATAACATTTTGCATGTAATCGTTCCAGTCAATTCTTTGGTAGTCTGTTTCGAACTCAACTACAATGTTTTTACCCTCTTCTGCGTATTTTTCATTTAATCTCTCGCCTGCTGCAATTACAGCATCGGGAATAGTAACAAAGTCCATATTATGTGCTATTTTAAGTGTTACAACTTGTGCCTCTTCTGAAGCTGACTCGCCCTCTTGCGAAGCAGATACTGTTTCATTCGAAGTGTCTGTGCTTTCGCTTACAGATGCAGTTGTACATCCTGCAAACAATGTTAGTGCCAATGTGAAAACCAATAATAAGCTAAGTATTTTTTTCATTTTAAAATTTACCCCTTTTTGTTTTTTGATGTTGTGTCCAACACAAGTAATTATATAATTGATAATCAAAAATTGCAATGGTTTTTTAGTAAAAGTTTAGTAAAAAAATTGTAAAGTGCACTAAACCGCTACAAAATATTAAAAACTTTCATTTTTATAGCAAATCAGCTAAGAAAACAAATTAAAATCATGTTTTACTTATACTGCATGTTTTATCATCTAAATATTTTGTAAAATTTTAGTAAATGTTATTGAATTTTACCACAACTTGTTTATAATTATATAAGTAGTACAAAAAAAGTGCCATAGTTTTGAGAAAAGAGAGAAATAATGCCAACAATTAAACAAATTGCAGATATAGCAGGTGTATCGCCTTCAACTGTTTCAAGAGTGCTCAACAAAGACACTACAATTGTAGTAAGTGATGAGGTTAGAGAGAAAATATTCAGCATAGCACATAGGTTACAATATCTGCCACCAAAACAAAGAAAAGTAGAAACTAAATTCGGGATTACAATTGGTATTGCGGATTGGCACATTACAAAACTAGGCTCTGAGAACACAAGATATGACTTTTATCAGAATATTGCACGTAGGTTGTCTAATGAGCTTGTAAAAATTTTTACAATGAAAAAAGATGAAGACTGCAAGGTGGATGGCATAATTGCTTTTGGAGTTTTTAATAAAGAAGAAATGATTTTCTTAAGAAAACAGAGTTATAATATTTTGTTTATAAACTCTGTGCACAACGATTTTAATTACGATAGAATACAAATTGAGTATTACAGTGGTTTAAAAGATTTAATTAATTTTTTTGTAAGTGAAAAAGGACACAACAAAATTTCTTACATTGGTGGCATTTATGAAAAAGAAGAGATACGAATTGGTTTTACAAGGCGCAATTCATTAAAAACAATTTTAAGCGAGCTTAACATTTTTGAAGAAAAATACTTTCACATTGGCAAGTTAAACAGGCAAAGCGGCTATGATATGACAACAAAAGCCATAAAAGAAAATACATTGAGACAAGCCATTATTGTTGGAAATGAAGAAATGGCACTGGGAGTTTTACAGTCACTTACTGAAAACAATATAGAACATAGCAGTAAGGATATTGCAGTTTACAGAGACATTGCCACTACTTATTGTGAATTTTCGAAAATCTCCACAATAAATATGTTTCCTGATTATATGTGGGAGACTGCACTTAAAATGATGATGGAGAAAATAAGTGGCAAGCGCACACAATGCTACACTGTAATTATGCCCACTAAATTGACGCTTTTTTGATATAATGGTATTATCAACAAGCACTGCCTTGACACAACAGGTCTGAATGTGTAAACAATATAGGGGATTTCAAAGCGTCTACTTTTAAAGGTAGACGCTTCATTTTTCTAACCGTTGAAATACCATTTCATCTGTTTTACACAATGCACCAACAGGACAAATATTTACTGATGGGCATTTATGATTTTGCGGGCAATTTTCTTTTATTACTGTAAGTTTTTTGTTATCATTTTATATCTCACTTTCTTCATTACAATATAGTTCTCTTAAAACTTCCATAAGTTTATATATTCTCTCATCTTTAATACTATATACAATGGTTTGTGCTTTTTTATCGTAATCAAGGATACCATTTGATTTTAAAATTGCAAGATGTTGAGAAATACCGGATTGCGTGATTTGTAATTTATCCAGAAGTGACGAAACACTCATAGGCTCTTTAGCAAGCTCACATAATATTAGCAGTCGGTTTTCGTTTGCCATTACTTTTAATAAGTTCGCAACATCCTTAGCTTTTGCTTTCATTTCTTCCACATTATTTCCCTCCATTTTTAAGTTTGCATATTCCTTGTGTCATTGTACCCATAGGGCAATACACACAAAACCCTTTTGGTTTATATAGTAGCATAGTAGCCATGCCAATTATAGTAGAGGTAAGCATTACACTGTAAAACCCAAAGGCATACTGAGCTATCCAAGGTGCTACCACCGTGCTATTTGCAAATCCCCAAGGCACATTAAATGTCCAGAGTAGGGTTAAGGTTTCTGACAAATTTACGCTACCGGCAAATACTAAATAAGTTGTAAAAATCATATTTAAAAACATTGCCATAAAGAAAGTCAAAAATCCATATCTGAAATATGGCGTAAGCACAAATTTAGGCAGTGGCTTGTTGCGAGAAAATTTTGAACCTACAAGAGCGAATAATTGACCTCTGCCACAATATTTATGACAATAGGTTTTATTTCCAGTAATGATTGAAATAAGCAGTGGTGTCACAAAGAAAATCATACCAATCCATGCGAATAAAATATTGAAAAAACCTAAAATATAATATAGTATTTCGGCAATCCAAAGATAATCATACCATTTTTTATTTTTCATCTGACACCTCACGAGCTACAATTTCAATTACAGATGCAGGACAGATTTTTTGGCATTTGCCACAACCTACACACTTATCCAAATCAATAATCGCCTTTATTCCATCTCTAATTTGTATTGCACCGAAAGGACATACCTTAATGCAAGTGCCACAAGCAACGCATAAGTTATTAGCTTGTGCTATGTTTCTACTTTTAGACATATAAACTCTCCTTGTTATAGTATATTAGCAATTACTAATATACTATAACAAGATAAAGCTGTCAAGTGCAAAAACTATATATAAATAGTGTAGTAACTTCTGTTGTTACACTATTAAGTCTAACTTTTGAGGGTTACTACACACATTGGCAACTGTTTATTTTAATAAGGTAAACTCGTTTTTAGCATAATCGATTATCTCATCTTTTTTCATTTTTGAAAGCTCATTTGATAATGCACTTCTATCAGCACATAAAAAATTTGCAAGTTCTTCTCTGTTCATAGAAATAGAAAAACGCTTTCGCCCCATACTTTCGTAATAAAAATATGTTAGTATTTTATCTCTTAATGACTTTTTTGAAATTATATCTATTCTTCTGTTAAGATATAAATTTTTATTTGCAACGACATTTAGCATATTTGAAATTAGCTTTTGATGAAAAACGCAAGATGAACTGCAAGCTGTAATGATTTTTCTATAATCAAAAAATAAAATTTTACTTTGGGTGGTAGAAATAATCGACACCGGACTTCTAAAAATTTCTGCACAGGCGAAAACTTCGGCAAAAGTATCCCCATCTAAAACTTCGGCTATAATCGACTCATTACCGTCGTAATCTGTTTTGACTATTTTTACAGAGCCTTCAAGAACTGCTCCAACAAAATTTATACTATCGCCCTCGTTTAAAATAACTTCATTTTTGCCATAGCTTTTCTCAAAAGCACCAAGACAATGACGCATAGAATAAAAATCATTTTCCCGAATATTATTAAAAAGCTTATTGCTTATAATTTTATTATAATTTTTTTCCACAAAAACTCCTTTTGTTGTCTACACAACGGAAATGTTGATTTAATTATACTATAATAAAAACAACTTAGTCAAGGAGGTTAGTTCTATGAGTGATAAGAGAAGAAAATACGACAACGATGGAAAAGAAATGAAATTTGGGAGAATGAAGTAATGAGCAAGATGATTATAAAAATTGATGAAGAAAAATGTGTAGGCTGTGGGCTTTGTGCCAATGCTTGCAAGCAAAGTGCTATTGAGATTATCGACGGAAAAGCAAAAGTTATCCGCGCAGATTATTGTGACGGAATTGGAAATTGTCTTCCAGTATGTCCTGTAAATGCAATTAGTTTTTCGGATAAAAATATTATGATTAAAAACGATAAACCATTGCCTTGTGGTTGCCCGGGGAGTAATTCTAAAGAGATAAAACCAAAAGAGCAAACTACGAATAATCCTATAAGCAAGCAAATATCAGAACTTAGACAGTGGCCTGTACAGATAAAACTTGTGCCTGAAAACGCACCATATTTTAACAATGCACATCTTTTAATCGCAGCAGATTGTACAGCCTATGCTTACGCCAATTTCCATAATGAATTCATGAAAAATAAGGTGACTTTAATTGGTTGCCCTAAACTTGATGAGGGCGATTACACTGATAAGCTTACCAAAATCATCGCAAACAACAATATTAAAAGCGTAACTGTCGTGCGGATGGAAGTGCCTTGCTGTGGTGGTATAGAAAATGCTACTGTAAATGCTCTTAAAACAAGTGGTAAATTCATACCTTGGGGGGTTGTGACAATTTCTACAAATGGTTTAATTTTAGATAATTAGTAAATAATAAAAAATTAAATGGAGAATTTAAAAATGAAAGAAATGTTTTGTTTCCAATGTCAGCAAACGGCTCATAATGTTGCTTGTGAGGAAAAACAGGTGTATGTTGTAAAAAGTGTGATAATGCCAATCTACAAGATAAATTAACAGGTGCATTAATTGGACTTGCTCGTTCTTTAGAGGGAACTACTTCTCCTACAAAAAATACTGCAAAAATTGTTATAGATAGACTATTCACAACTGTAACAAATGTAAATTTTAACAACGATACTCTTGTAGAGATGATTGAAACTGTACATCGTGAAAAAACTAAAATTGTACCTGAATGTGAAAAATGCACATCATCTTGTGGCAGAAATGACAGCTTTGATATGGATGACTTAACTCATGCGATTGAAGGATATATCACAGCCGGTGCTTGGAAACTATCTGATATGTTTCACCTAAAGGCGATTGAAATAATATAACGCTCACTAAGAGGTGCCGTTGCAAACACTCCTGAATGCCGTGAAGATATGGCTTTATGTCAATATATAGCAGGAATGGGCTTTTCAAATGTTGGATTGGGAATAGCCCACTTAATGGCGCATCCTCTCGGTGTTTTATACGATACACCTCACGGCATTGCAAATGCAATAATTTTGCCAACGGTAATGACTTATAATGCTGAAGCGACATGTGAAAAGCATAAAAATATTGCTAAAGCTCTAACAAACTTCATCTTGCTGAAAACAAATCTCTGAGTAAACTCCACATTTTTAAATGCAATATTTTAAGCGTAATATTATAAAGACTATAATATTACGCTTAAAATATAAAATCACTTTATTCATAAAGCGAATAATAAATATTAGATATATCCTCTTTGCTAACCTCTTTTTGCGTATTATCAGGGCTTTTGCTTACAAGTGCATCTTGCGCCATTTTGTCTACTTTATCAAAAAAGTCTTTTTTCTCAATTCCGTATTGCAGTGGCGTTGGTATCTCACAAATTTTACATATCTCTTCAAGTTTATCTACAAAAAGTTGTGCCGCTTTCTCTTTGTTTTTCTCTTCAATGCCAATTGCCCATGCAAGCTGTGCAAATTTTGTTACCGCACCGCTTATTGCAAACCTCATACACTTCGGCAACAGCATTGCGTTGGAAACGCCGTGCGGCACATGAAAAAGCGCACCAATCGGTCTACTCATGCCGTGCACAATTGTAACAGAGGCATTGTTAATTGCAATACCCGCCTCAAGCGATGCTATCGCCATTTGCTCACGTGCACTCACATTTGCGCCGTCTTTATACGCAACATGCAAATTTTCAAATATGCGCTTTACGGCTGATATTGCCACTGCATCTGTAAGGGGTTGTGCAAGGCGTGAGGTGTAACTCTCCACTGCGTGGGTAAGTGCATCAAGCCCTGTTGCCGCAGTAATGCTATTTGGACAATCCAGTGTCGCCGCTTTATCAAGTATGGCATAATTGGGTATTAAATCGTCGCCTTTTAACAGCATTTTTACATCATTTTTCATATCTGTAATTATTGTAAATTTTGTCACTTCAGAGCCAGTGCCTGCTGTTGTTGGAATTGCCACCATCGGCGGCAATTTTGCGCTTATCATCTTACCCATAAAGTCTGCAATATTTCCGCCCAAAACACTCATCGCCGCTATTGCCTTTATACTGTCAATAGGGCTACCGCCACCAATACCTATAAAAAAATCACACTTTGAATTAACATATTCTTTAACACCACTGTTTATCATCTCGTCTGTCGGCTCGCCTGTTATGTCGCTGAAAATATGATATTGAACGCCTGCTTTTTGCAAAACTTCTATAAGTAAAGCAAAAAAATCAAGCTTTGATACATGCTTGCCCGTTACAATAAACGCTTTATCACCGCACTTTTTAAATGTTGGCGCAAAGTCTTGCAGTGCATTCTCGCCCGTAATTATTTGTGGTATTTTAAATTCTCTGCTCATTCAAAACTCCTATCTGCTTTTAAAACAGCATTAAGCATAACGCTTGCACCATCAGTGCAATGCTGTGTGGTGGAGTGCTCCGGCTGACAGTGCGACAAACCATCTTTAGACTGCACAAAAATCATTGTTGTTGGTAGCATGTAATTTGCAAACTGCGCATCGTGCCCTGCACCCGAGTGTATTTGCATGTGCGATACGCCCAGCTCTTCTGCCGCACTTTTAGCATAAGACATTAAGGTTTCATCAAAATAAACAGTATCTCTGTTCCATGCTTTTGAAACTGTGCACTTACAGCCATTCCAGTCAATTTTTTCACAGCTTTTTACTATATTAAGCACTTTTTCAAGCACCGTTGCATCTTCATAGCGTGAGTCGAACGAGAACTCAAAATAATCGGGCACACATGTGTGCACACATGGGCCACAAATTACCTCTCCCGTTGTATAAACTAAATCGCTGTATCCCAGTTTATCAATTTCTTCATGCAAATAGCGCAGCGCTTCGCTTGCCGCATAAAAGGCATCTTTGCGCTTTTGCATGGGGAATGTGCCTGCGTGTGTTGTTTGCCCGTAAAATTTTATGCGGTAGTTAAACATGCCTAAAACGCAATCTACAATGCCTATGTTTTTGCCGTTGTCCTCTAGTATTGGGCCTTGCTCTATATGTGTTTCAAACATACAAAGATAATTTTTCTTGCGCAACCTGTTTTTCTCATCACCATAAAATACACTGTTTTTTAACATTTCCCCAAAGGTTTTGCCACCATCAAGCACACTTTTTGATTGCAACATGTCTCGGAGCACAAATTTTGCCTTTATTTCATCGGGCAAAAAGTCAAAGCATACAACGCCGGAGGACATCATTGCCGGCGGGTATAGGCTACCCTCTTCGTTTGTCCAAATCATAGCTGTCAAGGGGTGCTTGTGCTCTATTTTGTTTTCAACAACAGTCTCCAGCACCTCCATTGCACTTATTACGCCCAAAATGCCGTCATAGTTTCCGCCATTTTTCACACTGTCACTGTGTGAGCCCATAACTATGCGCTTAGCACTTTTATCAGTGCCCTCAATTGTTGCGTAAATGTTTGCCATATCGTCAATTTCAATGCTTGCGCCAATTGCACTCATTCTTTTAATAAACTCTTTGCGTGCAAGTGTGTCCTCTTGTGACAGTGCATATCTTGTTATACCACCTGCGCCTGCATCTCCAAAACTGCTAAATGTTTTTATTTTTTCCTGCATTCTGCTCTCATTGCATTTATACATTTTATACCACCTTTTTGCTAGATTATCACCTTATTGAATTCAACATTTTATAAAAGACTTTCGGGCTTAATGCACTCCTCAAGTAATTTTATAACTTCACTTTTTTCAATGCTGTAAACAGGCCCCTCAGTGCCGTTTTTACTCTCAAAAATAATCACAAAGCCATTATCCCAGTTATTTATAGTTGCTTTTGCCACCATATCATTATTAATCTTTTCAAAAAGCTTATTTTTGCCACGCAAAAAACCATACAACTCGCCATCCCATGGTATATTAAAGCTAAGGTTTCTTCCGAAGTCTTTTTTTAAATCTATAAGCACGGGTATCTCGCTTATACCATGGGGCTGTTTACGGTTTTCTGCATTAACAAGCCTAAAATAGTTTGATGGCAACACAAATTCAAGTTGCACTTTTGTTATATTATCATAGCGTTTTTTCATTTGTAGGCACTCCTTTCAAATGCTTAAAAAAGCATTAAATCATTTTGTCAACCTCACACAAAACCTCGTGCATTTTTGCCATTTCTTCGCATAGTTGCTCTGCTGTTATAATTAGTGGTGGGCAAATTAAAATCATGTTTTCATGCGTGTATGTCATAAAGCCTTTTGCCTTTAACATGCCGTTTATTTTGGGCATAGTGCCCTTTGCGTCTTTGCCGTATGGTACAAGCGCCTCTTTTGTTTTTTTATCTTTAACAAGCTCTATTGCGCTGAAAAGCCCTATGTATCTAACATCGCCCACACAAGGATGTGCCGTTTTAAGCTTTTCAAGCTCCTCTCCAAGCACATTGCCTACCTCGTTTACATTTTGCAAAATGTTGTTTTCTTTGTAGTACTTTATGCAGGCAAGCCCTGCTGCACATGCAAGTGGGTGCCCACTATATGTAAGCCCACAAGATAAGAAATTGTCATCAAAATATTCGGCTATTTTTTTGCTTACGCACACACCGCCAAGCTGAACATAACCACAAGTAACACCTTTTGCAAACACAACTATATCGGGCTTAATGCCAAAATTTTCAAACCCAAACATTGTACCTGTTCTACCAAAACCTGTCATAACTTCATCGCAAACTAACATTATGCCAAACTCATCGCATATATCCCTTACGCCTTGCATGTAGCCGTTTGGCGGTACAATTATGCCGTTAGAGCCCGTAATTGTCTCTAAAACTATTGCAGCTACGTTGTTTGCGCCCTCGTATATAATTTGTTCACGCAGTTTTGCAACATAATATTCTGCCGCTTTCCCCTCTGTTTCAAACGGGATAATCTCCCTGTAAACGTACGGATCTGTAAATTTTACAAAGCCCGACATGCTAGGCTGTAAGGTGTAGCCGCGCGGCTCTCCTGTTAAGTTACCTGCACCGTAAGTAGAGCCGTGATAACTGCGATATCTCGAAAAAATTTTGTGCCTACCTGTAAACATTCTCGCCATTTTTATAGCATTTTCGTTGGCATCTGCGCCGCCGTTAGTAAAAAACACTTTGCCCATATTGTCCGGCATCATCTCTACTATTGTTTTTGCAAGTTCTCCACGTACATCACTGCCGTATGCAGGGCTTATGTAGCAAAGTTTATCCGCTTGCTCTTTAATTGCATCTACAACAAATTTGTTGCCGTGCCCCACGTTTAAATTCACAAGTTGTGAGGACATATCAGTGTATCTGATGCCGTCTGTGTCGTACATATAAATGCCGTCTGCACGCTCAATTACAATTGGATTTAGCCCTTTTTGACGTGACCAAGATTGCATATTATACTTTGTGTGGTTTTCCTTAACTGCTAATTTATCCATTATTCTTCCTACTTCCTTTTTAAAATATCAAGTATTGCAAAGGCAAGTGATATATTAGTTATATCGTTATAATTAAGCTCTGTGCCCAATATTTCTTTTGCCTTTTTTATTTTATAATTCAGTGTGTTGCGGTGTATGCTCGTCTGTTCAGCCAGCTCTTTAATACTGCCGCTTTTCTTTATATAATCACGCAAAACACTGCAATAGTCTGTTTCATTTTTGCTGTCGTACTTTACAAGTTTGCCTATAACATCTGTGCAAAAGGCCTTTAACATTTCTGTATTTTTTATGTTATATAGCAGCTTAAACATGCCTATATCTTTATAATAAAGTAACGTTTTGCCATTTATAAACGCTAAATGGAGTGCTGATTTACTTTGAAAATAACTTTGGGCAGTGCACTCATAACCTACCCCGCAATTTGAAACACCCATGTGTACCTTTACATTATCTAAATGTTCCACATACTCAAAAAGCGCCTTTTCAAAGCTACTCACGTCTTTGTCATCAATATTTTGGTATACAAGCACCAGCGCTTTATCATGGAAAAACACACCTCTTGGCAAATTATTTAGCTTTGCTAAATTTAATATTGCAAGCCGTTTTTCTTTAAACAGACTAACGCTTACGTTAATATCATCTTTTAAAAACTTAACTGAAACCACAGTGTAAGACGAGTAATCTCGAAAACCGTATTTTTTCAAAGAGGCTGTGTACCCCTCTTTATTTTCAGGGCTTTGTATTAAATTTTTAAATGAATCCGTAACGCTTTGCTCTTGCTTTTCATCGCCTATAATTATGCGGCAAAACTCATATGTCATATCTATAAGGCGTGTTTCCCACGGCACTGTAAAAAGCGGAAAATTGTTTTGGTTGCAACAATAAATTACCTGCTGTGGCACGTCTTTAATATACGGCCCTATGTTTATTATTAAACCCGCAGAGTTTTTATCTATTAAGTTTTTAACAAAATTAATTAGCCAGTCGTCTTTATGGTTTGCAATGCCTGTTGTAAAAACAAGCTCATTGCCATGTAAAAACTCGGGTACTTCTACGTCTTCCACCATGTGCACCCACCGCACAGCGGTTTCAATACCATTTTCTCCTGCTACTAATTTTAGTCCGTATTTATTGTCTGCTTTCACACAAAGCCGTTTTAAGCTTATAGCCATTAATTCACCTTCACCACTCTTTTGCTATTCCCTATTGCGTTTACAGGGCACACAAGTTTGCACAAATGGCACCCCACGCATTTTTTTGCGTTTAATTTAACAGTGCTGTCGCCCTTGCTTATTTCTAATGCCTGGTGGCCGGCATCATAGCAAGATACATAGCACCTTTTACAATTCCTGCATTTTCCTTTGTCGAATTTTGGGTACACAACGCTGTTTCTGTCTAGGCTATCTGCACTGCAAATATTGCTTAGCGCTTTGCCCACAAGTGCACATAAGTTTTCAATTTTGTTTTCTGCCATGTAGTTTTGGAGTCCCGATTTTAAATCGTCAATAATTCTGTACCCATACTCCATTACAGCTGTTGTTATTTGTACATTGGAACATCCAAGGCTTATAAACTCTATTGCATCGCAATAATTTTCAATACCGCCCATGCCGCTTATTGGCACATTTGCAAGTTCTTCACGGCATGCCATATCAGCAATAAAACGCAGTGCAATTGGTTTTATAGACCTGCCCGAGTACCCCGACACAGCTGATTTACCGCTTACATCCGGTGTGCTTACAAGGCTGTTAATTTTTACGGCACTTATACTTTTAACAGTGTTAATTGCCGCCAGTGCATTTGCCCCTGCATTAATTGCGGCAATTGCCGGCACCTCCATGTTGCCTATATTAGGTGTCATTTTGGCAATTACAGGAAGTGTAGTTCCCTTTAAAGTTGCCTTTGTATATTTTGCAACAAGCTGTGGATTTTGCCCAACGTCAGAGCCAAGCCCATCTAGCGACATATGTGGACAAGAAAAATTGCACTCTATCATATCGCACCCTGCCTTCTGTGAAAGTTGAGCAAGTTTTGTCCACTCATCTTCATCTTGCCCCATTATAGAAGACACTATAACCTTGTTTGGAAAATCTTTTTTTAGCCTTTTTAAAACATCAAGGTCATATTCAAGCGTGTGGTCTGAAATTTGTTCCAAGTTTTTAAAACCCATAAAACTCCTTGTCACATCGCTTGTTGCGCTAAAGCGTGGGCTAACCTCTTTTGGCGTGTAAAAACCTATTGTCTTATAAACAATGCCGGCCCAGCCCATATTTAAAGCTTTTGCGCACATTTCGTAGCCGCTTGCCACTACGGAAGAAGATAGAAAAAACGGGTTTTCGCACTTAACACCACAAAATTCAATTGATAAATCAGCTTTTTTCAGTTCACGTGGCTCTAGGCTTTCGGCAATTTTCTTTATGCGTATAGGTTTATCATAATGCACACAAGCTTCTTCACACGGGGCTGTGCAACCTTTGCAGGTGGTGCAGTTAATCTCGCTTGCTGCCGCATTTTCATTTTTAAATTTAAGCGATAACAGCACTTTGGCAGGATCTTTTTTCTTAATACAAGCTTTTGTGCAAGCGGCATCTGTGCATAAAAGGCACCGTGCTACTTCAAGCTCTCTTACTAAATTTATATACTTGCTCATCTTAATCTCCTCAACTATGCAATATTCGCCATTCGCAGTTATTTGCCGATGTTTTGAAACACAAAGCGCTATTTAAGGCTGCATTTTACAAATTCACCATGTCCTTTTTCGCCCACAAACTCACCGCTGTCATACACAAGCTTGCCCCTTGAAAATGTTTTTACAGGGTATCCTTTTAGTTTTACACCCTCCCAAATTGTGTGGTCACAATTAGAGTGCATTTTGTCGTTTGTAATAGTTACTTTTTTGTCTTTATCGTAAATTACAATGTCTGCATCTTTGCCCACACATATTGAGCCCTTTTGCCCACAGCCAAAAATTTTAGCAGGGTTTGCACAGCACAATTCCACTGCCTTTTCAAATGCAATTTTACCTGTGTTTGCCGCACTTAACATATACGGGTACATGTTTTCAATACCTGCACATCCGTTAGGTATTTTTGTAAAATCTTGTCTTCCCCACTCTTTTTCAAAAGAATTAAACGGGCAGTGGTCTGTTGCAACAGTGTCAATATCGCCACGGTTAATTGCCGCCCACAGTGCATCTTTGCTCTCTTGCCCTTTTATTGGCGGTGAGCAAACAAAGTTTATTCCGTCATCTCTTTTATAAACTTCGCTTGTAAATTCAAGGTATTGTGGGCATGTTTCAGCGTACACAATTTGTCCGCTGTCTTTTGCCGCTGTAACCTCTTTTACGCCACCCTCGCAGGCAAGGTGCACTATGTAAAGTGGTGCATTTGCCGCTTTGGCAAGTTTAATTGCCCTGTGGTCTGCCTCGCTCTCCACAAATTCAGGGCGAGATTTATAGTGATACCACGCAGAAGTTTTACCTTGTGATAGATATTCTTCCGTTAAAGTTTTTACAAGCTCATTGTTCTCAGCATGTACGGCAATTAGTGCACCGCACTCGTTTGCTTTGCGCAAAACTTTGTAAAACACGCCGTCGCTAACGCCAAAATCATACACCATAAATACTTTAAACGATGGAACACCAAATTTTACAGCTTCTTCAATTGTATCTAAAAGTCCGTCTTTTATATCTTTTACGGCAACGTGGTAAGAATAATCCACAACTGCATTGCCTTTGCAAAGCGCATCTCGCCTTTTTATGGCATCCACCATGCCCTCGTTATAATCTTGCAAAACAAAATCAAATACAGTTGTTGTGCCCCCACATGCCGCCGCTACAGTACCGGTGTAGTAATCGTCGGAGGATATTGTGCCACCAAAAGGCATTGCAAGGTGTGTGTGTGCATCTATTGCGCCGGGCAAAACAAGTTTGCCTTTCGCATCAATAATATTATTGCAATCTGACGAGCAAATCTCGCTTGCAATAACTGCAATTTTACCGTTTTTTATTCCTATATCAGCGCAAAATGTACCGCTTGCATTGCATATTGTGCCGTTTTTTATAATTGTGTCCATAAATTAACCCTCCGCATTATTTTTGTTTTGCAATTAGTACCTTGTGTTATTTAAAAGTTTACAATAGATGCCGCAATGTTTTTGTTCAAAATAAGGCGGAGGAATGAGGAATACTTGATGTATTCCGATTGACTAGAACGCAGTTTTGGGCAAAAACAGCCGACAGATATGTAAAATTTTAGGTGACACGAGGTATCGGCATAAAATAAACTTTGCATGATAACTGCGGCTTTTATCACCGCAGTTATCACTTTAAAAATACTTATTTTTTGTATACTAACACAATGCCCGAGCGCTGATAAACTTGTGCCACTTGCAATAAATCCATACCTCCTGCGTTTGCCGCAATTAAGTTAGACACCCATGTTACGCCAAAGTCAACCGTGCCATTGTTAACTGCTGTTGTTTCACCAATGTCACCTCCGCCGGGTATAATAGTCACGTTTAAGCCAACTTCTTCATAGTAGCCCATTGCCTGTGCCACATAGTAGCCCATAAACTGGCTTTGCGGCAGCCATTTTAGCTGAATTGACACGTCTGTTTTTTCAGGTGTTCCAATGTCTGTTGCGCCCACAAAAGATGTATCACGTATATCATCAAGCGTCATTGCCGCAAGTGCATCTGCCGCTGTGCTGTCTGCAAGTGTGATATACTTTTGTGCAAGTTCCAATGTTTGTTGCATTGCCGCCTCGTCCATTGCGCCGTAATCTGTAACAGTGTTACCACTTGTATCTGTCTGCACAAGTTTTGCAACTTCTGCTGCCATGTAAGCTTGATGCTCTGATGACACAGAAGAGCCTGCCTCATACACTATTTGTGCCGCCTCTTCGGGGTTTTCACAGGCGTATTGCCAGCCTTTTAAAGATGCACTTACAAATGCTTTTACAGTATTTGGGTTCTCCTCGGCAAAGCTTTTTGTTGTGAAAATATTATCCTCAAGCATTGCAACGCCTTCGTCGTTCATGTCGATATAGCCTACTGTATCGCCGTATGCGTAGCCACCCTCATAGTCGTTTACAACAAGGCCCAGTTCATTGTACGTCATCGCAGAGGCAAGTGTAATGCTGTCATCGTCAAAGCCGTCCATATCAAAGTTTTGCGATAAATAATCTGTCGGCTGACCATATTTTGAAAGCAGTGCCATAATTTCGTACTCATTTCCAAGCCCCCAGTTGCCAACTTTACCCTCTGCGGCGGCGGCAATAATGCGCTCTTCATTTGTCATTTCTGTTGTTGTTTCTTCTGCTGCTGTGTCTGCCGTTTCTTCTTGTGAAGTTTCTTGCTCTGCTTGTGCCTCTGTGCTCTCCTGTGCAGGCGGTGCGCCTGTGCAAGCTGCAAAGCTAATTGTCATCAGCGCCGCTATAAGTAGTGCTAAAATTCTCTTCTTTTTCATGTTGTTCACCTTTCTTTTTCCCTCTTAATTTTTGCGGTTTTTTAGGCAAATGCCCTCCGCTATAAGCAATGCAATATACATTACTATTCCCAATAGGCAGGCTACCACAATATAACTCCATGCTGTGGCATACTGCGCTATAAGAATGCCCTCTCTAATTTGCCTGCCCACACCTGTTATATACTCTGCAAAATACTCGGCAACAAGTGTGCTTATTACACTGGCAGGCACGCTAACCCTTAGTGCTATAAAAATATAGGGTATGCTGTTCGGTATGCGAAGTTTGAAAAATATTGTTTTCTTGCTACACGCAAGTGATTTCATTAAATCTTGTGAAAACGGCTTTAGCTCGTTTAACCCTCTGTAAGCGTTTACGCTCATTGATGCCGTGCACATTATGGTTACAACTATAATTTTTGCAACCATGCTTCGCACAGGGGCATCGGGGCTAACGTCCTTTGTCCAGTTTGCAATAACTGGGGCAAGTGCCACAATTGGCACTGCGTTAAATGCCGATACTATTGTTAGCCCACCCATGCCGTAAGTTTTAAACCTTGTTGCAATAATTGCCAATAAATACCCAAGTAAAGAACCAAATATAAGCCCCGGTATTGCCACGCTTACTGTTGATCCGACATTCCACATTATGGTTTCAATATTTTCTGAAATAATAGTAAAAATTCTTGTAGGCAGTGGTAAGATGTATACATCTGTATTTAAAATAATATGCAATACCTCTGTTTGCCACATTATTGTAATAATTACGGCAAGTGCTATGGGCAAGGAAATTGTTTGAAGTCTGTCTTTATTTAGCCTCATTCATCTTCCCCCTTTTTATACTGCGTTTGCCCGTTACAATTTTTTGCAACAAACCTATTAGGTTAAAGCTCATTATTCCTATAAATGCACTAAAAAACACAATTTGCCAAAACACATATCTTGTCATTGCACCTTTTAGCGATTGTGATAATAAACAGCCAAGGCCTATGCCGCCTTGCAATGTGTCTACAAGAATTGACGCTGTAATTGCCATTGGTGCGGCTATTTTAAGCCCTGTAAAAAAATATGGCAAGCAGGCAGGTATCATTGTTTTAATGTAAAGCTGTGGCTTTGTTGCAGCGTATGAAAACATTAGTTCCCTTTTTGAAGTTTCCACCGCTTTAAAACCTGCAAGTGTGTTTGCCGCAACGGGATAAAATGTTAAAATTGCCGCAATTACTATTCTGCTTTGCGATATATCGCCTGTTATTGCGTTTACAATTGGCGCAAGCCCCAGTATTGGTATCATTTGTATTAGCATTAAGTACGGCGCGGCAATTTTGTCTGCAATTTTGCTTAAATTCATAATTAAAGCAAGCAAAAAGCCAAGCAAAGAGCCAACTATAAATCCTATCCCGGCACGTGACAGCGTTGCGCCGGCATTTTCAAGCACCATTTGCACAGCTGTTTGTGTGCCGTTTATTTTGTCTGTGCTTATTACAGATTGCGCTATGCCTACTAAGCTTGGCAGCACATTTTCGGGTGTTCTTTTAGTCTCGGCAACAACTGCGGCGCAAAGCTCCCAAATTATTACTAAAGCCATAACCCAAATTAAAGTTACAAATATTTTTGATGTTGTTATTTTTTTTATTCGTCCCATATAGATAATGTTCCTCTCTGCGCAAAGATATCCTTTCAAATAGTTAGGTTGAAAGTGTTAAACACCCTCAAAGCTGTTGCGCACTTTTGCCACAAGGTCTGTAAACTCTTTTGTGTTTTTCATCTCTTGTGTTCTGGGTCTTGG
>CAYJNL010000035.1:20527-24676 GCA_964371675.1 uncultured Bacteroides sp. | reverse complement strand
GCACTATTAGGTGCCACCGCATTTGCCTCGAATTTTTCAGTAGTAACAGCACCATCCGCAACCTTACTTGTAGTAACCGCGCCATCTGCTATTTTTTCAGTAGTAACCGAATTATCAGGCAAAGCCCCCGAAAGTGCATCTTCAAGAGCCTTTTTTAGCTCGTTTAAAAACACTGTAAATTGAGCATTTAAAACATCTGTTGGTATGCCTGTAACGCCGTCTCGCATAACACCACAGTAGTTTTCGTCAAGCCGCAAATCAGATATATCATCTGCCGTTATCTCAATTGCATCAGGCTTTATGTTTAGTGCCGCAACGTATATCTCGTCATAATCCTCGTTGCGCACAGGTGGTGTTATGGTTGGTGTTGCGCTAAAGTTTCCTTGCCGTAATAATAACTGCGATAAATTGCCGTTTTTATCAAGTTGCGCAACCACCACATCAATGCGAGATAGCACGCCATCTGCTGGGCTTGCTGTAAGTATTGTGTCTTCTGTTTCTAAAATAACAACGCCCCAATATGTGTCTTTTTTTAACCACCCAATGCCGGGTTTAACCGTTACATTCATACCGCCTGCTGGCACTACACTAAAGTTTAAATCCGCGCTAAAAACACCGCGTGTTCGCGTACCGTTATAAGCACCAAGAGCATTTGCTGTATAGGTAGTTTCATCTAATGGATATGTAATCATGCCTTATATTCCTCCAAGATTTTTGTATCAGAAAATTGTAAAACCTCTTTTCTGCTATTGTTTTCTATTATCGTTTTCACCCCCTCTATCCGTGCCGAAAACCGCAGATTAAATTTACGTGATATAAACGGCATTGTGTCGCCCAAAAAGTAATCTTTACCGAACACCATTAAAGTATCTGTTGTGTTTGCGCTCACCTCAAAAACAGGAATGTTTTTTATAAGCTCTTCAATGCCTCTTGCTTTGAGCAGTGCGCGGTATTCGCTGTCTGTGTAAGTGTGGGTTTCATAAGTAAAAATAGGGTTGCCGTTTTCGTCATATTCACCCGTTGGCGTAGCTGTTTGATACGTCTTTGTTACATCTCGCGCATCAACAAAAATTTCCTCTCTGTTGTTGTCGTCTATATGAGTTATCGATACTATTTCAACAACCCTGTTTTCGCCCTCGCCCGCACCTGCAACAACTGCAACGTTTCTATGTTCTGCAATTGATTCACGAACACTTGTGCCGTATAGATTTTTTACATCATCGCCAAAGTAGCCAACATAGTTACTATTATTAATATTTGTTCTATCTGTGCCCTTGTAAACTTCAAATGTCATTTGTGTGGTGGTTTGGTCAAAATTCTCTCTAAACCCAAGCCAGTATTCTTGCGAAAGTTCTGTTAATGCCGCAAATACCGAACCCCATGATTTTTGCGTTTGCGCTGTTTCGGTATAGCCTTTTGTGCCTGCCGTAACGCCCTTTAAACCTCTGCGATTTTTTACACACATCTCAAGCATTGCTTTTTCAATATTATTAATATTTAGCGTTCCCATAAGCACGCGCTTTTCCCATCGGCGTGTAGTCTCAAAAGCTCTCACAGTCATCTTATTGCCATTTTTTTCAACATCTACAATAACTGCGGCTTGTGGTTGTCCGTCTACGTATATAACGTTTTGGTTAACTAAAGCAGAAATATTAAATTCTGTTGGTGCACAAACAAGTTTCACTTCTCCTGCGCTATTATATAAGGAAAGCCATTGTAGAGAGGTCAGACTTTCAACAGTTCCAATGCGGTTTGTCGCACTATAAACATACACTTTTTCTCTATCAGACACCTGTTACAACCTCCTCAACCGCCTTTATGTGCACACGCATATTTGTGCGGCCCTCGTCAGCTGCATACCTAAAAGTATTTACACCTCGTGTCAAAGTCATGTTGAGTGCAGAGCCCACCGCTATATATTTAAAGCCATTTTCCACGCTGCCATCCGCGCGTTTAATTGTAATCTGGTTTTCCATACCGTCCGCGGTATTAATTGTCATTTTTTCGCCAACTTCAAACGTTCGCTGTATAGTTATTGTTTCGTTTGTCTCTGCTTTTGTAATAGTGGGGTTAACAGTTTCCGCGGTAACATCAAAACTTATAACCAGTGGGGCAGGCACAGTGCCAACGTATTCTATACGATATAAAAGCCTGTCCTCATACTCTGAAATTTTCCACTCACCGCCTGTGTAAAAAGGTGTTTTAAACAGCGCTCTAAGCCCTGCAAGCGTTACATTTATTTCGTTATCACTGCGCCAAAACGGGTATGGTGCTTTAAATATAAATTGAAAATTTTGTTGTCCCTCTGTCTCGTCAAATATAGGTGTTGTTTTTGCGTAACCGTCTAAGTACCATGTTTTTTCATCATCGTCTATAACAGTGAATCTACTTAAAACTTGTGGGGCAATTATTGAAAGCAGTTTTCTTCTGTTTCCAATTAAATCACCAAAAATAATACCTGTAACAGTAACATTTCTTGATGATACACTTTGTCCTATTACGGACGTTCCTGTTTGCCCCACACTTTGCTCTTCCGTGATATCAACGTCTACACTGCTAAGCGAATCTATTTCTGTTATCCAAAACGGAGAATCTTCTGTAAATTCAATTGCACCAAAATTATTATTGTATATTAATTTCATTTTATCATCCAATCCATCCGTTTTAAGAGAGCCTCTGCCTCGCTTGTTATTTCACTTTCACTCAGCGCATCGTGGCTATTTATAGTCATGTTAAGTTCTGTGTTTATCACACTGCCACCTGTAGCGCCCGGTGTACCGCCTGCCGTTGCAAGCCCAGCTTGTGGCACTAAAAATAACTCTTGCATTTGAGGAATATACTGTGCCGCTATTTCTGAAAAAGTAAGCCCGTCTTTTGCTGTGGATATAACCTTGTGCACCGACTGTGTCATTTGTCGTAAAACATCTATTGTGCCGTCGTCAATACCTCCTGCCATACCAAACATAAACATTTGCCCTACTTCTTTATTAAAAATTCTTGACGGCGAGCGTATGTCTGCCGCTGATTTTGCCGCGGATATTGCCGCTGTAACTGCATCTGTCATAGCGCTTACAACGGCGGAACGTCCCGAGTTTATACCTGCGGCAATGCCGTTGCACATTTGCACGCCAACCGAATTAAATGTTGATGCTATGCTCGTTGCCGTGTTTTTTACTGTTTCTAACATCTGTGTCACTGCGCTGTTAACTGTTGCATCGGCTGTAACAGTGTCAGCCATTGCCGCCATTACATCATTCATTGTATTGCCGATGTTCGGTGCTTCCGTAGTAATTTTTTGCACAATATCGTCAAGCTGTTTTGTTATAGCAGCATTAATAGTTATATCCGTAGATATCTTATCAGCCATCGCCCTCACTACACCTGCAGTGCTCTCGGCAATAATTGGCGTTTGTGTTGTAACACTTGTGTTCATTTCTGTTAGTTTTTGCGTAGTAGCCGCCGCAATAGTGGTGTCTGCCGCTACATTGCTTGCCATAGCACTTGTTACACTTGTCATGTTTGCACCTATTGCAGGTGCGGCTGTGGTTACTTGTGTGCTGATACCTTGAATTACCGGGGATATATCTATCGGTGTTGTTGTCATGCCTGTTGACATAGCAGTTGTTACCGCCGTCATGCTCTCGCCAATTGCCGGGGCCTGCTCTGTAATTTGTGTTGCTATGCCTTGAATTACAGGTGTTACATCAACAGGTGGTGCGCCTGTTATACCGCCGGAAATACCGCCGATAATGTCATTTGCACCAATATTACTGTATAAATCGTTTAGGGTTGCGAGCTGTTCAGGGCTTGCCTTTAAACTCTCTACTAAATCGCGTGCAATTGCCATAGCTTCCGGAGTTCCTTGCTCCAGCTCTGCTAAAAATCCGTCTGTTAAAGCAATACTATTTTGTGCCGCCGCTTGTGTAATTGTTTGTAAGTTCGCGCCATAGCTTTCCACCAATGCTTGGTTTGCCTGTAAATTTGCAATGCGTTCAGCAAGGCTTGTTTCATTGTCAAGGTTAATTTTTTCGTTTGAGTTTAAGTATGTATCCGCCATGTTGGTTACAGCATCGCTTACACGCGCCATTGCCTCTTCTTGTGCTGTGGCGTTAGCTTGCGCACTTGCAGACCATTCGTCAAGTGATATGT
>CAYJNL010000035.1:13902-20427 GCA_964371675.1 uncultured Bacteroides sp. | reverse complement strand
TCTGCGCTTGCCTTGGCGCTGTCAGCTAAAGCATCTTGTTTTTCGTTAAGCCTGTCAAGTTCATCGTTTAATTTTATAGCCTCGTCCGATTCTTCTTCAAGTGCTTTTGTTACTGCGACAACCGCCGTTGTTAATACAATTAGCCCTGCCGTTACTAAGCCAACAGGGTTTGCAGCCCAAAGTAAATTGAGTTTTGCTTGAACTGCCGCCAGTATTTCACTTGCCACAGTCTGTGCAAAAGTTGCACTTGTAAGTACACCCATTGCAGTCGCTTTAACGCCAATAACACCAGCATTTGCCATTTCAGCCGTTGTGTTTAAATTTGTTGATAACGTCAACACAGTGTTTGTTGCCTCTGCTGTTAATGCAGCCGTTCTAAAAATATTTAATGCTTTAGTTGCTTCTCCTACAATCATTGCCACTTTCCACGCAACAAAAGCAGCACCGGCAATTTGTGCTACAACCGCTATTTCCTCAAGGTTTTCAACAATAAATTCAAAAGAGGCATCTATGCCATCTGTAACGCTTTCAATAATGCCCTCAATGCCGCCAAACTCTGCATTCATTTTATCCACTTCATCAATAACGTTAGCAACACCGCGCACAATAGCCGTTTTCATATTAGTAAATGCAGTATTTACGCCTCCTGTTGCACTTTTGGCAACATCAGCAAAACCCCCTACTTCATTAGAAAGTTCAATAAATCTGTCGTTCATTTGTGCTACTGTAATTTCGCCATTTTGTAATGCTGCGTAAAAGTCATTTGTTGCGCTGTCTCCTGCGAAACCAAAAGATTCAGCAACTTTTCGCAGTGCATATGGCATCGTCTCTTGCAAAGTTTTCCAATCTTCCATTTCAGGCTTACCGCGGCTTATTATTTGGATATACTGTTCTAACCCACGGCTCGCCGCCTCAGAAGATGTTCCGCTCGACAGAAAAGCATTATTAAGTGATAACGTTAAATCAGTAGAATACTCTAAATCACCATTTATTGTAGAAATACGTTTAACCGAATTTACAACAGTATCAACTGCAGTCGGCAACCCTTGTAAGTTTGTGCTAATTTTTTGTATTGATGCCTCGGCAACGTCTGCCGAAAAACCCATTTGTTCCATAATTTGTGGGAAACGCTCAAGTGTGTCAAACCTACTTACAGCACTGTCTATTGAAGTTACAACAGCTTGTACGCCCTGTTCTAAAATTGTAAAAGCTGTAATTCCACCAAATACACTGTTAATTTTTCCAAGCAAACTGTCTGCAGATTTTTGAAAACCATTTGTATTTATGTCTGTATCAAAAGTTAAAGTACCGTCATAGCTCATCTTTTAACGCTCCCACCTCCTTGAGCCGTGCATTTAAACGCTGTTTAAACGCCGTTTGTTTTTCCTGCACACTTTCATATTTTTGTGTATCTTGCCGCTTTATTTCCCACTTTTTCTTTTGCTCTTCGTAAAATTTCTTTTGTTCTTTACCTTTAATTTTTTCTATATTTGCAGTACGGTACATCATTATTTGCCCCATAGTAGTTGTCTGCGGTAGCGCCGCAAGCAAGGGTAAAAACTCCCACCAGTGCAAAAAATTTACTGTCGCAAGGTTAATGTTATATGTTTGCAAAAAACCTGCAAAAATATAGTCTGCATCTTGCTCAAAATCATATAGCCGTGTTTTTTTAGTGCTTTTATTCTGCTTTTTTGCAGATTTTAAACTTTCGCTTTTTCCTGCAGAGTAAAACCAAAGCAGTTTTTTTATAGGCTCATTCGGCAAGTGGCTTTCCTCAAAAAGCTGTATTAAACCTATTTGCATTTTTTCGCTCTCGCGTAAATCTTCATCGTTTAGCGCAATATCAAAGCGTATCATGTTTCTAAAATCTGCGTATATTGGCGCACCGTCTATCTCTTCGGGTAGTCCGTTCTCAAGCAAGATGTTCATTTTTTAACACGTCGCTGTGCTCTGTTTGGTGTGTATTTTTTCATGCGCACACCAAATTCTTCTCCCTGTGCCGTCACAGCGTTTGTAATATCGTCAGTTAAATCAAGAATCTTATTTATAGACGTTTTTGCGCCAAGTAGTTTATTACAAACATTTTCGCCAAATATATTGTCAATCCAATCTGTAAGTGCTGTGCTGTATTTTTGTAACCAGTCAATATACGCATCAAGGTCTGTCGGGTCAACCTTTGGCAATGCCTCAATAGCTTTTTGCAGTGTTTCACCCTCTGTTTTATAACGCACTAAATCGTCCGGGGCAGTGATATCAAAATTTAACTCTACGTTATTTATAACTAACAAAATATTTTCCTCCTATAACAAAAGCGGGCTTTCGCCCGCATTTTCGATTAACCGCCCGATGGTGGTGTTGGCGGTGTATATGTGTAAGCTGTAGGTGTGCCGCGCGAAGTCATTGTCGCGCTTATGCCGGCATTTTCACCTGCTGCGCCGCTTGGGTCGTCCTCAACAGCTATTGATAAACTGCCCTGTTCGCCTTTGCCTGTGAGCATGTTAAAATAAACATAAGGCTTAATAACTGTCTGCCCGATGCCATATTTAAAGTCATGCGCAAGCATTGCATCTTGGAACGGGTCGCCAATAAACACCTCGCCACTTAACGTAAAGGTTCTTGACGTACCTGTTTTTGTGACGTTTTTACCTTTGCGCAAATATTGGCTGTCTGCTGTTAGTGCCTCAAGTGCACCCGAAAGCTCGGTTACACCCTCCTCTGCAACTATGTAGTCGCCCGGAGTAGCCGCGCTACCAAAACCCACAGCAAGCACAAAGTCGTCTGCTGTTGTAATACCTTGAAAATCGGGGTTAATCTCAACATTCATCATGAGTTCATTTACTGTCATATTTTTTCCTTTCTCTGTATACTATTCTGCACTGTATTTGATATTTGCCTGTGTTTGCATCTGTCTCAAACAAATATCCCGTGCCCTGCGCCTCAATAAGCTCTACTTGCCTTGTATCTCCAATTTGAGGATAGTTTTTATTTGCACTTTGTTCTGCAAGCCACTCGCTAAGCTTTTCAAAAAAGCCACTGTTGTCAATATTTTGCACTTCGTCTATGCCGTAGTCTTTCACACTTCTAAATTCAAAACTGTACTGTTTTCTAAAACCGCCGCGCAAAAATTTTTGTAACACTTCACTAACAGGCGAGCCACCAATTGAATACGCTTCGCCTTTATTTGGCAAATAGTCAACACCTAACGGGTTTTCGCCAAGTAATGGGCATTGTAAAAAATACTCTCGTAGCCCTGCGATTATAGTTTTATCCATTATAGTTGCCCTTTCGCTATTTTTTCAGCAGTTTTAAATATTGCGTTTTTGTATCGAATTTTCATGCGTTCAAACCACTTTGCACCTCTGTTTGCATCATACGACCTACTCTGTGCTGTTTCATAATATTGCCGCGCGGCATATGGCGTTACATATCTAACCTTGCCTGTGCCAATAACCGTATTAATTGTGCCGGACTTTATTAACGTGCCTGTTTGCCTTGGAATTAGCGGCGCGTTATATCTAAGTACGTCTTGGTCAATTGACATTTGTGCACGTTTAAAATTGTTTGTATATTTACTGCCAAAATTAGAATTAAATTTTAAAGTGTTTGAGCTACGCGGTGTCTTTATGCTTTTCGGCATTACTCACCGCCTACTTTCCAGTGGCGCATTTTTTCGGTGCCGCGCCTGTTGTCTTTAATTTTTAAAACAACAAAACAATCATTGCCAAAAGCTTTTTTAATATCAACATCACTTTCAAATTTCTGTTCAACACTACCTTTAACTGCAATATCATTAAGATTCACAGGTATTAGCTCATCTGTGAAAATGCGTACAATATATTTGCCTGTGCCGTTTATATTGCCGGCACTAATGTTTGCGCTATGCTCTTCGGTGTAAATAGCGTTATCATAAATTTTTGAAGACCACATATATTTACGTAAAACTTTATCATATGTTTTAAAAAATAACGTCACACTTATTTTATCCAAGCCTTTGCACCCCCGTATACATTAAATTTACAGGGTCAGTAAGCCACGTGAGGCAAACGGCACGTTTTACCGCGTGCCGCTCTGCCTCTTTTTCCATTTCAGACGATGTGCCGTTTTTATACGAAACGCTGTAACCATCAACACTTTCAGCAGATATTAAGCCGCCTACTGTCGCAGTATCTTGGGCATTGTATTTTTGCAAAGTCTCTGCGAGCTCACAGTTACAATATTTTAAAGAGAGCTGCATTTCATCGGGTGCAGTGGCGGCACGCTGAAATGTAAATTTATCAATATCCATTGCCGCTCTATTTACAAACTTATTAAAATCCGTCTCGCTTAAACTACCTTTGTAGGTTTCGGCATAAAATTGATAATCTGCATACGCCATGCCGCCCTCTCCTTTCAAGTTTTATGGGTGCTTTTCATCAATATGTTTTTGTAAGCCCTGCACCGTCTTAAATTCTTTGCCACACTCAGGGCAAGGGTAAGTTTGCTTTGGTTGCTCGTCTTCATCTGCGCCTGCATCAGCTGTATCATCACCGCTTTCGTCAGTAGTTTCCTGTGTTTCATCAGTATTTTTCGCGCCCACTTCTTCAACCAAATAACCACGGTCTTGCAATTTTTCAGCAAGTAATTTATCTTCTGTGGTTGCCTCACCGTTAACCCACACAATGCCCCATCCCTCGCCGCTGTAATTCGTTTTTGCTTTTAATTTGTACATATTAACCTCCTGCAGGCGGTGTTACCGCCGGTTTAATTTTAATATTGCGCAAAACACCTGCTGAACGGCTGTTTTCTACAACAGTAGTTGTAACAAGTTCAACACTGCCAAGTTTAACAGCCTTTGCATCTGCCTCATCTTTGTTAAGTTTTGGCAGTATAACCTCGGGCTCTGTCATGCCGTCAGGTGTAACCATGTGCACGCCATCTTCCGCAAGTCTTGCAAAGTACATATCAGTAGTGCCTTTTGTTGCATCTGTTGGTATTATAGGCTCTGCCGTTCCGGGTTTATCGCCTGCATCAATAATTAACGCGTTGCCGTACTGCACTGCTTTTGTGCCAAGTGCCATTTTTGTTTCTGTAAACTGTGCAGCTAAAAACGCTATTGTTTGGTACACAGCAAAAAGCTCGTTGTTAACACCAATAATTGTGGGCTCGCCGTCCATTTTAGCTATAACATCATTTACAAATTTAATAAGTCCAACGTAGTTTGCTTTTATGAGCTCCACTGTCGAAAGGTCAATGCTCGCGGCATCAACCTCGGTCGAAGAGCCTGTGACAATTTTGTCAAGCCCATCAAAAGACGTGCCGTCCTGCGCCTCGTCACCTGTAAAAAACCACTGTGTAGCAAGCGCTCTTGTCGCTTTTACTTTTTGCATGGCTTGTGTGTCCACAAGGTTTATTGCCTGTTTTTGAAATTTCGCTATAACTCTATCAATTTCAAACGAGCCGCCAAGAGCTTTTAAATCGTTTGAAATTCTTTTTGTTATAGTGTTTTGTGGCGTGTACTCACTGTTTATAGCTCTACCGCTCGCCGTGGGCTGTACTGTAACCCTGTTGTACGAATAAGTCAAGCTTGTTCCTTGAGGTGTAACGCAGTCGTTAAAAACCATTAAATCAAGCAGTGGGCTTTTTCTAAATTCATCTATAACGCGCGCAACAAGTTTATCCTGTACAAGCTGTTTTGAATCTGCTAATGTATATGCCATTTATATATCCCTCTCTTTATATATTATTTTTCTTCACCGAAAAGTCGGTCGCGGAGCTCGTCTTTATATGTTTTCTCAGGCGCACCTGCAGGAGCACCTGTGCCGGTTCCTGCCGCATACGGCGGAGAAACAGGCACAGCACTTTCAAACGCATATGCACTATTTTTAGAAAGTTCCTCAAATAAAGCGTTTGCATCGCTATCTCTGTTTTTGCTGTCAGCAAGTTCTTTGTAGCGCTCGTCGCCAACAAGTGCCTTAATTACAGCAACGTCTCTGCCTTTGTTTTTTGCAACAAGCCCTGCAAAGTAAGTATCAAACTCCATTGCCTTAATTTTTTCGGCAGCACTTTTTTCTGCGCTTTCAGCCTTGATTTTCCAGTCTGCCGCCTCTTGTTTAATTGTATCAACGTCCATGTCTGCAAACTCTGCAATTTTTGTGTTTGCAGTAGCAAGCTCACCCTCAAGCGTTTTCTTGGTTTCGTTTACTGTGTTAAAATCGGCTTTTGGCACAAAGCCCTTGCCAATTTCTGTGCTGATTTTTTTGTCAATATCCTCGGTATAGCTTTCACCAAGTATATCTTTTAGCCATTCAAGCATGTAATCTTCCTTTCGTTTTTAAAATGTGTATGTCGGTCAGCTACTTTCCTTTTTATTCCGGCAAGTCCCGGTATTGTAGCACCCTGCTTATATTCCGCCGGGCGCGCGGTAAGCGCGTGTGGTATATATTTCTAAAAATGGGTTTATAAATTAAACAGGCTTTAAAACGTGTTTAAATGCCAATTTTGCGCAATTAAAAAGAACCCCTAAAAAAGAGGTTCTTTAAATAATTT
>CAYJNL010000035.1:4308-13802 GCA_964371675.1 uncultured Bacteroides sp. | reverse complement strand
TCCCCAAAGGCTCGCAATTCGTCTTCGGGTGTCCATAGTCCGGCAATTTCTAAAAGTCTAATTGCCATGTTTGCCTCAAGGCGTTTTCGCTCTTCATCATTTTTATACCAAAAATCAAGTTGGGTATAAAAGCCCGAGTTTCTCGGAAAAGGCTTTGCACTAAATGCTAACGCTCTTATCTCTTCTACTCGTTCTTTACTTAAAGATGATGCCATATTGTTTCACCTCATTTGCATATTCTTTCATAACGTCTTCAGCTTGTTTTAAAGTTAAAAACGTCTTTTCTTGTATTTTTTCAATTAACAAGTCATACGCCTTTGTTTTATCAAACCCATAACTCTTTTCAGCAATACTTAAAGCACCGTGGTTTCCAATTGCGCCTATGCCTATCATCTTATCACTAAAAATAAAATTTTCAATGTCTGTTGGACTAAGCATACCATTACTTGCATGATTATGCAATAGTATAAAAGGTGTATCTAAGTTTTTTATAGCAACTCGCATATTGTTATCTGTACCAATAACATGATTAATTTGTTTTCCATCAATTGAAAACGTTATCGCAGCCTCGGTTCCGGGCAGTTTATCCTTAACGTCTGTTAATATTTGTTTAGCATAGCTTTGCGCTTTTGTATTCATATTGTTTGACAGCGCATCAAAAAACGGCTTTGGTGCGTTTGCAATAATATTATCGTCAACAGCATAAAGCGTTTCGCCGTTAATATCCGCAAAGCCAAGTTTCCGTACAGCCCACGCCGTTTTACTCGCCTCGCTATGCCCATAAAGCGCAACCATTGTGCGCCAGTTTTCCGGCGTTTGGTTAGTTCCTTTGCAAAAAGTCTCGTATTCTCTGCGTATATTTGTAAGCCTAATCTGCTGTGTTTTAAGCATTTCCGCATTGCCCTCAGCGGCAATAACATCATATTTTTTCTGTGATATCAAAGCCTCAAGTTGGCGTTTGCGGTCTTTAGCTTGGCGCAAAGTGTAGTGTTTGCCATCATACGTAACGCCTTTTTCGTTATCATCTAAAAACTTTTGCAACTCTGCATCAGTATACGCAGGTATACTCTCGCCCATAAATATTGCAAATTTTATATGTGCACACCACCACCAACCGATTTTGCGCTCAAGTGCATTATTCCACTCGTTAAACTCATCGTTTGTATATTGCCTGCCTTGGTATGGCGCATGGTCTTCCGCAGGTGCCTCATGTGCACTAATTTCCCAGGCGTTAGCGCCAAGTTTATCATAGTTCATCTGCGAAATATCATTGTGCATTGCGCCAAGCTTGTTTATTACATAATTTCGGGCAGCATATTCAACTCTATAACTTCGGGTATCATCTTTATTTGGTATACTCCTAACGCCACGTGCAAAAAGCTCTTTGCTCGCTCTGCTTATTGCTGTTTGGTAATCAAGCGCACCGCTTACTGTTTGCATAAAAGCAAAATCCATTACCTTTGCATACGCCTCTTTAATTGTATAAAGCTTTTTGTCAGGTGCCGCCGCCCACAAATTTTCAAAGTTAGTTCTAACGCCCTCTTTTGATATATTAACATAGCTTGTTACAAGCTGTTGCAATTCCTCGTTTTGCTCAAATGCAACAGTTTCGTTTGCCATATCTTCAAATAACATATCAATTGCAGTGTCAGACAAATTAAGGCTTTCAGCAATAGCAACCTTAACATATTCCTCTGCAAGCCCTAATTGTTGCACTCTGTAAATTTGATATTCGGCAGTGCTTGTTATCGCACCTGCGCCGCGTATCCGCCGTATTATATCAGTAAGCAACAGCTCTTGCAGTGGCTCGCCAATCGCCGATGCGCGCTTGCGCAATACTTCTAAATCCATAAATTAAACCTAACCGCTAAGTAGCGAGTTTATTTCAGGCATGTATTTTTCACGCACAAAGGTCAAGTCTTCCATAGTTTCCCACGGCAAGTCGTATTTCCATGCTACTGCAATTTCGGGTTTTAACAAACCTTGCGCCACATCATTAACAATATCTTGCCATGCCTGTTCTTTGTCGTAGAGTACGCCATTGCCCCAGTTTACACTCAGCTCCTCGCTCACTTCCCACTTCCCACTATCCACATATCCAAACATTTGCCCGAATTTATCGCAAAGCTGTAAATATTCGCAAAGCCCATCATACCAAATATGCTGTATATCTGTTAGCGTTAAACTGTAATCTCCGGCAGTGCTTGCAATCTCATACTTTGTCTTTTCAACTTCTGTCACGTCAGCGAGCAAACCACGTTTAAAGCCTATCTTGCTTTCAATGTCTTTTAGATACGACTGCTTTCTTGCATGGTACGGCTCATACCTCAGCGCAGGAGAAAAGGCTTTCATTTGCATATCGGCTCTAATATCATTAAGCCCTATAAAAACATCGTCTTCTAAATATTTACTTCCCTCGTTATCTGTTAAAAGCGTGTCAGCAGGTGCAACAATTCTGTGTTTAGCTTTTTCAAACTCACCGTTTATCAGTGCCTCATTTCTATTAACATTATGTATAAGGCCCATCGCAGGCTCATATATGCTAACAGCATCTTTGCTACCGTCAATACAGTTTGCTATTTTAGTGCAAAACTTTGCAAGCCCTACATTATATATAGGTATAGGGTAGGTGTGCTTTGGTGCCAAATTTTCATATTGTGGCAGCTCATTCAAACTTGTTTGAGTTCCAAGCCTATCTCTATCGCGCGAAGCATACAGCGTATTTGTTATTGTTAAATATCCAAACGCATCTAAATCGCGCCTTTCAAGTAGCGTGTAAAACATGTTGTTTACCGCTGTCTCTTCTGTTGTTCCAAGAGAAGTTATCTTACCTGCCGCATTTCTTGCAAAAATGTAAATGTTGTCACGTCTTACAAGTTGCGCTAAAAAAACATATGTGCCGTCATCATCAATAGCAGGCACAGGTTTTAAAAACGCAAGCCCCAAATTAAGAGCCCATTGCAAAGAAATTTCTTTTTCTAAATCAATGTTTTTTAAGCATTTGTCTAAAAACTGTTCTTTGTTTGTGTTTTTGTTTTTTAAGTCGCTATCATATTCAGCAAACACAGCTTTTTGCAATTTGTGAGTAATTGTATATGGCATACGCTGGCATGGGTCGCTGTGTTTTGTCGGTATTCGCTCAAAGTATGCGCAGAGCCATTCTTTAATAGCCCTGCGCATTTCAGTGGACGTTATGTCTTTTTGTCCGAACGCAATTTCAATATCTTTTCTTTTCGTGACACCGGAGGCTGTGTCCTTACTCCAAAAGGCTTTCCATATTGCCGCCATCTCGCCCACCTCTTCCTATATGTATGTTAAAATTTTGCCGTTTAAGGCAAAACTGCATACCGTTAATATACTGTTGCTTTAAATTAATATCCTGTGTTAATTTTTTTATTTGCTCTTTTAGCTTTGCATTTTCCTCTAAAATGCTTTCTTTAGCCCATGCAGGCAAATATTTATTAATTAACCAGTTTTTAATTTTTTTCATTTATGCACCTGCTTTCAGCCAAATTCTGTTTGTTGCGTATCTAACGGCATCAATGTGGTGGTTATCGCTATCCACATAGCCACTCATCACTTCGCCGTCTTTTGTGGTTTCGTATTCGTATTCGCTAAATTCTGTAACAGTGTGTGGGCATGTTTCCGGGTCAATCACAATTGCCTCAAGAGACTGCAACCACTTCATGCCTTGCGCAACGCCGCCACGCTTAACAGATGGGTAGCACTGTTTTAACCCGTACTTTCTATAGTCTGCAATGCTTTTCTTTTCAGCACTGTCCGCAATAATTGTTTCGCCCACATCTATATATTTTTTCACAAGCGCCGCAGTTTCATTGTTATACATTTTGTTGCGCCTATCCTCTTTAAATATATATAGTGTCCTGCGCGCAGGGTCATAAGCTGTCCTGTTAAACGCCCATGGGTCAGGGTACCAGCCCCAGTCAACACCCGATACTATGTTGTTAAACGTATTAATTTTTGCTTTGCTGATTTTCTCAAATCGCAAGTTATCAAAAACTTGTGTGCCGTTGCCAACAACCTCGCCTAAATATTCATGCTTGTATTTTGTTTCTTTTGTCTTGCGCACATGCTCGGCAAGTTTGAAAAAACCGGGGCCAAGCCACACGCGCGGTGTAGTCAAATACGTACTATGATGCACTATTTTACCTTTGCTTTTTTCCAATGCGTATTTGTTAACCCAGTTGCGCGATGCCGCAGGAGGGTTGTATGACATATATAAAATAGATTTTTCGCCGCCGCGCAATACCGATTGGCGCAAGTCGCGCACTTCATTCTCGCCGTTAAACTGGTTAGCCTCTTCAAGCCACATAAAGCCTATATACCCAAAATCGGGAGTAATTGAACGCGCTTTGTCGGGGTCATCTAAGCCGCTAAAAAATATTTTTTGCCCTGTCGCTTTATACGTAATTTCCATCGGGCTAACTGTGCACTTAAACTTTTGTGTAAGCCCAAGCAGTCTAATTGCTTTTTTAATCTGTGCATACGCACTATTTCTAACGGTTGAGCCAACTTTTCTGTAAATTGCTCCGTGACATTCGGGGTTTTCAACTATAAATTTTACAGCCATAATGCCACAAAAAGAAGACTTACAGCTACCACGCCCACCTTTTAGTATGACTTCGTCGGGGTTTTCGTTTTTTATTCTAAGGTATAAATCAAAAAAACCGGGCGAAATTATCTCACTTAATTTTACCGATGTCATCTATAATTACCACCTCATCTTTATTACCGCCAAATGAAGATTTTTGTTCACTCCAAAGCTTTATAGCTGCAGCATCTCCTGTTTTGCATTTTTGCATTAAAGCTGCGTGTATAACAGCTTGCTCCGTGCTCGTATATTTTTCAAGCAATTTTCGTAGCAGTTCTAAATAGTTTCTTTTGCTTGTTTTGGGGTATATATCAATCAGCATCTGTATGTCAGCAGCAATATCAAAAACATCTTCATCTTTGCTTTTTTCAATAGCCGCGAGCAATGCACTTATGCTGTCGCCTGTTGTCTTCAAATTTTTGCCCCCTTTAAAAAGTGTTTAAATATTTAATAAACAGCGTTTAAATTTAAACATTTTTGTGTTTAAATTTTATGTAAGTGTTTAAAAAGTCACCTATGTTTTTGTCTTGTGTACTAATATTTTTGTTTTTTTAACAATTAACTATGCTTTGTGTTTTCGTAAATTAAAAATAACCGCTTTTGTTAGCGGTTAAAATTGTTGCGTTTTTATACGTGCATTTTTGCGCAAAGCCTATAAAGAAAGTTTTTAAACACATTTAAACGCTGTTTCTGTGTAAATTTAACTCTATTTTATAATTGCACTGCTAAAAATTGCGTTTTGCGTGCTGCGCCACCTCAAAAACAGCAGTTTTTAAGATGGTATTTATGTATTTGTGTTTATATTTTTTAAAGGACGAATCAACTTTAACTATTTTTAAACACTTGTCGTTTAAATTTTAAACGTTTTTCTAAAATTTTCTTTTTGGCATGTTGGAAACATGCAGTAAACTTTACCGCTAAAAGTATTTTGCCAAAGGCACCTGTAGCACTTATGTGTTTTTTGATTGTGTGGGTTTTTCTTAACAGAGGCAATTTTTGCTACTAATTTTTGCTTTCGTTTTTTTTCGTATTTTGCCATTGCTTTTAGATGGTTTTTTCTGCGTTCCTCGTTATCCATCTTGCACCTCAACGCCAAGCCGTATTGTTTTAAAAGCTCCATTAAATGGAATCTTAACAAACGCTCTGTGTTGCCGTTTTTTAATTGTCACTATGTTGTCTTTCAAATTTTCTAAAATTCCGCTTACAACTCGCGGTGTACCAAATTCATCAAATTGTATAACGCTGCTTTCAATTGCGTTTTCGCTCGGTGCAAGCAAACCTATGTAAACAGCCTCGTCTTTGGTAATGGGTAACGGTGCTATTTGCCCTATAAAGCGCGCCGATGAGCAGCGCTCTCTTGCCACTTTTAAAACTCCTGCTGTGTTAATTGTGTCAATAACCTCTATTTTCACAAAAACATATCCGGGGATTATAACGCGCTCAATGTTTTTTTCCTTGCCGCCTTTGCGCTCTGTGCAAATTTCACGCGGCACCCTTGCACTATATCCATTTTCACAAAGAGTTTTCAAAACTTTTATTTCCCTGTGCTCTGCAACCATCAAAACATACCAATCGGACTTATTCATTTTTACTCCGCTCCTTTTGCATTTTTTCAAGTTCAGCTTGCACACCTTTGTATAAATCCGGTCTTGTATCTTTAAGCGTTTTAAATAATTCTGTGCGTACTTCGTCAATGGCTGCTGTGTATTTATCTTTGTTTTGGCTCTCAACACGCTTTTTATACGCTACCGCATTCGTAAGCCCTGTAATTTGCCCTATAAGCTTTTCTACACTTACTTTGCTCCAGTCTTCGCTATCGCGAGAGGCAAGCGCATCAAGCAATTGCTGTGAAGATATTCGCGTTAGAACCTCAGTAACATCTAAATCAGGGTGCTTTTCTGTTTCGGCAACCATGTATTTTAAATTTTCTTGCGCAATTTTAAGAGCTGTTAAGCTTGCCTCAAATTCTTGTGCATAGCGTGACACCGAGCTTTGCGAAATACTGATATCACACGTTGCCATATATTCAACAATATCGCAGTACCGTGCGTTGCTCTCAAGCATTTGGTCAACGGTAGCGCGTACAATGGGCGGCGCACTTTTTATTTTCCCGTGCGAACGGTTTTTCTTTCTGCTCATTTTAACCCCCTATGGCACTATTAAACTGTCTTGCAAGTGCCCGGCAGAAAGTCTAACACCTTTTCCTGTTAATTTTGCCTCAAGGTCTTCTAAATCGTGGTCAGAGATTGATGCCTCAGCATGAAAGCCTATTGTTCTAAGTTTTATGTATTTTTCCTCTTCAAGAAAGCTAATAGATTTTCTTATTTCTCCAATCTCAATGCTATCACCAACAGCAAACACTACATCTTTTAATTTTGTGTATCTCTCACGCCCCATGTTGATAAGCCTAAAAATTTTGCCGTTATTTTCAACAAAAGCACCGGCTCTTATTTTTTTCTGTAATTCATCTTGTGTCATCATTTCGTTTTCCTCCCTGCTCATAAACATATCTTGTTAGCATTTTTATAGATTCATTTAGCGAACCTATTTCCCTAATAAAGTCACGTGCTTTTACACTGTCATCTTTTAGCGCATCAAGAGATTCTTTAATGCCGGATGTTTCTTGCTTAAATTCTTGCTTAAGCTCACGCACCATGTTTTGCGTTTCTTTTCTCATCCCTTTTAGCTCTTCACTGTTTTCGGTGCGCGGAACATAGTTTTTTTGAATATCTTCAATATCTGCAGAATGTTTATCAATCTGCTTAAAAACCGTACGCACCACTAAGAACTCTATAACTCCAAGTGATAACCCTATGAGCAGTAGCACCAGCCACCATGTTCCTGTATCAAATTCCATAATTATCTCCAAAAAAAATAAGGTATTATTGTTCACACGTTTGTGTTACTTAATAATACCTTATTGTGTTTTAAATTGCGTGGTGAAATATTTCTCAACTTTTTCAAAACAAGCTTGTTTGTCCTACACACTCTTTTTTAGTCACATCGCCAAGCTCTCTTTTCACTATATATAAAATTGCGCGTTCTGTCAAGCCCCATTTGTTTGCAATTTTCGCTATATCTGTTTCGTAAAACTCTCTTGCTATTAGTTTATTCCTTAACGGTGTCACAATTTCCGCGGCACTTTGGATATAAACTTTTGAGGCACCACCGTAATGCTGCGCTAAATCCATGCAGGGCTTTTTGCCTATAAGCTGTGCAAGTTTACTTGTGTCTCTTTCCGAGGCTTTTGGAATACACAAACGAGAAGAACCGCCGTATTCGTAAATAATTTTTTTAAACGCCGAAATGCCCACAACGCTTGCTATCTCATAGCTTGTACCTTTTAAATCTGCCATGCTTAGCTCGTCAAGCAAATTATTCACATAAAACACCTCTCGCTTTATTCTCTATACGCCTGCGCTCGTGCTCCAATTCTGCTTTTGATAAAACAGCCTTTAACGCCTCAACAACTTTAGAAATTTGGCTCATATTTAGCCAATTAAACGGGTCTTTGGCACTTGCATCTATTTTTGCCACTTTCTTTATCACAGCACACATGCGTACTCCTGCAGTGCTTTTATCGGGGTTTTCGTCACAAGCAATAATTAAATACATTAAACGCCAAGCCTTGCCTATAAGCGCTTGCTTTGATTTCGAAGATGCAGGAACATTTTTCTTTTTCTTTGTTTTTGCTCTCGGAGAAACGCCTAAGCTTTTGCAGTGTTTTTCAAGTGCATTAATAACAATTGCAAAATCGTTCAAAGACATTTCTTTAACGCTCGCTTTGCCTGTGAGCCCTGCAATCATATTATGTAACTCTTCATTTTTATCGCCGTCAAAAACTTTGCCTGCAAGCGCAAATATTTGCGCTCTGCACCTGTTTATGTTATTTGCGCTTGTCTGTGTTGCCATAATTAAATCTCCGTTTCTATAATTTCCGCATGTTCAAGCTCGTAGTAAAATTCGTCTTTTGTTGTAATCGCCGCACCTACCTGTGCTAAAATTTCACTTGGCTGTTTACGCAGCTGTTCTTTGTCAAGTTTTTCATCAATTTTTAAACAAGCTGTAAGCCCCATATTTTTTAGCATTATTATTGCATCTGCAATTTTAGAGGTAGGAATACTTATTTTACTGCTTTGACGAAAACCGACAATCCCAAAATTAAGCTTTTTGCTTTTGCCGTCCATTTCCACACGGTGCGCACTTGTATACTCACGCAAGTTAGCCTCAAGTTCTTTCACCTTATTTTTATGTGGCTCTGCAAGTTTATTGCATTTTTCTTTAATGTCGTCAATTTCTCTGTTTTGCATTGCAGTAATTTCAGCAATAGAATTATCTGCCTCGTGAATTTCTTGTAAAGCCTTATCTACTTCGTCCCAATTTGCAAAGGCAGGTTCCGCCGCTACTTTTTTTCTTGCCATTTTACAAAATCCTTTCTTGTTTTTTATTCTCCACTCTGCGTTTAATAGGCTTGTGACTATTACTAATATCTTAGTAGCCGCATTAGAGGCCCTCAGTTGAGGGCTTTAATTTCGTATTCGTCGCGGTCGAGCTCCGCGGTGCCCACACCCGGAGCAAACCTTAACAGCACCAAATGTTAACTTTTGTGTAGGCGCGGCAAGTGGTTTGTCCTCTTTATTTATGTAAACAGAAGTTGTAGCCCTGCCGCCGCCTGTGCACTTTTTTTGTGGTAATTTGCAATTGAAACAATCTAAGTTGCACATATCAGTTCCTCCGGAGCTTTAAAGCCGAATTTTTCATAAAACAAGTCTTCGCCTAAAATTTCAACTCTGTTTTTAATAAAGCTTTTTCTAAATATCCATGTAACAACGCCTTTGTCATTAAAAATAATTACTCTGTCACGGCAAATCTGTGCTGTTTT
>CAYJNL010000035.1:0-4208 GCA_964371675.1 uncultured Bacteroides sp. | reverse complement strand
GCTATAACATTCTTAAGTCTTGTTTGTCTCTGCATTTGCAGTTCCACCTTGTACCCATCGCACATTAATGTAGCTACACTAAAAAGCGACGTCGCTTTTTGCTCAACTTCTTTCCAGTCTTCGTTTGTCATAATCACATAACCCCCATGTGCACCGAAATCTTTTGCAAATTCTTAAGGCTTATGTCTGCGCTTTTCACTCCCAAATCAAACACACCACACGCCATTCTTATGCCGTGTATGCTCCTTGCTACACCAAGCAAATACGCAATTGCATCTAAATCATTTTCTTTTGTCAGCGCAGGAAACAAGCTTTCAATATCCTCTTGGGTAACTTGTGTAGTGCTGTACCTGCGTTGTAGCTGCACCCTTGTAAAAATCTGCGCATAACCTGCATCTGCATTGCCTTTAATTTTCTGCAAAATCTTGCTGTTTCCAATCAACACAATGCCGTTGCCACTGTTTTCAATGCTTTCGTCACCATCACTAATTACTCTTAGTGCATCAATTGCTTGCGTTGTTAAAAATTGCGCCTCGTCAACTATAACTACTTTATTCGTGCCGGAAAGCCTTTCGCAAACCTGTTCCATTAACTGCCTGCGCCCTCTTAAATTTGTTATACCAAGCTTTTTCGCTATCAAACATATAACTCCTGTTGTGTTTGCACTAACCGGCGACACTTTTATGTACACAGTGCTGTGTGGGTTTTCTTTTGTAAAATTAATAGCACCTTTTGTTTTTCCTATGCCTGCATCGCCGTGTAGCAGGCACATGCCACGGTTTAACTGTGCAAATCTGATAGCCTCTTTTACATCCTCACTAATCGTTGTTGGCACATAGTCAAGTTTTTTACCTATGTGTGCAGCCTCCTCAGCTTGTGTAGCTCGTGCCTCTTGTGCACTTAAAAATTCTGCAATCTTCTTTTCTACAACTTCCACGTCTCCGGGATATGTGCTGTTTGAGTACTGCGACAACGCTGTCGGGCTTAAGTCAAGCATTTTAGCCAAACTATTTTGACTAACCTTGTTTTTTACCTTGTACTCTGCAACTTTCGCCTGTAACTCCGCATTAAAATTTTTACTCATTTTCGCTACCTCCGTTATATTTTATAAAATTCGCGTTCATTTTCGCGATATTTAACTCACCCAAGTCGCCCACAGCGTTTTGTAATATTGGCTTTTCATCAACCCTTGCAAGCCGTATAGCCTTAGCACTTTTTTGTGGTAATTCCGCCTGTGCCTCAAGTTGTTTTTCTGCGTTTCGTGTCATTAATGACAAAGATGTAAGCCTCTCAATCTCAGGGAACATATATTCACTTGCTACCTGCGCAACATGTTTTTTGTGCTCGCGCTCAAGTTTCATCGCCGCCGCTATCTCGTCTTGAGATGCAAACACCCTCATTGTCATTGTGGTATCTTGTGGCAATTCACATATATACGCATTTTCCATGCTGTAAACTCGGCACGTTCCCAAATTTTGTGGGTCGTACCGTACATACACCTGCTTGCCTTGGTACCTTGTCAAAAAATCTATTGTAAAATAGTTAACCTTAACGCCGTGTATGTTTACAAACACGCCCCTATTTGTAACTTTTTGCGGTCTGCCTGTTCGCATAAGCATTAAGTCCAAAGTAGCCTTGTCCGCTTTTGTTACCTCTGTTAAATGTTCATAGTAAACATCTATGCGCCGTTTTCCCTTATCCGCTTTAACCGAACCACCATATTCCTGCAGGTTGAAAAACCCGTCTATCATAGTGTTAATTTTTTCAATAACATCACGCTCATGTGGTATGTTACCCTTTTTAAGCTCGCTTTTTAAAACTTCGGGTTTTTCAATAACATTGCCGCCTGTGAAAGTATTGAATAAAATAGAAAACTGCCTTTTAACATCCAAAAATCTACGCTCTACTGTTTTTGCTCTCGCGTTATGTACTATCGCATTTATCATTTGTATGCCAAGACGTTCAAAAACTCCGGGCGGCTCAAACGGTACGCTGCCATCTGCATACGTTTTCTTTGCTCTGTGTCCTCTGCCGCCAATATCATATGTCAAGAACTCTCGTCCATTATCAACATATATTATTTTTGGTATGCCGTAGCGCTCAATGCCGTTTCGCAGTGCCATAAGGGTGCTTTGGCTGCTCGGTGCATCGCTCACATATCGCCCGGTAATAATACCTGTACGCATATCCATAAAGGCAGTTAAATATAGTCGTTTTACATTGCCAAAGTCGTCTGTAACCATAATGTCAAGCGTGTGGTTGTCTGCAACCCAGCACTCGTTTGGCTCAAGTGCGCTGTAATCTCTGTTTATAAACAAACTGCACCTGTCGTAAAACTCTTTATTGCCTTTAATCGCAAGCGTTTTTACCGCGAGCGGTATACTCTCTGCAAGCCGCAGGAAAGACGAATAAGAGGGGAGTGGCAATAACTCAGGGCGGTGTTCCTCAACCCAAAGCTTTGTATAGAGCACACACTGTGCAATGTTTTGCTCTTTAACCTCTTTTAAGTAAAAGCCGCCAAAGACACTCGCTACATACTCGTGCATAGCTGTTTTGCCCTTTTTACTCTTGCCCCTGCAATCAACAAGGCCCTGCAAGTCGTTGCTTTCTTTTGCTTTTTTCTTGCGGTATAAAATACTGCGTGAAATATTAACTTCGGGGTTTTCAAACCTAAAATGCGCAATAAACGCATTATCCACGCTTTCCTTGTCCTTTTCGCTGTGTACTGCGCGGTAGTCTTGCCACTCGTTTACAGTTTTAGTCCAAAAGCCAATCTCAACACGTTCACTTTCTGTAAATTCATCAAGTGCCTTTGTTGCTTTTTTCTCCGTGGTTGCCTTATTAACAGCTGGATGCACTGCATAGTAGCGTTTTTGCTCTGCAGCAGTAAGCGCAGTTATTGGTATGTAATTTGTTAATCTGTTATTGCTATTTAAACGCTTGTTTGCGTTGAGTTTGCCGTGTGAAATTAATCTTCGTACATGTCGTTCTGCACAACCCCTAATTTCCGCCACCTCAGCTGTTGTTAATTCAATCATTTAGTCACCTCGTTTCAGCCTGCCTCGTCAGTCGTGGGTGGCTATCCCCACAAGACCGCCCTGCGGCGGTTTCGGCTATTTTATTTTTATCATCACCTTTATTGTCTTCAGCACATCTATCGCAGTTTCGCAAGCTTTCAAAAATTCACTGTGTTCAAGTCCCCAACATTCGCAGTCAAAACACATTTCAAAATGTTCCTTATGTTTGCACGTGTCGCATTTCACTTTTTGTTCTAAGTATAAAATTGCTGTGTTAATATCCATGGAGCCTTGTTTTGTGTTATCTATTGTTTTCATTAAACATCAATTCCCTCAATTCCACCGCAAACTTGTATAACTTCAAGTATGCCGTCTGTGTAGTTTAAGATGCCCTCTTCACTTAACCAGCAGTCTAAAATATCTCTTATTTTCAAGTTTTCTTTTGCCTGCTTTAAGTCATCAAAAACCACACCTGTTTGTTCGTAAATTGCATATAATATCTCTTTTTCCATAATTAATCCTTTCCTATAAACTGTGTTATTACAAAAATTATTAACCCTGTAATTAAATTCACCGCTATAAGCCCTATGTAAACCATGTTTAAACACCTTTTAAATGTTACTTATTGTCTGCATGTAACTCAATTTCGTTGAGCACAAACCATACAATAAAGCTAAGTGCAAGTATCATTATGATTATAGTTGCAACCCATGAGTTTGCTATGTAAGTTACAATTATTTGCAATGCCAAAATACCCATAAGTGACATAAGTACTATACATATGTAAAGTGCAAAATTAAGTATCTTTTTCATTTAGCACCTCGCTGTATCTCAATACATCATGTTGATATGCTCCATGTTTTCCTGTGAATAACATTTTAGTTTCTATCATGTACTTCTCTGTGTAACAGCTTTGAGCATTTAAATAACCGTTCTTTTTATCTGGGTAAACTTTTCTAAAAACTTTAAAAGCCTCTTGTCCGTCACGTGCATACACTGCTACCCAGCCGCCCTTATACGGGTATTGTTTGCTTGTGCCAAAAGTAAAGTAGTAAACTTGCACTTTGCGCTTGTTTTTGTCTCTCATATTAAACCTCCTGTTTTTTAGCCTGCCTCATCAGTTGCAGTAGGCTGTTTCTGCAAGACCGCCTTGCGGCGGTTTCGGCTAAAATATAATGCTTATTAGGGCTA
>CAYJNL010000034.1:0-27848 GCA_964371675.1 uncultured Bacteroides sp. | reverse complement strand
CTATGGAGCAAAGCGGAGACTTCTTTGCACAAGAACAGCCAATGGACACAATGGAGCAAAACTCTGATTTCTTTGCACAAGAACAGTCGTTTGATAATATGGGACAAAGTGGCGACTTCTTTGCACCGGAGCAAAACAACACACCTGATGCTTTTGCAAATAATTTGGACAATATGTTCCAAAACAATGAGTCATTTGCATCACTTGATAACTTTGACAACATGCAGGGCGCAGTAGATGCAGGGCAAGATGCACAATTCTTTGGTGGCGCTGTTCAAGGTGCAGATGTCGGCTTTGACAATATTCAGCAAGATGGCAATGCTGATATTGGTATAAATGAAAACAGCGCTTTTTCAGACGACAGCTGGATGTCATCTGAAATGGCAAATGAGAACGCCCAAAATGTAAATAATTACAACAATGCAGACAATGGCAATGAAATAGAAGAGCCTAAGAAGAAAAAACCAAGCTTACTTATGTTAATACTTCTTGCGGTTTTACTGCTTGCAATAATTGGCAGTGTTATTTTCTTTGTGCTTAACAGCCTGTCGGGCAACAGCACAAGCGAGGTTATTTCATCTTCGTCTTCACAAGTTGTGGAGGATACAACAAGTGAGCCTGAGCCGGCACCACCGGTTGAGGAAGTACCGGCTGTTGAGCCTATCCCAAGAGATGAGTGGTACATGCAGCTTGTAAACAAACAAAATGTATTGCCTGAAACACACACAATTGAAACTGCAACAGTGGGCGGTCAGCAAGTTGACACTCGCATGGCAGATGCACTTGAACAAATGATTACAGCAGGTAACGATACAGGGCTAAACCTTATTGTACAAAGCGGTTACAGAACATATGCAAGGCAGAAAACAAACTATGACAGTCAGGTAAGCGCACAGCTTGCAACAGGTTTGTCACAAGAAGAGGCAGAGGCTGCCGCAAGCGAAATTACAGCACCTCCGGGAACATCAGAGCACAACTTAGGTCTTGGCGTTGACATTATGTCTACATCAAACAACGACTATGATGCAGCAAGCTTTGCAAGCACTGCAGAGGCACAATGGCTACTTGAAAATGCTGCAAATTATGGCTTTATCTTGCGTTACCCTGAGGGCAAAGAGGCTATTACAGGCTTCCAATATGAGCCATGGCACTACCGCTATGTTGGTGTTGATCAAGCACAAAAAATCAAAGCAAGCGGCCTTACACTTGAAGAGTACCTAGCTCAAGACATCCCAACAGGTATACCAAGCGAGACAAGTGCAGAGGTAGCAGAGGGTGAAACAGAGGTTACAGAAGGTGCAGAAGACACAACGGCAACTGAGGATTCATCTGCAAGCATAGCTTAATATATTGCAAGTTGTCACATAGTTTAAATTAAATTTAGTTTTAAAATAATAACAAACAGTCGCGATTAATTTGCCTTGGCTAAAATTATCGCGGCTGTTTGTTAATGAACATTACACAGAGCTGGAACGGAGAAAAAACAATGATATCAAAACCTGAAAATTTTTTAACTCAAGTAGTGGACGAGGATTTGGCAGACAAAAAAGTTGACGTAATACACACACGTTTTCCACCCGAGCCAAACGGGTATTTGCACATTGGAAGTGTAAAGGCAATTTGGATTAACTGGAGCATTGCAAACGCATATGGTGGCAAATTTAACTTGAGGTATGACGATACAAACCCCGAGAGGGAAGACGAGGAGTATGTTAACAGCATACGTGAGGACTTAGAGTGGCTTGGTACAATACCAAACGGCGGTATTTTTTATGGTAGCGACTACTTTGCACAGTGCTACGAATATGCACAAAAGCTTATTTTAGACGGCAAAGCGTATGTTTGCGACTTAACGCGTGAAGAGATGCAGGAGTACAGGGGCAGTGATGCCGGCAAACCCGGTAAAGACAGCCCGTGGAGAAACAGGGCACCCGAGGAAAACCTTGATTTATTCAGCAGAATGAAAAACGGTGAATTTGCAGACGGCGAAAAGACATTGCGTGCAAAAATTAACATGGCAAGCCCTAACATGAACTTGCGCGACCCTGCAATTTACCGTATAAAACACGTCAGCCACCACAGGCAGGGCGACGAGTGGTGCATATACCCAATGTACGACTATGCGCACCCCATACAAGATGCTATTGAGGGTGTTACACACTCTCTTTGTAGCCTTGAGTTTGAAAACCATAGGCCACTATATGATTGGGTTATACAAAACTTAGGTTTTGGAGAATTTCCAAAGCAACGTGAGTTTGCGCGCCTTAACATAACAAACACCGTAATGAGCAAGCGCTATTTGCGTGAGCTTGTAGAAACAGGCCTTGTAGACGGCTGGGATGACCCCAGAATGCCCACGCTAAAAGGTTTGCGCCGAAGAGGGTACACACCCCAGAGCCTTTTAAAATTTGTGGAACTTGCAGGCGTTGCAAAATCAAACAGCTTGCTTGACTCGCGAATGCTCGACTACTGCATACGCACACAGCTTGATACATCCTCGCTTAGAAGAGTTGCGGTGCTTGAGCCTGTTAAGCTGATTATTGACAACTACCCAGAGGGCAAGACAGAGACTTTCCCACTGCCAAACAACCCAAAAGACGAGACGGCAGGTACGCGTGAAGTTGCCTTTAGCAAAGAGTGCTGGGTAGAAAAAAGCGACTTTGCACTTGTGCCACCGCCTAAGTTTAAAAGGTTAACACCGGGCAAAGAGGTAAGGCTAATGGGCGCATACATTGTAAAGTGCACAGAGGTAGAGCAAGACGAAAATGGCGAAGTAGTGGCAATTCACTGCACAGCAGACATTGAGACCGGTAACGGTATGCCACAAGACGGACGCAAAGTGCGTGGTACAATACACTGGGTAAGCACAGAAAACTGTGCACAAGCAGATATTAACCTATATAACAGCCTTTTCTTGCAAGAGGACATGAACGACATGCCCGAGGGCAAAGATTACAAAGACTTTATTAACCCCGAGAGCATAGTTAGCCTTAAAAACTGCAAACTTGAAACAGCGCTTAAAGATGCTAAAGTGGGCGAGACATTTCAATTTGTGCGCATGGGCTATTTTACACCGGATAGCAAAAACCCTAATGTGTTTAACAGAGTGGTAACACTTAAAGATAGTTTTAAATTTAATGGGTAGGCAATGTGTTTTTTAATCACAAAAAAAGTAGGGGCGCCCCTGTGTGGGCGCCCGAAAAGGTGAGTTAATCTGTTTTTTTGTGGGGCAGTCGTAAGAGTTGCCTTTGAAAAGGTAGGTTAATTTGCATTTTCGGGCAATTACACGGGTTTGCCCCTACTAATTTTCTCAAAAGCAAGCAATACCTCGGGTTTTTCTACCTCTATAACATGCTCTTTTAAATAATGCAAAACATTTTCTTTAGGTATATCAGAACAAAACCCGAATTTGTAAGCACATAGCTCTTGTGTTTTTGCACCTAGCTTTTCGTTGATTTTCCTGTTTCCGTATTTAATATCACCTAAAATGGGCGCACCGAGGTATGTAAGGTGCGCCCTTATTTGGTGTGTGCGCCCTGTTATTAAATCTATTTCACAAAGGCAAAACGCACCGTTTTTTTGCAAAATTTTAACGCCTGTTATTATATTTTTATAGCCCTCTTTTTGTGTGCTTATTATGTGCACCTTGTTTGTTTTTTCGCTGTGTTTTAAATACGCTGTGTGCACACCCTCGCGCGGTATGCCAAACGTTATGCACATGTATTTTTTTGTAACAAGGTTTTCGCGTATAAGCTCATTCATGCACTTAAGCGCCGTGTAGTTTTTTGCTGCAATTACAATGCCGCTTGTGCCTCTGTCAAGTCTATTGCAAATAGATGGCGCAAATGTGTGCTCTGTATCTTGGTTGTACTCGCATTTTTCGCTTAAATAATCACGGAGCATGTCTGTTAAGTTGTCGTCTTTTGTCCTGTCGCTGTGGCAAAGTAGGTGTGCAGGCTTATATAGTGCTGTAATATTCTCGTCTTCAAATAAAATTTGCGGTGTAGCGCTGTTTTTGCGTTTTTGTTTTTTGGGTGGAGTCGCTGCCTTGTCTGCAAAAAACTCATCGTTTATATAAAGCTCAATAACATCGCCTTTGTTTATGCGGTAATCTGCCTCTGCGCGCTTGCCGTTAACTTTTATGCGCTTGTTGCGAAAACTCTTGTATAGCAGTGATTTCGGCATGTCTTGTGTCACGTTTTCAACAAATTTCGAGAGCCTCATTTCAGCCTCGTTTGCTCCTGCAACAAATTGTTTCATAAAAGCTTACCTAAACCCTTTTAAATTATTTTATTTTAGTATATAATATTTAGTATAGTATGTCAAAATTAATAATTATGTATATTAGTCATAAAAACATTAAACACTTACAAATTTAAACACTGTCAGCATTATTAAAAAGTTGGAGAAAATATGAAGAAAATTAATTGGAATATGCTAAACATAGCTATATGGTGCGAGGTTTTATTATCGTATGTACTGCCTTTTAATGTTGTGAATGAATTTCAATATAAAGTAGGTTTTCCGTTTCATTTTTTAAGTGTGTATGACAATAAAATAGGCGTTAGCCCGTTTGCATCTATGGCAGTAAATCCGTTACCATTTGCGGTAAATGTCTTTATATTATACTTTGTAATAATTTTAGTGCTAAAATTATATGCAAAACTTAAGCAAAATTAAAACAAAGTAGATAGGGTTCAGGGTTCTTTTAAGAAAGGGAGATGAATTTGAGTGTACATGATAACCACCGAAAACGTGTTTACAAGCGTTTTTTGAGTGAGGGTTTACAGAACTTTGAAGAGCATTCTGCACTTGAATTTCTTTTATACCTTGCAAAAGTGCGTGGAGACACTAACCCACTAGCGCACAGCTTAATTAAACGTTTTGGCAGTTTGGCACAGGTGCTCGATGCCTCTATTGAAGAACTTCTTGAAGTTGACGGCATAGGCGAAGCAAGTGCTGTTACAATTAAATTTATACCGGAAATGTGCGCATACTATATGGAAAACAAGCTCACAAAAAAGCAAGTGCTCAACACAGTGGACGCTGTTGCGCAATTCTTTTTACCAAAATTTTTTGCAAAAACACAAGAGCTGTTTTACTTTGCAGCGGTGGACGATAGCCGTAGGCTTTTAAGGTGCATACTTGTTTCAGAGGGTACAGGTAACTTTACAAGTGTGTCTATATCAAAAATTGTTGCAGGGGCAACGCGCTGCCAGGCAACAGGTGTTATACTGGCACACAACCACCCACGCAGTACGTCGCTACCCTCCAGCAGCGACCTTGTTTGTACAAGAAATATATATAACGCACTTAAAACGGTTAATATAGACCTTGTGGACCATTTGATTTTTTCAAACAATGAGTATATATCTTTTTCAAAGACAAATTATATGGATAGCATTAAAAATATGGATTAGCTGGTAGCAGTTTTCTTACAAAAGGAGAAAAATGGATACAAATATTGATACATTTAAACTAAAGTCTGACTACAAGCCTATGGGAGACCAGCCAAAGGCTATTGAACAACTTGTGTATGGCATAAATAACGGCGATAAAACGCAAACTTTGCTTGGCGTAACGGGCAGTGGCAAAACCTTTACAATGGCAAACATAATAGCACAGCTAAACAGGCCCACACTTGTACTGGCTCACAACAAAACGCTTGCGGCACAACTGTGCACAGAGTTCAAGGCGTTTTTCCCAGACAATGCAGTGGAGTACTTTGTTAGTTATTACGACTATTATCAGCCCGAGGCATATATACCCTCAACCGACACATACATTGAAAAAGACAGCGCAATTAACGATGAAATTGACAGATTACGCCACTCGGCAACGGCGGCACTATCTGAAAGGCGCGACGTTATAATAGTGGCAAGTGTTTCTTGTATTTATTCACTTGGTGACCCGATTGATTACCGCAGTATGGTTATAAGCCTGCGCACGGGCATGAAAATGAGCCGTGAAGAGCTGATGAAGCGCCTTGTTTTTTTGCAATATGAGCGCAATGACGTTAATTTTGTGCGCAACAAATTCCGCGTAAGGGGAGACGTTGTAGAAATTAACCTAGCATATGTAAACGACGTTGCAATACGTGTGGAATTTTTTGGCGACGAGATAGACAGAATAAGCGAAGTAGTGCCGCTAACAGGCGAAAAGCGCACAACGGTAAGGCATTTTGCAATTTTCCCTGCAAGCCACTACATTGTTGCAGACGATAAAAAAGAAGAGGGTCTGCGCAAAATAATGGCAGAGTGTGACGAGGCTGTTGCAAATTTTAATAAAGAAAACAAGCTTATAGAGGCGCAGAGAATTGCCCAAAGAACAAACTATGACGTTGAGATGCTTAGAGAAATAGGCATGTGTAGCGGCATAGAAAATTACTCCGCAGTGTTGTCGGGCAGGCCGCCCGGCTCTACACCCTCTACTTTGCTTGATTACTTCCCTGAAGACTTTTTGCTCTTTGTGGACGAGAGCCACGTTATGTTACCGCAACTTCGCGCAATGTACGGCGGAGACAGGGCAAGAAAAGAGAGCCTTGTAAATTTTGGTTTTAGGCTACCGTCTGCGTTTGACAACAGACCGCTTCGCTTTGACGAGGTGGAGAGCAAGTGGAATCAGGTAATATTTGTGTCGGCAACACCGGCGGCATATGAGCGTGAGCACAGCGAGCGCGTGGCAGAGCAGGTAATACGCCCCACAGGCCTTGTAGACCCACAAATAATAGTAAAACCCGTTGAGGGGCAAATAGAGGACTTGCTGGGCGAGATTAACATGCGCACCGAAAAAGAAGAGCGTGTGCTTGTAACAACCCTAACAAAGAAAATGGCAGAGGACTTGACAGACTATTTGTCCGAGCACGGCGTAAAAGTAAAATATATGCACCACGAGGTGGATACCTTTGAGCGCATTGAGCTTATGCGAGACTTGCGCAAGGGTGAAATTGACGTAATAGTGGGTATAAACCTATTGCGTGAGGGGCTGGATTTACCCGAGGTATCCCTTGTGGCAATTATAGATGCCGATAAAGAGGGCTTTTTGCGCAGTGAGACAAGCCTTATACAAACAATAGGGCGCGCGGCACGTAATGAGCACGGCGTTGTAATTATGTATGCAGACAGCGTAACGCCATCAATGGAGCGCGCAATTACAGAGACTGACAGGCGCAGAGAAATTCAAACAGCATATAACGAAGAGCACGGCATAATACCGCACACAATTAAAAAAGACTTGCGAGACGAGAGCGTGCTTGAAATTACGAAAAAAGATGACGACGACAAGCAGAGCACAAAGCGCATGAGCAAAGCGGAAATAGAGCGCAAAATTATACAGTTAACACGAGAGATGAAAGAGGCTGCTAAAATTTTAGAATTTGAGCATGCTGCGTATTTAAGAGACAGAATAGAAAAACTACGTAAACAATCAGAAAGGAAAACAAAGCTTTGAGCCACGATAAAATAGTTATAAAAGGTGCGAGAGAGCACAACTTAAAAAACATAGATATAACCTTGCCACGCGATAAATTTATTGTTATGACGGGGCTTTCGGGCAGTGGAAAATCCAGCCTTGCGTTTGATACAATTTACGCAGACGGACAGCGCAGATACATGGAGAGCCTCTCAAGTTACGCGCGCCAATTTTTAGGGCAGATGGAAAAACCCGATGTTGACGACATACAAGGGCTTTCTCCTGCCATATCAATTGACCAAAAGACAACGAGCAGAAACCCACGCTCCACAGTGGGCACAGTTACGGAAATTTACGACTATTTGCGCCTTATGTATGCGAGAATAGGTGTGCCGCACTGCCCAATTTGCGGCAGAGTAATAAGCCAGCAAACAGTTGACCAAATGGTGGACGAGGTGCTGAAACTGGAGCAAGGCACGCGCTTTCAAGTGCTTGCGCCAATTGTGCGTGGGCGCAAGGGCACACATATAAGAGAGTTTGACGCGGCGAGAAGAGGCGGTTTTGCGCGTGTTAGAGTTAACGGCAGTTTGTATGAGCTTGATGAAGAGATAGAGCTTGACAAAAACAAAAAGCACAATATTGAAATAGTTGTTGACCGCCTTGTTATTAATGACGACTTGCAAAGGCGGCTTGCCGACAGTATCGAGACGGCAGTTCACCTGACGGGTGGGCTTGTTACAATAGACGTGGTGGACGGCGAGGAGCTTAGCTTTAGCCAAAGTTACGCTTGCCCCGAGCACGGCGTGAGCATAGAAGAGCTTGCACCAAGGATGTTTTCTTTCAATAACCCATTTGGCGCATGCCCGCGCTGTACAGGGCTTGGCACTTTTATGCAAGTTGACCCCGAGCTGATTATCCCAAACAAAAACCTCACAATACGTGAGGGTGCTATACGTGCAAGCGGCTGGTACTATGCCGAGGGTTCTATTAGCGAGATGTACTACAAAGGGCTTGCGAAAATGTATGGATTTTCTCTTGACAAGCCTGTAAAAGACATACCACCCGAGGGCTTAAAGGCTATACTCTTTGGCACAAACGGCAAAAAACTTACAATGACGCGTGAGAGCGACAGGGGATACTCTGAATATACAAGCGAATTTGAGGGCGTTGTAAACAACCTGGAGCGAAGATTTAGAGAGACAAGCTCCGAGTGGATGAAAGACGAGATACAAGGCGTTATGACTAGCGTTACATGCCCCGAATGTAAGGGCGCTCGCCTTAAAGACACAAGCCTTTCAGTTACGGTGGGCGGCATTAATATAAGCCAGTTTACAGCTTTAAGCGTGCGCGAGGAACTCGATTTTGTGCAAAATAAGCTTGATTTATCAGAGCGCGACAGCATGATAGCACACGGCATAATAAAAGAGATTTGTGAGAGACTTGGCTTTTTGCAGAGTGTAGGGCTTGACTATTTAACACTTGCAAGAAATGCGGCAACGCTCTCGGGTGGCGAGAGCCAGCGCATTCGCCTTGCTACGCAAATAGGTAGTGCACTTGTAGGCGTTTTGTACGTGCTTGATGAGCCGAGTATTGGTTTGCACCAGCGCGATAACGAAAAACTTATAGCGACACTAAAGCGCCTTAGAGACCTTGGTAACACACTAATTGTTGTGGAGCACGACGAGGACACAATGCACCATGCCGACCATATTGTGGACATTGGCCCGGGTGCAGGTGTGCACGGCGGCGAGATTGTGGCGCAGGGCACACTGGAGGACATCTGCAACGAAGAACGCAGTATTACCGGGCAGTATTTGAGTGGAAAAAAAGAGATAAAACTACCTGCAAAGCGCAGAAAGTGTAATGGGCACTATATAGAGATTATAGGCGCAACACAAAACAACCTTAAAAACGTAAACGCTAAAATTCCACTTGGCATAATGACATGCGTAACGGGTATTTCTGGTAGCGGTAAGTCGTCGCTTATAAACGAAATTTTATACAAGCGCCTTGTGGCAGACGTAAACAAAGCGAGAATGAAACCGGGCAAGCATAAGGAAATGTTAGGTCTTGAGTATGTGGATAAAGTTATTGGCATAGACCAAAGCCCAATAGGAAGAACACCGCGCTCTAACCCTGCCACTTACACAGGTGTTTTTACTGATATAAGGACACTTTTTGCACAAACGCAGCTTTCGAAAATGAAAGGCTATGCCGCAGGGCGCTTTAGCTTTAACGTAAAGGGCGGCAGGTGCGAGGCATGTGAGGGCGACGGTATAATTAAAATAGAAATGCACTTTTTGCCAGATATTTATGTGCCGTGCGATGTTTGCAAAGGCTCGCGCTATAACAGAGAAACACTTGAGGTAACGTACAAAGATAAAACAATTGCAGACGTGCTCTCAATGACTGTGGAGGAGGCTTGCGTGTTCTTTGAGAACATGCCTAAAATTCACAGAAAAATAAAAACACTTGCAGACGTTGGGCTTGGCTATATAAAACTGGGGCAAAGCGCAACAACGCTATCGGGCGGTGAGGCACAGCGCGTAAAACTTGCACTGGAGCTTGCTAAAAGAGACACAGGGCAGACTGTTTATATACTGGACGAGCCAACAACAGGTCTGCATATTGCAGACGTGCACAAGCTTGTTAAAGTGCTAAACAAACTTGTGGACGCAGGCAACACAGTTATAGTTATTGAGCACAATTTGGAGCTAATAAAGTGTGCGGATTATATAATTGACCTAGGGCCCGAGGGTGGCAACGCAGGCGGTGAGATAATAGCACAGGGCACACCGGAGCAAGTGGTGCGCAGTAAAAAGTCTTTCACAGGCAAGTATTTAAAAGATGTGCTTAAAAACAGCAAAGTGAAAAAGTAGATATGTAAATATGTACTTTTGAATCATGTTTACAGTGTAAAAAGTGCGTGATTACTAGTACTAGCTTTACTTTATGTGTTAATTGTGGTTTAATATTTATGGATAAAAGTATCTAAAACTTGGTGAATACACTTGGTTTGTGCACGAGTTTAATGCAGTTAAGTGTGAAAATATTAATGTAAAAGTATAAAAACTGTGTGATAAAATGTGCTTTTACATTAATATTAAATAAGTAAAAGTTTTTAGTTGCTTTTAGTTTGAAATTACATTATCTAATTTACTAAGCGATGCCGTTAAATGGCAGAAAGGACGATGTTATGTCAATTTTAGTAAGCGGAGGCGCAGGCTACATAGGCACACATACTTGTGTGGAGCTGATTAATGCAGGGTATGATGTTGTTATAGCCGACAATTTTGTAAACTCTAGCAAGGAGGCAATTAAAAGGGTTGAGAAAATAACAAACAGCACTGTAAAATATTATGAAATTGACCTTTGCGATGAGCAAAAAACATATGAATTGTTTGCAAAAAACAGCGATATAGAGGCAGTTATACACTTTGCAGCACTCAAAGCGGTGGGGGAGAGCGTTTCAAAACCAATTGAGTATTACAGTAACAACTTGCAAAGTCTTTTAAATGTTACAAAGGCAATGAAAAAATACGGCGTTAAAAATATTGTGTTTTCATCAAGTGCAACAGTGTACGGAGACCCTGCAAGTGTGCCTATTACAGAAGATTTTCCACTTTCAACCACAAACCCATATGGCACAACCAAACTGTTTAGCGAGCGAATTTTAACAGACATTTGCAGTGCAGACAAAACGCTGAATGTTGCGCTACTTCGTTATTTTAACCCAATTGGTGCACACGAGAGCGGCCTTATTGGAGAAGACCCAAACGGCATACCCAATAACCTAGTGCCATACATTGCAAAAGTTGCGGTAGGCAGTTTAAAAGAGGTGCACGTTTTCGGCGATGATTACAAAACACCGGACGGCACAGGCGTGAGGGACTATATCCACGTGGTTGACCTTGCAATAGGGCACGTGGCGGCACTTAAAAAGCTAAGCCAAAATTGTGGGCTTTTTATATGCAACCTTGGCACAGGCAAAGGTTACAGTGTGCTAGACGTTGTTAAAGCGTACTCAAAAGCATGTGGCAAAGAACTGCCATATGTTATTGACCCACGCAGACCGGGAGACATTGCAGAGTGCTATGCAAACCCGAAAAAAGCTAAAGAAGAACTTGGCTGGCAAGCAAAATATGGCATAGATGAAATGTGCGCTACCAGCTGGAAATGGCAGAGTGCAAACCCAAACGGTTATGCAGAGTAACTGAAAATGAACACACCTATTTGTGACTTTACACATAAGTATTCACAGCAAAATACAGCGCGTTTCCATATGCCCGGGCACAAAGGCTCGGGCGTTTTGGGCTGTGAAAACCTTGATATAACAGAGATTAACGGCGCCGATGATTTGTTTTTTTCAAGTGGCATAATTGCACAGAGTGAAGAAAACGCGTCTAGCCTATTTGGTAGTAAGCATACTTTTTACAGCACGGGAGGCTCGTCTTTGTGCATTAAAGCTATGCTTTTTTTGGCGCAGCTTTTTTCGGGAGCAAAATCAAATAAAGTACTTGCTATGAGAAATTCTCACAAAGCATTTTACCACGCTTGTGCATTGCTTGATTTGCAGCCCGTTTGGCTATGTGATGAGCATGGCACAAGCTTTTACAGCTGTGAGCTCAGTGCAAAGACACTAACGAGAGAACTGCAAAATTTAAGCGAAAAACCGCTTTGCGTTTTTGTTACCTCCCCCGATTATCTAGGCAAAGTTTGTGACATTAAAGCACTTGCTACAGTATGTGAAAACCACGATATACCGTTACTTGTTGATAACGCACACGGTGCATACCTTGCGTTTTTAAAGTCAAGTGGATACGAGCACCCAATAAGCTGCGGTGCGCACATGTGCTGTGATTCCGCACACAAAACACTGCCTGTAATAACGGGTGGCGCGTACTTGCACGTGGGCAAAACGGCACGTTTTGACTACGGTGCACACGCAAAAAAAGCAATGGCTTATTTTGGCTCAACAAGCCCGTCGTATTTAATAATGCAGTCGCTTGACTATTGCAACAAACTGCTTGCAAAAGGGTATGATAAAGAGATTGAAAAGTGTGCAAATTACGTTTTGCACATTAAGCAAAAATTGCAAGAGTTAGGCGTTAAAGTAGAAATAAGCGACCCTTTGCGCATTGTAATAAACGCAAACAGCAAGTTATATACAGGCGCAGAGCTTGCAAATATTTTGCGAGAAAACAGCATAGAGTGCGAGTATAGCGATGATATTTATGTTGTTTTAATGGTTACACCAAATAATAAAGCCAGTGATTTTATTAAGCTCTTGAGCGTTTTTAAAAATTTGCAATGTGGCAATTTAGCTTGCTTTAACGGTGAGAATGAGCAAAACCCAAAATTTTCACAGTGCACACCAATTCTAACACCAAGACAGGCAATGTTTTCAAAAAGTGAAAGTGTGCATGTGGAAAATTGCATAGGGCGTATTTGTGCAGTACCTGCTGTAAGCTGCCCGCCTGCTGTGCCAATTGTAATGGGTGGGGAAATTGTAACAGAAAATGTGCACAAAACATTATTATATTTTGGTGTAACGCACCTTGATGTAGTTGTTATAGAAGAGCGTTAAATGGGTAAAGTAATATAGGTACAAAAAACGTAAAACTTGACATTTTCGCAAAAATTTATTATATTTAAAGGGAATATAAGAGATGCAAACAGTAGAGATTATGCTGTATTTATATGTGTTTATTTTAGGCGTTGTGGTGGGCAGTTTTTGTAACGTTTGTATTTTGCGCATACCACTTGGCGAAGATTTTGTTAAAACACCGTCGCACTGCACAAATTGCGGTAAACGCTTGTGTTTTTGGGAGCTTGTGCCAATTTTTAGCTACCTTGCACTTCGTGGCAAGTGCTCAAAATGCAAGAACAAAATATCACCACAGTACATTTTAATAGAAATTTCAAATGGGCTGTTGTGGCTTGCAGTGTTTTTCTTTTACGGTTTTACACTTGACACGCTACTTGGCTGCCTGCTTGTCTCTACACTACTTGTACTGTCTGTTATTGACGCAAGAACAACAGAAATACCTATACAAACAACAATTTTTATAGGTGTGCTTGGCGTTTTGCGCACAGCATTGCACTTTGATAATTTTGAGCTGCACATGTTTGGTTTTATAGCTATAACGCTTGTGCTATTTATAATGTATTTTTTCTCAAATGGCAAGGCTATAGGTGGCGGAGACGTAAAACTAATGGCAGGTTGTGGCCTGTTTTTAGGGCTTGCGCAAGTTGTGTTTGCATTTGTGTTTGCGTGCCTTGTTGGCAGTGTGGTGCACATTGTAAGAATGAAGTTTTTTAACGCAGGGCGTGTACTTGCAATGGGGCCATATCTTGCGTTTGGTGTTTTTATCTCGTTTTTATTTGGTGAGCAAATAATTCAGTGGTATTTTGGACTTTTGGGTTTATAAAGTATAATTTAGTACGTTAAGTTAAACATATTATAGTTGAACTACTTTAAAATTTTTACAAGGCATCGCCCTCGGAATGCTTTGTGTATTCGGATTGACGCAGGCGCTAATAAACGCAATTTTAGCAACCGGATTGTATAAATTTTAGATTGGCTTGACTATAAAATAACAAAAATGATTGGAGCCGGTATTTATGGATAAATTTAAAATTAGCATAGAAATAGGCGAGAGAATTACTAAAATATGCCTGCTTTCTAAAAAGAGCAATATAATAAATGTTGTTAAAAGCGTGTATTTTCCAACGCCGGACCAATCTATTTCAGACGGTAACATAACACAGCCGGACCTACTTGCAAAGGTTATTTCCGACAAGTTAATAGAACACAAAATACGTGAGACAAACAATGTTGTTTTCACGCTTATGTCGTCTAAAATAGTTAGTCGTAAGGTTTTTTTGCCACCTGTTAAAGAGCGTCAATTAAAATCTCTTGTACAGGCAAATGCGGCAGATTACTTCCCGATTGATTTGACAAATTACCAAGTAACATACACAATTGTTGAAAAAATGACAGGCAAAAAGCCCGGCAATCAAGTGCTTGTAATGGCTGTGCCAAAACAGCTAATGATGGGCTATGGCAAGCTTGCAGAGATTGCCAATTTGCAAATTATTAACTTTGACTATACATTAAATGCACAGTATCAGCTTTTTAAAAGGCTAAATATAAGCGGTGTTACGCTATATTTAAGCATAGACACAAAGCAAAGTATTGCTACGTTTACATCGGGTAGCTCAATGCTTTTTCAGCGCATTATCCCGTTTGGCGGAGATGAGCTTATAAACAAAATAATGTACTCTACAAACAGCGAAGAGGATAATGTGCCTAATATCATTGAGCAGTGTAAGAGCGCAGAGTTTATGGCAAGAATGTTTACAAAAGAAAATTTTGAGATGTGTGTAGAGCGCCTTACCAGTGGACTTACGCGCACTGCCGATATGTTTAACACAACTTTTAAAAGTTTTGACATAGAGCGTATTGTCTTAATTGACACATGTGCAGAGTTTGCAGGAATTAAGCAAGCGGTGTATGGGGCGCTTGACATTAACACGTACACTTTAAATGAACTTGCAGAATCTGCAAAAGTTATTACGGGTAACAATTTTGTATTTAACGCAACGTGTGCAAGCGGCATGTCAGAGCCACTTAACATAGATGTGCAGAGCGCTTTGAGCCTTTCAAAAGGTAAGAAAGAAAACAAAAGTGTAACTGCCGTTAGTGCACGCTCGGCTGTATTATTAATGGTGTTTTGCATTTTGGCAGGTACTATACTTTCTATTATAGGCATAACGCATGTGGTAGGTGTGCAAAACGACATTGATACTGCACAGGCACGTATTATAGAGCTTTCAGAGATAGAAAATGCCTATAATGTTTATATTGAGTACAATGCAATAAAGCAAAATTTTGAGATAGTTGAAAATTTAGCTTATAACAACAATGCAGGAATAACGGCTTTTCTTGAAGAGCTCGAGGTTAAAATGCCATCTAACCTTGTGTTACTTTCAGCAACTTGTGATAATTATGGTGTTACAATTAATGTACAAACATCAACAATGGGAGAGGCAGCGTATGTTCTCTCACAGCTAAGAACATTTGAGAGCATTGTTACAATATCAACAAGCGGACTAACAGAGGCTCAAAACGAAATTGGAACAACCACAACATCATTTACGGTAATGTGTGCGTACACAGACCCGGATAGTGAACAAACCGCAGATCTTGGAGACCTTGAAAACGCAGAGTCTTTCGACGAGGTGTATGAAGAAGATGTAGAGGAAATGGCACAGTAATGAAGGTGTGTTTGAGATACATCACAAAGTTTAAGTGAAGTTGAAAGGATAAATCATTATGAATTTGAAGGGAACAAATAAAAGGCTCGTTTTTGTGCTTATAGGTGTTATAATTTTTGCGGCGCTTATGGTTTTTGTCTATATGCCATTGCAAACACAGGCACAAACACTTGAAATAGAGCTTAGCCAATTAGAGGGCGAAGTTGAGCTACTTGAAGAGCTTGAATTGAACTTGAACACCTATATTGAAGACACAGCAACAGCAAAGCAATATATTGAAGAGCAAATTGCACTTTATCCGGCAGATGTTAAAGAGGAAGACATAACTATGTGGCTTTTAAACCTTGAAAGTGCAACATCGGGTGAAATTTCAACATTGACATTTGCACCACCTGTATCTTTGTTGCAGTTTGGCTCTTATGTAAACAGCGGTGGCGAAGAAATTTACACAAACCTTGATGTTTATAGCACGTCTTCTTCTTTTACAGGTGCATTTTCTTATGATGAGCTTAAAAATGCAGTGAATATAATTTATACATCAGACGATAGAACAAGCATTGACAGCCTAACACTTACGTATGATGCAACAACGGCAGACCTTATGACTACATTTAATATTTCAAAATATTTCATGATGTACCCTGAGGCTGTTTATGAACCATTACCATTACCACAAGTTACAACGGGTGTGGCAAATCCGTTTAGAACATCACAGGCAGGGGCTACCGCTGAAGCTGAAAGCGCAGAGGACACAGAAGCTCAGTAAATGCGAGTAATTTAAGCATGTAGTGTAAAAGAAACCTTAAAGGTTACTCTCACAAAAGGCAACGAGAAATTTTTGCGCATGACACAAAAATTTCTCACAACACACACTGCACTGCCATGGTTTTTGTTTTTAATATCATAAGTGAAAACTCTTTATTGTGGTAAAGTTAATGTTGGAGCGCATCAGTTGGTAAAATTTCAGCTGAAATGGTGTAAACACTATTTTAAAAGAAAGATTTACAAAGCAAATAAGCTATAAGGAGGCCTTTATGCAAGTTTTGAGAGAAAAATATATTGCTATTAATTATGAAAAAAATAGCAATAAAGGTTTTAGCCTTGTAGAGGTCTTGCTTAGCATAACAGTTCTTGCGATTGTTGCAATACCTGTTTCATCAGTGTTTTTATCCTCAGCGGAATACACTGCGCGCACAGCAGAGCTTGGTGCTGTAACACAAATATCGGAGAATATTACAGAGCAGTTTGAGACAATGGATTTTACAAGTTTTCTTGATAGTTCCACAGCACCTATAATTGATGGTGGCACCGGTGTGCAAGACAATGCAGGCATGTTTGTAACACCAAATACAAGCACACCTGAACTTGATTATATACCAATTACGGGCGAAGTTGAGCAAAACGGAACTTACCATATTGAATTTAACGGTGTTACGGCAGGGTTTTCACAGTACAACGCAGTTGTAACACTGGACGCAAGCGATGCGAATACAAGCTATGACAATATAAATAACAAAGAGATTTTTGAAAATACATCAATGGACTACATTGCGGCACAAACAAGGGGGACACAGCAAGACCCGGACAGCTTAGCATGGCAAGCATTTTTGCTTGAGTGTGTAGGTGCGGGTTATGTTATAGATGATGAAAATGTTTTTAAGCAAAGAGTTAAAGCGGAGAGAACTATAAATGTGAGTATGGAAGAAGTGTCGGATAAAATACACATGACAGCTCAGTATGAGTATTTGTTTACATTTCCACAAGCTATTGCAGGCGAAAGTGTTTCATCAGGTGTGCCTAACTCATTATGGAATCATGTGCCAAGTGTCTCTGAAATGTCAATAACACCACCGCAAGGAGCAAGCATCCCCGAAGATGGCGAGTACCCAAGTTTTTATATGTTGTTTTATCCGTGGTATAATGGCACAGATAAATTTTTTGTAAGAAATCTTGACGATTTGCCTGTAACTTTTGTGTTTGTAAAGCAAGTGGATTCATCAATACCACAAGAGCAGTTATATTTGAATGAAATAAATTATAAACCGACTGTAGCTATAATAGAGAGAAACTACGTAGAATTGGATATGATAATTCACTCAAATTTAAGCAAAAATATTGCAGACCCATCGTCGATAGATATACGCGTACCTTACTGGTTTGGTACAATGTCTGTAACACCCGGCGATATTACAATGAAAACAACATTAGATAGGCTGTACAATATTACAGTAGATATTTTTGAGAGAGATGCACTTGGCAACAGTATAACAACAGATGGACCACTCTATTCAATGAGTTCTACAAACTTGCAGTAAAGAAGAGAAAGGGGATAGAACATGTTGAAAAAAATGAAAAAAATAGTGTTTTCCCCTATTAATAACAGGGGCTCCAGTATGGTAACCGTTATAATATCAATGTTTTTTCTTGCAACAATAGGTGCAACTATTTTGTACATGACTTATACGGGTTATTTAATAAAAGCAACACAGGAAAGAGGCGTACAAAATTATTACGACAGCACAGAGCTTATGGATTTAGTAAGAGCAGGCTTTCAAGAAGTTGCATCAGACTCAATATCAAGTGCATATGAAAACACACTAATAAATTACGGTAATAGCACAACAACGTTTTATGAAGAGCTTACCACAAACATGTTTGGATGGAAAACAAACGAGGTTGTAGCCCAAAGCATTGCAATGCGAGACGGCACAAATGCCGACAGCACTGCAAGTTACGTATACAACACAAACGTGCTAGCATATTTTCTTATAAATGCAGGCGTTGACCCAAACGATATTTATATTGAGGGCGTTTCAGACCCATTGCAAAGGGTGGCACCTATACATTTAAGTGGTAATTTAACGGCAGTGCCCGATACTTTGACAGGGCTTTTGGGCAATGCGGGCAATATTGAATACGACGATTACAGCATAGTGTTTAAGGGTATTTCTATAACATACACAAACCCCGACACGAATTTGCGCACAAATATAACCTCAGACATAGCAATAGACGTACCCGGTTACTTTAGTGTGTCTAACGGAGATGTGCTTTTTGATTTTCTAAACACAAGTGAGTTTGCCGTTATTGCAACAGAAGATTTAACAGTTAGTGGAAATGGCATAAATGGTAGTGTTTACGCTAGCCCTATAACGCTTACAGGTAACACAACAACAAATATTAATGGCACTTTTATTACTCCGCAAACACTTAATGTTCCTGTGCAACACAGCGTTGCTATATCTGCAAACAGCAAGTTGTGGGCGCAAAATGTTACGCTTGAAAACAATGCAACGCTCACAGTGGCAGACGGCGGAGATTTATATGTGGAAAATGATGTTGCACTAAACGGCTCGCCGTCCACAGTGAGAATAAACGGCAATTTTTACGGTTTTGGCAACAGTGTGGATAACCCATTATTAAGTAGTTCTGTTGTTATTAACGGCATTAATTCCGTGTTTGATATCTCGGGGGCAGATAGGGTTATGATAGCAGGCAACAGCTTTGTGCTACCTATGGGCAGCAGTGTTGCAAGCAGTGGCGTTTTAATGGGAGAATCAATTTCCGTGCGGCCAAACCAGCTGGCTTACCTTGTGCCTGTTAGCGTTTTGCCAAGCAGTGTAACAAGCAACCCGTATATTATACCTGATAGCGAGGCAATGCCAAGCACCACAGGTGTTAATATGAGTGCGCCTATTTTAAACGGCAAATCGTTAAACGACTATAAGGCAACTGTGCAAACAATGGCGTACACACTTGTTGGCACAAACAGCAGAGCCGTTTATTACTTTATAACTTTTAGTGATGTTGATAGCGCCAACGCTTATTTTAGAGATTACTTTACAACTAACGGTAGCCAAATTACAGACTATGTGTCTTTATATGCAACGCTCTCAACGTTTACATCTAACATACAAACTTCGGGCAATGCAATACAGCAAGATGCAAGCGGTGCATACACATTACCTGCGTTAAACCCTGTTAATGAGCAAACAGCAGAATATATGCAAAACACGTATAATAAGCTGTGCAAGACACTTTCAGACACTGACACTAACGAGCAAAACCCATATAATTTTCTTGTAGATAGCGTTTCTTTGCGCAACTTTGCGTACACAAACAGTGCGGCAGGCCCGGTGTATGAGTTTAAAGACAGCTCAGGTACAACTGTTGCACTAGTTATAGATAATCAAAACGGTGCACCTTTTGCATTGAACAGCGGTGTATACAGTAATGTAAGCCTTATAATTGCAAGCGGTGATGTCAGTGTAAACAGTGCGTTTTCAGGGCTTATAATATCAAATGGCAAGGTAACGTTAGGTTCAATGTCAAGTGTAAGCTCAAACCCAAGTGATGTTGCACTTGCACTTGATGCCACTGCCGGGGACGGTACAAAAGTTAAAGATTTGCTGACGGGTTCCGGAGACAAAGCCGTAAGCGGTGAGAACGAGAGCACAGAGACAAGGGACATCAAAGATCTTGTGGCTTATGAAAATTGGACAAAATCTTAAATTTATTTAGTATTTTGTATTCAGAAAAGAGGAGGGGAACACGGTGAATTCAAAAGGTTTTACACTTGTGGAATTAATTATAGTTGTTGCAATTATAGCCGTGCTTATACCAGTTGCAACCTCAGGTATAGCGCAAGTTTCCTCTAACTCGGTAAATGAAACGGCTAATAACATATCCTCATCACTCTCACATTGCCGTGTGTCCACTATGAGTGGGCAAGTTGAGCCAATAACTATTATTAGTTTTGACGGAGATGCCTATTATAGCACAACATATTCAGGTGCTGAACAACTGCGGCAAGAGCGAATTTCAGGTAATAACGTGCGTGTGTCATATACAAACACAAATGGCGATGAAACACGCATAGAAGAGAGCACCCCACTTGAAATATCGTATGATTTAACAGGTGCGCTACTTGCACCTACAGATATTGAGCGGATTACGGTTAGTGCAGGCAATAATGAGCGCAGCGTAGTTATAACGCCGTCCACAGGTTACCACGAGATTGACTGATTTGGAGTAATTATGATGAAAAACAACAAGGGTTTTACGCTTGTAGAGCTTATAATTTCAACTGCAATATCGAGTGTTGTTATTTTGAGTGCAACTATTCTTATGACAGCAGGTGCAAGAACATACTCTTCAATTTATTACACCTCAAATTTGCAATATAACTCTCAAATAGTTACAACACAGCTAAAAGAGCGCGTTTTAGATTGCAACGGTGGCATTGTGTGGGACGAAAAAAGCGACACGCTAAGTGTTGTAAACATTAACAGCGACGGAACAAAGACAATGCACTGCTATAAATTAACAGATAGCATTTTGACTTACGGCACTGTTACAAGCAGTAACATAACGCACGATGACGCACTTGTAACATTTTTGCAAACAAGTGAAAATATTGACGATAAAATGAGCGAGAATATAGCAGAATTTAATGTTATACCCTCGGATTCCAGTGGGAAAATAGATGAGATTAAACTTGAGACCACATTTGAAAACAGGGGCAAGAGCACAACAACACAGCAAAATATTGCGCTTAGAAATATGCCCTATTACTCCGATAATATAATAGACTTGCTGAAAGATATGCAAGAAAGCTAAATAGTGATTAACGACATTATAATATAAGTTTAAGTGGCTAGCCAAAAATAAAAGTTTGATAAACTTTATTATATTTATGGCTAATGCAAAAGGTAAAATATGTTTTTAGACAAATTCAAGAAAAATAAATATTTAAAAAGAGTAATAGTTTTTGCAATTATTACAGCTTTGTTGTGCAACACAATGTTTGCATACGTGTCTTTCAGTGGCATTGAGAGTGTTAAACAAAAAAGTATTTCAGGGGGAGACCCATTTGTAATACTGGAGATTGTTCCGCACGCACTTAGCGGAGAAATTGGCTATTATATAAGTGGGCAAGAGCCTGTACAAAGCTTTGTTACTAGTGAGGCAGAGTACCAAAGCAGAATTGCACAGCTATCTGCAACAGGCTTATACACAACAGACGGCTCTGCACCACTTGGCGCCGAGGCACCCATTTTGCCGTGGCTCGCACCGGCAGAGGCTATATTAATACCTTCTGCCGAGCAAACAGCAGTTGTAAACGGCACTTTTGTGGAGGCCACAGCAGGTAGCGGTGCGTTTACAGCGAGAAACCCACTGCCTACACCTACACCGCCGGTTGAAGGTGAAGATGGCACAGAAGAGGAAGCGATACCTGAAACACCAACAGAGTTTAACTATGTAAGTACAGGCGGAGACTACAATTTTGTAGCTGATGATGCAGGCCCACAGGCGACTGTATACTATTCCTCAGTTGGTGTTACAACGGGTTTTGTAAATAACAACTGGTTTTTAACATATGTATTAAATGACAGTATAGCAACACAGACAAATGTGCAAGTTATAAGCATGACACCTCAAATGCTTGAAGTTAATGCAGAAAACCCAAATTCTCTTGACAAAATAATAGGGGCTGTTGATATGATTGTAATGTCAGCAGGGCTTGACATTGCAACAAACGGGAACATGCTTAGCTTATATAACTCAAACGATTTAAGTGTGGTGCAAAAAAACTTAATCAAGGGCAAGGTTGCGCCGTCTGATGCAAATGAAAAAGGGTTGCCATTTGTGTTTGACTCAAGAATTGTAAGTATGTCAGGCACACAAGTTGCAACACTTGTCACAGAGGTTGCAAACGGAAAAGATACATCAAATGGATACGTGCACCAAAATGTGTATTGCTATTCTCCAACGCCGTCACTTTCCATAAAAAGGCCGCAGATGGCAACGAGAGACTTTATAGGTGAGTATGAGCAGGCACTATACAATTACAGCACAGAAAATTACGATGGCTCATTTATAAGTGCACACCCTTATTTTGAGGTTATAAATGAGATTAGAGTAGAAAACGAGTTTAGGCGCATAGACCTTGGCGCAAGCGCCGAGCCATCGGATTACTACGTGCCCGAGAGTGTTACAATGGCTACGGCTATGCGGCAAATAATAAATTACAGCAACATGCAGTATGCAGAGCCGGAAATTGCGTTTACAGATAAATTGGGCACTCAAACGTCTCATTTGCTAATACCTACCGTGTATAGTGGCAACAGTTTAACGGGCACGGTGCTAAGTACAGCAACAAACCAAAACCTCAATTTTAAAATAACTGATAGAAACACAATTCGCACAGATATAAGCGTTTATCTCTACTATGAAAACGCAAACGGTGAGTTTTATCTAGATACAAAAACAAACCAAATGCTAAGCTTTAATGCAAATACAGCACCAACAAATGCGCAGAGATTTTCAATAACATCTGTACCGCAAGATATACTTTCAAACCTTGACGGCTTTGTTAATACAGGTGCAGTACTTGAAAACGCAGTGTACACTTTTGATGTGGAAAGCAGTATTATTAACACATTTGCAGCTGCTAATGAGAATGATTTAGACATGTACCTGCAAGCCGTAACAAAGATAGGTTACAGAAGTTACAGTAAGCTATCAAACAATTTGAAATTACAAAAACTTGGGCTATTACTACTGGGTTAAACTTGTTTTGCTAGTTTAATTTAGCTGTTAATTGACAACTTTTTGTATATGTGATAGCATTATAATCGAACTAATTCATAACCCATACAATTTTATCGGTGCCGCCTAGTACAAATTTTAGTTGGTACAACTATAAAAAATAAATGCGAAGTGATTTTATTAAACACAACTCTTGTTTTTAATAATAAGTGGTACCGGCTATTGTTAATAAAATCAAACAAAAAAACAAAATTTTTACAGTTGCTGTTTAGCTTGGTGATAAGTAATAGTAATAGCAACAGAATGGAGAAAATATATGAAATCATGCCCTAAATGTTTGGCACAAAATAACAACAGCGCAGGTTTTTGCGGTGCTTGCGGTGAGGTATTAGGCAGTGTAGAGGCAGCACAAAACACAATTTCAGAGCAAACAGTGCAGGATACAACTTTATTACAGCAAAATGATAATGCAAATGCAAATAGCACGCAACAAAATAGTGAGACAAGTTATGGCAGTGCACAGTACGGTAATAACCCTTACAATAGTAATGGGCAACAATATGGTGGCACAGGGTATAACAATACACAGCAGTATGGTAATGGGCAATATAATAATGGGCAACAATATGGCAACAATGTAGCTTATGGTGGCACATATGCTAGTGGATACCAAAATGCGGCAGGGCAAGGCTACAATAACCAAAACATGTATGCAAACCCCGGTATGGGAGGGCAAATGTATAACGGCGGTGCAATTTTTGCGCTTAAATCTGCATGTTCAAGCAAAGTGTTCCTAGCTGCGGCAATTGCGTTTTCAATTTCGCTTGCATTAAATATAGTGTCTTTAATATCAATGCCATATACATTGTCAAACCTTTTACCGCAGGTGTTAACAGTGGTTGGATTTTGGCAAATTTATAACTATGGCAAAAATGTGCAAAATAACTCTACCTCAGGCTTTACAATAATGAAAGTTTTGTCAATAATATACATAGGTTTTGGCTTTTTAATAGTTGCGTGTTTGTTAATTGCATGGGTTGCGCTTGAGAGCTTAATGTATGGTGAATATGCAGATTTTGGCTCAGGCATCCTTGCTGTTATTATGATAGCATTTTTAATAGGGATTGCAATTGTAATTGCATTTTATTTTATCTCAGTTAAAGCTGTTAACAGCATTAAGAGCACAGCGTTGACGGGTGTGCCAAAAACTAACGGTGTTACGCTGTTATCAGTTCTTATGTTTATTTCAAGTGTGTTTACTATTTTAGGTGGGCTTTCAAGCTTTGCAACAATAGGTGCCTCAAATGTTTTGCTTGAAGAATATATGTATTCTTTCTCGTCAGAGCTTGGTGTTGAAACAGAAGCACTTATGGCTTTGGCGGAGCTTAGCTGGATGTCTGTATTAACATCTATAACATATGGTGTTGCTGTATTTTTACTTGCAATGTCATTATCTGATTATAGCAAAAAAATTAAAAATCTTTCCTACATTAGATAGTGTTAATATACATATTTTAATGAGCAAATGTGAGTTTTTTGGATTTTAAATGTCAGTAGAGGTAACTTTGTGTTCTAGCCGTATGCGTATATTAATTTACGCTTTAAGGCTATTGCGCAAAAAAATACCTCTACTTTTTTGCTACAACAAATAAAACATAGTATTTTTTATAAAAATAGCTTGTTTTCGTGCACATTTTCCTTCTTTTTGAATAGTATTTAATAAACCGTATATTCATTAAAAGGTAGGTAGATGGCTTTATGCGAAAAAGATATAAGCGAAGACACCACACAGCAAAAAAGAAAAATACAAATGGCAAGATACTTTCTAGGATAATTAAGATATCTGCCATAAGCACGTTTTTGGTTATAACTTTTGCTGTTATAGACGCACAAATTGAACCAATTGTAACAACAATTGCACAGTACCAATGTCAAAACGTTTCAATACTTGCAATGAATGAGGCTGTTATTGATGAAATGAATAAAAACCCCGAGATGATTGAGGGCTTATTGACAATGCAGCAAAACAGTGAGGGCATGGTTACTAACATAACAGTTAACACAAATACCTTGAATGAGGTTAAGGCAACGCTAACAAATGCCGTGGCAAATAGGCTGGAGGAGCTGGAATATCAAGACATAAGCATACCGCTTGGAACATTAATAGGGTGGCAGCTTGTGTCAGGGCGCGGGCCTGAAATAAATTTGCAAATTATACCTACTTCTTTTGTAAACTCCACAACGCAAAATAACCTTACAACAGCAGGAATAAACCAAACACAGCACAGCATAGTTGTACATTTTACTGTGGAGATGAGTGTTGTAATGCCGGGCTATCAAACAGAAACAATTGTGGAAAGTGATGTTACAATATCTGAAACACTTATTGTAGGTGATGTGCCTATGTTTTACTCAGTGGGGGAAAATACAAACTGAATTATTTGTAAGCAAACAAAAAATACTGTTATAAAAGGCTTTGTGGATTTTTTTTAGAAAAAGCATAGAAAGTAAGAAAAAGCGATAGAAAAATTGTTTTTATTATGATATACTAAACAATAACTCTTAAATGTCGGTGAGGAGGTGCAAAGAGCGTGGCAAACCGCATGGACTTATATGAAGATGACTTAGAAGATTTTTTTGCTGAACCAAATGAAACACAAAAGCAAACAAAGTCGCGAGTTTTGGAAATACGTAAAAAACGAAGAGCAAGATACGTAAGAATTTTTTTAACAATTATACTAATCGGTGGCATAGTGTTGGCATACATGCTTGGTGCACTAAATACACCAATGGAGCTTGCACAGCAGGTTATAGATGATATAATAATATCAATGGAACAGGGAGACGGCTTCCCCGTAGAGCGAAAGCTTCACAATTTTGTAAATGCACAGCAAATGCAAGGCGGTGTAGCCTTAATTGAAACAGATGAATTTGCAATTTACTCTGCAAAGGGCAATATGCTGAGAACAGTACCGCATAGCTATGCAAACCCGGTTATGTCGGTAGGTGGCAACAATGTTTGCATATATGCAGTTGGTGGCAGTAACTTAACAGTTGAAAGCAGAACGCAAACATTGCATAAAAAGGAATTTGAATCACCTATACTCCTTGCACATATGAGCAGTAACGACAAACTTGCTGTTTTTACCGAGTCGCAACTGGAGGTGTTTGACGCTGACTTTAATACACTATGGTCTTGGCAAACCCCAAACATAATACCTCTTGATATAGAGTTTTCAACAGATAACAAAAACTTTGCCGTGGCAACACTTAACTCAAGCCAAGGGGCGGCACACTGTGATATTAGGTTGTTCCACCTAAATAAAGGAGAGGCAGTAGCGCAAATAACAGCGCAGGGAGTGCCACTTGCAATGCACTATAACTCAAATGAATTTACTGTAGTTTTTGATACATATACGGCAACTTACGATGTAAAAACAGGTGCAGAGCTGGGCAGATATACATATCCGTTTGCATCTATAATAGCGGCAGACATAGCAGAAAATGGCAATGTAGCTATTTTGTTCGGGGATGAAAATTACCCGTCGCTAACTTCTTTTGTGCTACTTGATGATGAAATAAATATGCTGTACTCAAAAAACGTAAGTTATGATGCACATTTTATAAAAATAGTGGCAAATAATGTTTATTTGTTGTATAATGAAAAGGCAGAAAAATATGATGTTTCGGGAGAACTTTTGGGGCAAGCATTAATACAAGACAAGCCTTTTGACATTGTTGATGCAAGCGATTTATTATACATAACGCAAAATGGTATTTTCCCGCTTGATATGAGCCAAAATGTAGTTTAATATTTTATACAAATAAGGCAAATATATATAATATGAATGGAGATTTTTATGGTTACTTTACTTGGAATTATTCTTGACGCAATTGTTGCTGTGGTTTTTATTTCAACTGTTTTTATGTACATTAAACGCGGTTTCGTTGCAAGTCTACTCAACTTAATGGGCACATTGGCATCACTTTTGATAGGTGTTATAGTATCTAACATACTAGCACCTGTTATCTTTGATAATTTTATCAAAGATTCACTTACGGAAAGTGTGCAAGAAAACATTAATACATACGGCTCTGCAAGCATAGAAGACACACTTGCCGGCTTGCTTGATGTTTTTCCACAAGCCTTTGTAAATAATGTTACAGGTGCTGTTTCCGGTGTTGTAGAATCAAACGCGGCAGGTGCGGCGCAAGGCTTTGTTGAAAACGTTGCACAGCCGTTCTTTATACCTGTTATAAGCGTAATAATATTTATTATTGTATTTATAATATGTAAAATTATTGCAACAATACTTGAAAAAACACTTGGCAAAGCCGTTAATCGCTTACCTATTGTGGGCGGCTTAAACAAGGCACTTGGCGGTGTTTTAGGCATTGCAGGTGGCGCAATAAATGCAGTTCTTGTGCTGTTTTTGTTCTGGTTTGCACTTGCAATTACAGGTGGCAATTTGCCGGCATTCTCAAATGCAGACTTAAACGGCAGTTTCTTCTACAGGCTGTTTTTAGAATACAACCCATTTTTTTAAGGAGTTAGCGTGAAAAATCACGCTATCAATTATTAAAATGGCGGTGCTACTCACATGCCA
>CAYJNL010000033.1:0-28387 GCA_964371675.1 uncultured Bacteroides sp. | reverse complement strand
ATGGCGGTGCTACGCACATGCCAATTTATATTAGCTTACGCTAATATAAATAACCTTTAAAGCCTAATAAAGGTTATTTATACTTTACTTTATGGCGGTGCTACGCACATGCCAATTTGTATAATGTTCGTAATTCACATAATACAAATAAGCTAGCAACCCTAAAGTAATACAAACGTGTAAACATACTTCTTATTTCATAAATTACTAAATTATTACAATTGCAAACTTTTGTAGTTTGAAAAAAATGATTATGCTATAATATTCACAGTTTTTAATATTATTGTAAAAAAATATTAAGCAGTATTCGAAGATAATAAAGCAATATTTTGTAATTTTACAGCAATATTAAAAAAATACACAGTTTAATTATATGCTAAAATTATGTACATGTTATTAAAATAAAGTTAAGGAGGTTGCCAAATGCAAGGTGTTTTGGAATTTAAAAACATTTCAAAATATTTTCCGGGGGTTAAAGCCTTAGACGATGTCTCATTCACTGCAAGTGCAGGTGAAGTGCTCGCTTTTCTTGGTGAAAACGGTGCCGGAAAATCCACACTGCTCAAAATTTTGAATGGTGACTACCAACCTACCTCGGGGAAATATATGCTCAACGGAAAAGAGCGTCATTTCAAAAACCCTCACGAGGCTATTGAGCGCGGTATAAGCATTATTTATCAAGAAAGGCAAATTTTGCTTGAGCTAAGTGTTGCCGAAAATATTTTTCTTGGCCGTATGCCAACAAAGTTTGGTGTTATAGATAATGCTAAAGCCAACAAAATGGCACAGCAAATTATCGATGACTTTGGGTTGCCCATTTCTCCTACGGAAAAGGTTAAGGATTTGTCAATTGCATACCAGCAAATGGTTGAGATTATGAAAACATACAGCCGTGATAATTTAAGGGTTATATGTTTTGACGAGCCAACAGCATCTTTATCAGACGCAGAGATAAACAGCCTATTTAAAATTATTAACAAATTGCGCGATGAGGGCAAGATAATTATTTATGTTACCCACAGGATGGCAGAAATTCGCCAAATTGCAGACAAGGTTGCTATTTTTAAAGATGGGCGTTACGTGGACACAAAAGTGATGAGCGAAGTTAAAGATGAAGAGCTTATACAATTGATGGTAGGGCGTGACCTTGGCGACATATACAAAAACTTAAAAAGACGCACAGAGCCTCTTGGAGAAGTTGTCTTAGAAGTTAAAGACGTCTCCTCTGATTATGTTAAAAAGAACTCTTTTAGCATACGCGAGGGCGAAATACTGGGCTTTTCCGGGCTTGTGGGCGCAGGGCGTACAGAGCTTGTGCGTGCAATTATAGGTGCAGACCGCATGCGCACAGGTGAAGTTATGCTAAATGGCAAAACAATTGTAAACCATGACCCTAAAGAGGCAATGAACAACGGCATAGTGCTTGTTCCCGAGGACAGAAAACTGCAAGGCATACTTGCAAACTTGTCTGTTTCAGGTAACATAAACGTCTCACTGCTAGACAAAAACTCGAACGCGCTTGGTTTAATTAACCCGAAAACAGAGGATATTGAGGCGCAAAAGGGTATTGAGGACTTTAACATTAAAACCCCAAGTGCAGACAAGATGATTGTTGAGCTCTCGGGTGGTAACCAGCAAAAGTGCATTGTTGCAAGGTGGATTGCAACAGAGCCGAAAGTTCTTATTTTAGATGAACCCACAAAAGGCATTGATATCGGTGCTAAATCTGAGTTTTACCGCATGATTTGTGAATTTGCACAGCAAGGTTTATGCGTAATACTCATCTCTTCGGAGTTGCCCGAGGTTATTGGGCTGTCTGACCGCATACTTGTAATGCGTGGGCTTGAAATAGTCGGCGAGGTTATGCGTGAGGATGCAACCGAAGATAAATTACTAAGTTATGCACTTTTAGGGAGGAATGCGCAATGAACAACACCAAATCAACTTCATTAAAATCAAAAATTTATGATATTTTTTCAAAGATAGGTGGAGACAAGCTTGTTTTAATAGGTGCTATTATACTTGTTTTCATCATATTTACATCTCTTAATGAGAATTTTTTCAGCTGGACAAACATTGTTAATGTTATGATTGGCGCACACTTAATAGGGCTTGTTGCCATAGGTCATACATATCTTATCATAGCAGGTCAAAACGACCTTTCACCCGGTTCTGTTTCGGCACTTGCAGCGGTTCTTGCCGCACTTCTAGTGTCAGACAGCGTGGGAATGTCTGTTATACCGGCGCTTCTTATAACACTTGTGGTTGGCGCAATTATAGGTGTTTTCAACGCTTGGATGGTTAACTCCATCAAATTGCAAGCTTTTATTGCTACACTTGTTACACAGTTTGTTGTGCGCAGTATTGCATTTATTATTTGCGACGGTAAACCTATCCCAATTACAAATTCGTTTTTCCGTGAATTAGGTAAAGCGCGTGACCCAATTACAACTATTCCTTACTTTGTATGGATTACAATTATTGCCTTTATTATTTTTGGTTTTATTTTGTCTAAGACAAAATTCGGCAGAAGCATTTACGCAATTGGTGGTAATATGTCAGCAGCGCGCCTTGCAGGTCTTCGCCCACAGCGCATTGTTATTATTTCATTCATCATAATGGGCGTTTTGGCATCTCTTGGCGGATTCCTCTTTGCAGGACGTATGAACACAGGGCAACCCTCAGCAGGTATCAACCTTGAGTTTGACGCTATTACAGCTGTTATTCTCGGTGGTACATCTTTCACAGGCGGTGTTGGTAGCATGACAGGCACTGTTCTTGGTGTTTTACTAATTCAATTTTTTAACACAGGGCTTATCATGGTTCAAGTTCCATCTTTCTGGCATGATTTTGCACGTGGCGGCTTGCTGCTTTTTGCACTTGCAATTGACTACTTGCGCAAGAAAAACCGTGAGAAAGAGCTACTTGCAGCAAGCATGAAAAACATCTAAAGTTCGTTACGGGAAAATCCCGATACGATATATAATTTTTTTGGAAGGAAGTAAACTAATTATGAAAAAGATTTTAGCACTAATCCTTGCACTTGTACTTGTTGCAGGCGTATTTGCAGGCTGCACATCAACACCTGCAACAACAGAAGAGCCGGCAGCAACAGAGACAGAGACTACTGAAGAAGTAGCAGAAGAGCCGGCAGAAGCTGAAGAGGCAGAGGCAACTGAGGGCGACAGTAAAGGCGTTATTTACGGTATTTACAAATCAGGCGACCAAACATGGTTTTTAGACGAGGGCGCAGCAGCTGAAGCAGCTGCAAACGAAGCAGGTTACGAGTTCATCTATGTTGACGTTCAACTTGACGGCGCAGAGTATGACCGTGCACTTGACAACGCAATTGCAAACGGCGCAGCAGGTATTGTTACTTGCACACCTGACCAAACAATGTCACAAGCAGTTGTAGACAAAGTTACAGAAGCAGGTATCCCCATTGTTGCAGCTGACGATGCACTTGAAGTAGACGGCGAAAAACTTGTACCTTGGGTTGGCATCGACGGTTATGTTATCGGCGAAGCTAACGGCGAGTGGCTTGCTAACTACGCTATTGAAAATGAGCTTGTAGGCCGTGACGATGTTGGCTTGCTACTTATGACAATGGACACAGTTTCATCTGTTGTACCTCGTACAGAAGGTCAATACGACAAATTTATGGAATTAGTTCCTGAGTTCCCTGAAGAGAACGTATTCCGTTCAGACGGAGACGGCACGGTTGACGTTGGTAACACAGGCGCAGCTGCTATCATCACAGGTAACCCACAAATTACAACATGGCTTGTAACAGGCGGTAACGAAGAGAGCTGTGTAGGCGCAGTTCGTGCACTTGAGAGTGCAGGTCTTGACGCTGATGCTTGTGTTGTTGGTCTTGGCGCATACATGGCTAAAGACGAGTTCAAAGTTGAGGGCGGCACAGCTATGAAAGCTTCTACATACTTCTCAGCTGAGGGCGTAGGCGGCGGTTCTGTTCGTGTATTGCTTGACATCATTGATGGCAAAGAAGTACCAATGGAAACAGCAGTTGACGCAGTTGTTGTAACACCAGAGAACTACGAAGAAGTTATGGGCGACGCAGCAAACTAATTGAAAATTACATAACAGCAAAAATTAAAGCTGTGGCATTTTGCCACAGCTTTTTTGTGCAATTTAATAAGGCTAATATGAGCTACACTTGATTTTTAAGACAAATATTATTATAATTTAAACGAATAGTGTGACTGCAAACAGAATAAAAGCACACATACATTTAGAGGTGCAAAATGAAAAAAATATTACTGGGTATTGATAGATATGAAGAAATAATAAAATTGACAAAGGGTAAAAGAGTAGCGCTGTTGACAAATTTTTCAGGAATTGACAGCAATAACATGCCTAATTTTAGAGCGCTTTTAAATAAAGGCTGCAATATAGTAAAGCTTATGACACCCGAACACGGGCTGTACGGTGCGGCAGACGGCGCAAGTGTAGACAATAGTGTGCACCGTGAAACAAAACTGCCAATAGTGTCGCTTTACGGTGCACAAAGAGAGCCTTCTAAGGCTGATTTAGATGATATTGACGTTGTTATTTATGATATACAAGATGTAGGACTGCGCTATTACACATATATTTATACACTTGCCTTTGCAATGAACGCTTGCACAAAACACGGCAAAGAGCTTATTGTTTTAGACAGACCTAACCCGCTTGGCTGTGAAACAGTAGTAGGCGGTAGAATACCTAAGGAGTTCAGCAGTTTTGTAGGCGATTATAAATTGCCTATAAGGTACGCGCTGACAGCAGGTGAAATTGGCTATTACTTTATGAACCTTTGTGGATATAACATAAATTACAGCGTTGTAAAAATGCAGGGGTATAGCAGAGAATGGCGTTTCCCACAGCTTGATATGCAGTGGAATGTGCCTTCGCCGGCATTGCCTGATTATTACTCACTGCAAAGCTACTGTGGCGGTTGTTTTTTTGAGGCTACAAATATAAGTGAGGGCAGGGGAACACCGCGCCCATTTAGGTTTTTTGGCGCACCTTATATAAATGAAGAGAAGCTTGGCAAAGAGCTTAAAGATGTGTTTTATGACGGCTGCGGTTACACATTCAGAGAGCGCTCATTTACCCCGTACAACGACAAACACGCAAATAAAGTTTGCAACGGAGTAGAGGTGTTTATGATTGATGATTCGAAAAGTTTTTTGCCACTCTCAATAGAGCTTATGCGAATAATTAAAAAGCTGTATTCAAATGACTTTAAATATAACCAATATGCAGATGTAAGCAAACTTAGCTCGCTAACAGGGGACGAAAGAGTGACAAAGTATGTTGACGGTGAGATAAACAGCCTTGAAGAGATGTATAATGACTGGGAAATTGAGCAAGAAGAGTTTTTAGAGAGTACACGAGGTTTTTGTTTATACTAATTTTACAAAACTAGCTAGGGAGATGACAATTTGACACATGAAGAACAGAGACTTTATTTAATTAAATACCTGTTGAATGAAAACTCGGAGTACAGCAAAACGGCAATACCAAGCGATGTAGAGGAGCAAAAAAAGCTGTTGCGCGCACTTTTTAACGTGCGCCCTCCGAAGCCTGTAAGCGATGAATTTATAGAGATTCAAGATGACTACTTAAAGTCTGAAATAGAAAAGCGTGGAATAGTAGACAGTAACACGCTAAAGCCCACAAAATTTGATGATAGAATATACCTGTGGCAAGGAGATATAACAACACTAAAAGTTGATGCAATAGTAAACGCGGCAAATTCTGCACTTCTTGGGTGTTTTAGACCGCTGCATAACTGTATTGACAACATTGTCCACACACTATCGGGTGTTCAGCTTAGGTTGAATTGCAATGAACTTATGCTAGAGCAAGCGTGTGAGGAAAAAACAGGAAAAGCGAAAATTACACCTGCTTATAACCTGCCTAGTAAATATGTGCTGCACACAGTAGGGCCTATTATTACACGTGAGCTCACAGAAAAAGATGAGAGTTTACTTGCTTGCTGTTATGCCTCTTGTCTTGAGCTTGCGGCAGAAAACGGTGTTAAGTCTATTGCTTTTTGTTGCATTTCAACAGGTGTGTTTTGCTTTCCGCAAGGCAAAGCGGCTGAAATTGCAACTAAAACAGTATCAAAATTTTTAAAAGATAATAACAGCAATATAAAAGTTGTATTTAATGTGTTTACAGATAAGGATTTAGCGATATATAATAATATTTTAAATAACTCTAAATAATTGGCTGGTTTAAAAACACAAAATATGCAACAACAATAAAAAGGAGCATAAAATGCCCGAAAATATTTTAAAAACCTACTTTGGTTATGACAGTTTTAAGCAGGGACAAAAGGAAATAATAGATGAAATAATGCAAGGTAGCGATGCACTTGGAATTATGCCTACAGGTGCAGGTAAATCTATATGCTATCAAGTGCCGGCAATTGCAAATGAGGGTATAACAATTGTTGTTTCACCGTTAATTTCATTAATGCAAGACCAAGTTAAAAGCTTAAAACAGGCAGGTATCAGAGGGGCTTACATAAACTCGTCGTTATCGCCAAGGCAAATAGAAAAAGCGCTGTATAACGCAAGTAAAGGGCAATATAAAATAATATATGTGGCACCGGAAAGGCTTTTGACAGAAAATTTTTTGAGCTTTGCGCTAAGCGCAGATATTTATATGCTTACAGTAGACGAGGCACACTGTATTTCACAGTGGGGGCAAGATTTTAGACCGAGCTATGCACAAATACCCGAGTTTATAGGAAAGCTTAAAAAGCGCCCTATTGTTACGGCGTTTACAGCAACCGCAACAGAGCGCGTTAAAGAGGATATTATAGATTTGCTTGAATTAAACGAGCCACATATTGTTATAAGTGGCTTTGATAGGGAGAATTTGTATTTTGAAGTTAAAGCAAGCTCAAATAAGTTATACGATTTATTTGAGTTTTTAAAAGGCAGAGAAGAGCAAAGCGGCATAATATACTGTGCAACGAGAAAAAATGTTGAGCTTGTATGCGATATGCTTGTTGAAAAAGGCTTTTTAGCCGCAAAATATCATGCGGGCATGACACAAACAGAGCGTAGTGATAACCAAAATGACTTTTTATATGATAAAATTAATATAATTGTAGCAACAAATGCGTTTGGCATGGGCATTGATAAGTCTAATGTAAAATACGTTGTGCACTACAACATGCCCAAAGACATGGAGAGTTATTACCAAGAGGCAGGTAGGGCAGGGCGCGACGGCTCGTCTGCTCATTGTTTAATGCTATACAGTGGGCAAGATGTAATTACAAACCAATTTTTAATACAAAAAGGCCACGAGGAAAATGAGAGAGGCGAAAATGCACAGGAGTTAATTGAAAACGATTATAACAGACTGCGTCAAATTACATTTTACTCAACAACAAACGATTGTTTAAGAAACTATATATTAAGATATTTTGGCGAAACACCGCACTTATACTGTGGAAATTGCGGCAATTGTGACACCGAGTTTGAAACGGTAGATGCACTAAAAGATGCACAAAAAATAATATCTTGCGTTAGAAAAACAGGCGAGAGATTTGGCAAAATAATGATAATTGACGTGGTAAAAGGCAGTAGGAGCAAGAAAGTTATGCAGTTTAACCTCGAAGAGCTCACAACGTACGGCATAAGCGAAACTAGTGCGCAAAGGCTGAGAGCTATAATGGATAGTTTAATTGTAAGTGGCTACCTAGAGCAAACAGACAGCCAATATTCTATAATTAAAACCACAGAAAAGTCTAAAGAAATATTGTGTGAGGGTGCTGAATTTAAAATAAAATTACCTAAAGAAAAAGCACCAAAAGAGAAAGTTGTTCAGAAAATAAAAGATAAACTTAAAACAATTAAAAAAGCAAAAAGTAAAGATTTACCCGAGGATAAAATATCACTGTTTGAAATATTGCGCGAACTGCGCCTAGAGACGGCGCAGGCAGAAAAAGTGCCGCCATTTATTATATTTAGCGATTTAGCGCTTATTGATATGTGCAACAAACTACCTGTAAATGAACAGCAGTTTATAAATGTTTCGGGAGTAGGCAAGCAAAAACTTGAAAAGTACGGTGAGATTTTTACAAAGGCAATAGCAAAATTTTGTGAGGATAACAGCATTGAACCACCACCGGAAAAAATAAAAATTAGCAGTGATAGCAGTAAGATAGTAGCACTGCCAAGTAGTGAAATTATAAACCAAATTGAAACAAGAGATGAAATGCTGAGTATAAGCGAAATTGCAGGTTTAATAAATGAGGTTTTAGAGTTTAACGAGTGCACTAAAATATCATCTGTTAAAATAGCAAATTGGCTTGTTGAAAATGAGTACTTAGAAACTTTAGAAACAGGTGAAACACGCACAAAAGCCCCAACAGAGAAGGGTGCTACTCAGGGTATAATTCAAGAAGATAGAGTAGGACTTGGCGGCGAATATAAAATTAATTTGTACCCTGAAAATATGCAAAAATTAGTTGTGGAAAATATTTTGAATATTATTTGAGCATTTAAAAGCGAAAATTGTATAGTTATACGTTATATAATAAAACCATGTAAGCTTTGAGACTTCGTTTTAAGCTTACAAGTACTTGCAAATGCAAATTACCTATTGACATTTGCACAAAACTCATGTATAATAACTCAAGTAAACAAAGTAGCTCTGCTATGCAGACGGCTCACCTTGATGGCAAACATGCCACGGGTTAATACGAAAATGCGATTTATCGTTGATTTTGTTATGTGAGTGTGTTCTGCTATTTTGCAAGAGCACACTTTTTTAATTACTTTATTGGAGGTGCTTTACAATTAGCGGCAAAAAAGAAATGGAAATTAATGAGGGTATCCGCGACAAAGAAGTGCGTGTTATCGGTGAAGATGGCAGCCAGCTTGGCATTATGGCATCACGCGATGCACTGAGGCGCGCAAGTGAAAACGACCTTGACCTTGTTAAAATTGCGCCACAGGCTACACCGCCCGTGTGCAAAATTATGGACTATGGTAAATTTCGCTTTGAGCAACAAAAGAAAGAAAAAGAGGCGAGAAAAAACCAAAAGGTTGTTGAGATTAAGGAAGTGCGTTTATCGCTTAACATCGACACGAATGACTTCAACACTAAAGTTTCACAAGCAGCAAAGTTTTTAGCAAAAGGTGATAAAGTCAAAGTTTCCATACGTTTCAGAGGCCGTGAAATGGCACATGCAAACCTTGGGCTTGATGTTCAAAAACGTTTTGCAGAGGCTTTGCCACAAGCAGTTATTGAAAAACAGCCTAAACTAGAGGGGCGCAGTATGCAAATGTTCTTAGCACCGGCTAAAGATAAGTAAGAAATCAAGGAGGATATAGAAATGCCCAAAATTAAAACTCATTCAGGAGCGAAAAAACGCTTTAAATTGACAAAAAACGGCAAAGTTAAACGTGGCAACGCGTTTCGTAGTCATATTTTGACAAAAAAGAGCACTAAACGTAAAAGAGCATTCCGTAAGTCGACTTATGCCGACAAAACAAATGCGGCAGCAGTTCGTCGTATGCTACCATACGCATAATATCGGTTTTTTGAATATTACCGACACTCATATTTGATAAGGAGACGTAAGAAATATGGCACGTATTAAAGGCGCCACAATGACGCGTAAAAGAAGAAAAAAGACACTTAAACTAGCTAAAGGTTATTACGGTAGCAAGTCTAAACATTTTAAAATGGCAAAGCAACAGGTTATGAAAAGCGGTAACTATGCTTTTGCCGGCCGTAAACACAGAAAACGTGATTTCCGTAGATTGTGGATTACACGTATAAATGCAGCTTGTAGAGCACAAGGTATCAGCTACTCTGTATTCATGAATGGCATGAAAAAGAGCGGCATTGAGCTTAACCGCAAAATGCTATCAGAAATGGCTATACATGACGAGAAAAGCTTTACAGCACTTATTGAAACAGTAAAAAAAGCTGTTAAATAAGCTTATATTTAAAAAGTGCAGGGGGTTAACCTCACAAACGCCTAAAGTAATAGCTCTTTGCTTAGCTTTTCGGTAAAAGTGAAGTTGATTTCCTGTTTTTTATATTTTGTGTAGCAAAATATAAATTGGCATGTGCATAGCACCGCCATAAAATGAATTATAATTAAAAAGGAGCACAAAACATGGAGCAAACAATTACAAGCAGAGACAACACGCTAATTAAATATGTACACAAGCTTGTTAAATCAAAAAGCTTTAGGTATGAAGAAAACTTGTTTTGTGCCGAGGGTTTGCGCCTGTGTGAGGAGCTTGCAAAATCTTTAAGGCCCATTAAAATTCTTTATACAGAAAAATTTGCTGAAAAGAACACACAGCTATTATCACTGTGTGAAGACAAATATATTATAATGCCACACGTTGCGCAAAAAATAACAAACACTAAGAATGCGCAAGGTGTTTTTTGTCTTTTTGAGATGAATGCAAAAAAAATAAATAGTGTGCAGAACAGCGCAAAATATGTTATAATGGAAAATGTGAATGACCCGTCTAACGCAGGCGCGATTATACGAAGTGCAGCGGCTTTCGGCTATAATGGTGTTGTGTTAACAGGTGAGTGTGCAGACGTTTATGCAGACAAGGCTTTGCGTGCAAGCATGGGTGCAGTCGGGCGTATTGATGTTATAATAGAAGATAGCACACAAACAGCCATTGAGTGCATGAGGGCAAATAACATTCATGTGTACGCAACGGCGCTTGACGGCGCGCAAGACATAAATACAGTGGAAATTATAAAAGATAAAGGTGTTGCAATTTTGCTTGGCAATGAGGCAAACGGGCTACTGCCGCAGTCTGCCGAATTAAGCGATAGCAAAGTGTATATACCTATGGCAAAAACAGCCGAGAGCCTTAACGTATCAGTTGCGGCAGGTGTGTTTTTGTGGAATTTCCGCTAGGTTTTGTTTGTGGGCTTTGCTCATAGCTTTTTCTAACAATGCACATATTGTATTTTTTTTAATAAGTACTTAAACTTACAGCAAGAAAAAGGCGGTGTGGTTTATGGAAAATATGGATAATTTAAGCGGTGCAACAACGTTTAATCGTTTAAAATTGCCCGAGAATTTGCGCCCTTTTGACTATTTTGACACTGAAAATGAAAAGGCTGATGTGCTAACATGGATGTGGCTTGCAAACGCGCTAGGCTATGCAAGTGCACAAGCTGAAACTGTCTTGAGAGAATTTCCAAACATACAAAATCTTGTGGCAGACAGGTTTAACATGGATTTGTCGCAGATTTTCACACCTGCACAAATTTCTGAACTTTTGCATAAAGAGCCGGAGGATTTTACATCTCGCTTAAATTTGTGCAAAGAACTCTGCATAAACATAGTAACATATGATGATGAAACATACCCACCTTTGCTGAAAAATATTGACTCACCGCCACTTGTGCTTTATTATAGAGGAGACATAAACCTTTTAAATGAGTGCTTAACCATTGCTGTAATAGGCACGCGCCGCCCCTCGGCATATGGCATTGAGGCAACGCGGGCAATTACACAAGGTCTTGCAAAAGAGGGTGCTGTTTTAATCTCGGGGCTTGCGGAAGGGCTTGACAGCGAGTGCCATAAAGCGTCACTTCAAAACAGTGCGCCAACAGTGGCTTGCATTGCGTTTGGGCACGATTTATGTTACCCTGCATGTAATAAAAAGCTGAAAGAGCTTATAGAAAAATATGGGCTTGTAATTGGAGAATATCCACCCACAACGCAAATACAAAAACCGTTTTTCTTGCAGAGAAACCGCTTAATAGCAGGGCTTTCGTATGGTCTTTGCGTTGCAGAGGCGCGTGAGCGCAGTGGCACACTTAATACTGTTTCAAGTGCACTGAAATATGGCAGAGATGTTTTTAGTGTGCCGGGCAGTATATTCTCACCGCTGTGTGAGGGCACTAATAAACTGCTTAAAGAGGGTGCTGTGCCTGTTACCACACACATAGATATTTTGCGCTGGTACGGTTATGATATAGAGGAAGAAAACAAGAAAAAAGCTGTGAAATCTGCAAAGAAAAATTTTTCAAAAGAGACAAAGCGTGTTTATGATATTTTGTCGGTTAAGCCAATTACGTTGCAAGAAATATGTGACAAAACCGATATGCCTGTGCAAAACATTATGGTTATACTCACACAACTGGAGCTTGACGGTGTTGTAAAACAGCAAGCAGGGAGACAGTTTGTGTTATCGGATACTTTTTATTAAATTTCCCGGAAAGGACAATTAAATGTCAAAATTAGTAATAGTGGAGTCACCCGCTAAGGCAAAAACAATACGTAAATATTTAGGCCCCGGCTTTGAGGTTACAGCCTCAATGGGGCATATAAGAGATTTGCCGGCAAGCCAGCTTGGCATTGATGTGGACAAGGAGTACGCACCAAAGTACATTAACATCAAGGGTAAAGAAAAAATTATAAAAGAGTTAAAAGGTCTTGCAAAAGAGAGCGACGAAATTTTCCTTGCAACTGACCCTGATAGAGAGGGTGAGGCAATTAGCTGGCATTTGGCAAACTTGCTTGGGCTTGACCCAACACTTGCAAACAGAGTAACTTTTGGCGAGATAACAAAAAAAGGCGTTACACAAGGCATGAGTGCACCGCGCACAATTGATATGGATTTGTTCAACGCACAGCAGGCAAGGCGCATACTTGACAGGCTAGTGGGTTACAAGTTATCGCCATTTTTGTGGCGCAAAGTGCGTAGAGGGCTTTCAGCAGGGCGCGTACAGAGCGTTGCCGTGCGCCTTATTGTAGACAGGGAAAAAGAAATTGAGGGCTTTGTGCCCGATGAGTACTGGAATATTGATGCAATATTGAGCCCCACAGGCACAACTAAAAAGTTTGAGTCGCACTTATTTGCAACGGCAGATGGCAAAAAAATAGCTGTAAATAATGCGGCAGAGGCTGAAAAAATAGTTGCAGACCTTGACGGCGCGCAGTATAAAATAGTAAAACTTACTAATTCTAAACGCAAAAAACACCCTGCACCGCCATTTATTACGTCTACCTTGCAACAAGAGGCAAGTAGGCGCCTCGGCTTTACCGCAACGCGCACAATGCGTGCCGCACAGCAGCTTTATGAGGGTGTTGATATAAAAGGGCAAGGTACAACAGGCCTTATAACATACATGCGTACAGACAGTTTGAGAATTGCCCAAGAGGCCGTTGATGCAGCTAAAGATTTTATAAACAAAACGTATGGCGAGAAGTATACTAATGCAAAGGCGAGAGTTTACAAGGGCAAAAACGCAACGGCGGCACAAGATGCCCATGAAGCTATTAGACCCACAGACACTGAAATTACACCTGATATAGTGGAAAAAAGTGTTACGGGAGATGCCGCAAGGCTGTATAGGCTTATCTGGAGCAGGTTTTTGGCAAGCCAAATGAGTGATTGCTTGCAAGATACTGTGTCGGTAGACATAAGTGCTGCGGATTATCTTTTCAGAGCCTCGGGCTTTGTTGTAACTTTTGACGGATTTACAGTGCTTTACGAAGAGCGCACAGACGAAAAAGAGAAAAAAGAGACGGCACTGCCCGTTATGAGCGAGGGCGACATACTAAAATTGCGTGAGCTTAACTCAGAGCAAAAATTCACACAACCACCGCCACGCTATACAGAGGCTACATTAATTAAGGCACTTGAGGAAAACGGCATAGGGCGCCCGTCCACATACGCACCTATAATTACAACAATTATTGACAGAGACTATGTTGAGAGAGACAAGAAAAAACTGTCTCCAACAATTTTGGGCAGAACTATAAATGACTTAATGCTGGCACAATTCCCGAATGTTGTTGATGTTAAGTTCTCCGCACAAATGGAGAAAAATCTTGATAAGATAGAATCGGGCAAGTCGGGCTGGGAAAAAGTTATTGACACTTTTTACAAAGATTTTGACAAAACACTGCAAAAAGCCGAAGAAAATATGAAAGACCAAAAAGTTAAAGTGCCCGATGAAGTTACAGAAGAGATTTGCGAGGAATGTGGGCGCAACATGGTGGTTAAGAGCGGTAGGTTTGGCAAATTTTTGGCGTGCCCCGGTTTCCCTGATTGCAAAAACACAAAACCGCTTGTAAAATCAACGCCGGGTGTATGCCCAAAATGCAAGAGCCGCATTGTAATACGCAGCTCAAAGCGTGGGCGCGTGTACTACGGCTGTGAGAAAAACCCAACATGCGATTTTATGACATGGAACGAGCCTGTTGAGGCGAAATGTGAAAAATGCCAAAACACATTATTTAAAAAAGGCGGCAAAAATGGCATGTTATTATGCGAAAACGAGGGCTGTGATTACTCGCGCCCCGTAAGCGAAGATGCAGGCGAGAAAAAGGAGTGATTTGTGCTGAAAATTAATATTTTAGGCGCAGGGCTTGCAGGTTGTGAGTGTGCACTCTATCTTGCGGAAAAAGGCTATAAGGTGAATATTTATGAGCAAAAGCCACATAAATATTCACCTGCACATAAAGATGAAAATTTTGCGGAGCTAGTGTGTTCTAATTCGTTAAAATCAGATAGAATAGACTCCGCAGGTGGGCTGTTAAAAGCCGAGATGAGGCTACTTGGCACACATTTGCTAAGTGTGGCAGAGACTTGTCGCGTGGCGGCAGGCGGCGCACTTGCAGTGGATAGGCACAAGTTTGCACAAAATGTAACACAGCTTATAAAGAGTAGTGAAAACATAACAGTGCACTACGAAGAAGTTGCAAATATAAATGAAAATGACGATGAAACAATAACTATTGTTGCAACAGGCCCACTAACACAAGGCGCACTTGCCACTGAAATCTCACGCATAACGGGCGGCGATAGGCTGTATTTTCACGATGCCGCGGCGCCCATAGTCAAAGCGGATAGCCTTGACATGAGCAAGATTTTTGCCGCGAGTAGATATGGCAAAGGCACGCCCGACTACTTAAATTGCCCCTTTGACAAACCCGGTTATGAGGAGTTTTACGAGGAGCTAATAAAGGCACAAAGTGCAGATTTGCACGATTTTGACAAACAAGAGCCGAGTGAAAACAATGAAAATGGCACAAAAATAAAGGTATACGAGGGATGTATGCCAATAGAGGTTATGGCAAAACGCGGAGCAGACACAATAAGGTATGGCCCCTTGCGCCCTGTTGGGCTTGTAAACCCAAACACAGGGCACAGACCGTGGGCAAATGTGCAACTGCGTGCAGAAAATGCTGAGTGTACAATGTACAACATAGTTGGCTTTCAAACTAACTTGAAATTTGCAGAGCAAAAAAGAGTGTTCAGCATGATACCGGGGCTTGAAAATGCCGATTTTGTGCGCTACGGTGTAATGCACAGAAACACATTTATAAACAGCCCAAGCGTTTTAAATAAGAATTTAAGCCTGAAGAAGAACGAAAAAATATTTTTTGCAGGGCAAATAACGGGCTTTGAGGGATATATGGAGAGTGCCGCAAGTGGGCTTTTGGCGGCACGTGCCGTACATAGTTTTATGCAAGGCGAAAAATTACCCGAATACCCACAAACAACGATGTGCGGTGCACTTTTAAATTATATCATGGCTGAAAATGTGGATTTTCAACCAATGGGCGCAAACATGGGCTTGCTACCGCCGCTTGCAGAAACTGTGAAAAATAAGCGATTGCGCTATAAGCTAATTGCGCAAAGGGCACTTGAAGACCTTATAAAAACGGCAAATGTAGAAAACGGAGAAGAGATTCTACAGCAAATTTTTGCAGAAGATACAGAAGAAGACATAAAAAACAGCCAATGACCATAAAAAGAACGGAGTATCAAGATGAAAATTATAGTTGATGCAATGGGCGGAGATAACGCGCCGTCAGAGATATTAAAGGGTGCCGTAATGGCAAAAAACGAGTACGGCGTTGAGATAGTTGCCGTTGGTAATGAGCAAAAAATTAACGATATAGCAAAACAAGACGGCATAGACTTAACAGGTGTAACAATTGTAAACGCAACACAGGAAATTGCAATGTGCGACGAGCCTGTAGCGGCTATTCGCGGCAAAAAAGACTCCTCGCTTGCGGTGGCTATGCGTATGCTGTCAAACGGCGAGGGCGATGCACTTGTATCAGCAGGCTCAACAGGTGCGGTGCTTGCAGGGGCTATGCTTATTGTCAAGCGCATTAAAGGCGTAGCACGCCCTGCAATTACAACTGTTTTGCCGGGCTCACAGCAGCCGTTTGTACTACTTGATTCAGGTGCTAATGTTGAGTGTAGACCGTCCATGATAAATGCTTTTGCAACAATGGGCAGTGTGTATGCTGAGAAAGTTTTAAACCGCAAAGCTCCAAAAGTTGGGCTTGCAAACAACGGTGTTGAGGAGACAAAAGGCCCACCCGACTATGTTGAAACATATGGTCTTTTAAAGCAAAATAAAAATATAAACTTTGCGGGCAACGTAGAAGCCAAAGAGATACCGACAGGTGAGGTTGACGTTATTGTATGTGACGGTTTTGTAGGCAACATTATACTTAAACTAACAGAGGGCGTTGCAAAAATGCTTGTAAAAGAGATTAAAAAAGTGTTTATGAAAAACGCTCTTTCAAAGCTTGGCTATCTGCTTGTTAAAGGCGGTATGGGAGACTTTAAAAAGAAACTTGATGCAGACGAGCACGGCGGCGCAATAATGCTTGGTGTGCAAAAAATTGTTATAAAAGCACACGGCTCATCTAATGCAAAGGCGTTTAAAAATGCTATACGTCAGGCAAAAAGTTGCGTTGAGGCTAATGTTATTGAGAGCATAAGCGGCAAACTTGCCCAAATTGGCAGTGAAGAAAGTGGAGAACGCACGTAATGCAAACACTCGAAGAGAAGATAAATTATAATTTTAAAGATAAAAAGCTGTTGAAAACAGCGCTGACACATACCTCTTTTGCAAACGAGTCTAAAGAGCCTGTTACACACAATGAACGCCTTGAGTTTTTAGGCGATGCTGTACTGCAAGTGGTTACGGCGGACTATCTTTTTGCAAATAAAAACATGTCTGAGGGCGAGCTTACACGTATGCGTGCAAAGCTTGTTTGCGAAACAGCACTATATAACTTTGCCAAGACAATATCGCTTGGAGAATATATTTACCTTGGAAAAGGCGAAGAGATGGGTGGAGGACGAGACAGGGCAAGCATAATTGCCGATGCTTTTGAGGCTTTAATTGCGGCACTTTACATTGACGGCGGAATTGAAACAGCGCGCAAGTTTATATTGCCGTTTTTTGAAAAAATATCTATTAAAACAAGTGTAGACACTGATTTTAAAACAAAACTGCAAGAGATTGTACAGCAAAGCCGCACAGAAAAACTAAGTTATGCCGTTGCAAACGAAACAGGACCCGACCATAACAAGCACTTTGAAGTGCACGTGTTTTTAAACTCAAACTGCATAGGTGTGGGCGAGGGCAACAGCAAAAAAACTGCAGAGCAAGCGGCGGCAAAAGAGGCGCTGTCGCTCATGGGATTTTAGGTAAATAAACTGCCCACAAACAAAAATTTTGCTTACACTTTTGTAAAAGTATCTTTGGTGGGCGCATACATAATAACGCACAGATAGGAGCTATATTTAATGCTATTAACAGCCCTTGAAATTCAAGGCTTTAAGTCTTTCCCCGATAAAACTAAAGTAACAATAGGCAAAGGCATAACAGCCGTAGTTGGGCCTAATGGCAGTGGTAAGAGCAATATTAGCGATGCCATCCGCTGGGTTATGGGCGAGACGAGCGTAAAACAACTACGTGGCGGCGGAAAAATGGAAAACGTTATTTTCGGCGGCACACAAAAAAGGGGTGCCATGGGTTATGCCATGGTTAACCTACATATAGATAACACAGATGGCAAACTTGATGTTGAGAGCAACAACGTAGTTATAGGGCGCAAATATTACCGTAGCGGAGAGAGCGAATACTCCATAAACGGGCAAAATGTGCGCCTTAAAGACGTGTACGAATTGCTTCTTGACACAGGGCTTGGCAGAGACGGCTATGCCGTTATTGGGCAGGGCAAAATTGCAGAGATTGTGGGCGCAAAATCCTCCGAGAGGCGCGAGATTTTCGAGGAGGCTTCGGGCATATCTAAGTTTAGATACCGCAAGAACGAGGCAGAGAGAAGACTTAACAGTACAGAAGAAAATCTTGTGAGATTACGTGATATTTTAAGTGAACTGGAGCGCCAAGTAGGCCCGCTTGAAAAAGAATGTGAAAAAGCAAAGGTGTTTTTAGAGCTGTCCGACAGGAAAAAAGGGCTTGAGGTTACGCTGTGGGTAGACACGGCAAACAAGGCAAAAGAGACCTTGCGCGAGCACACACGCAAGATGGAAATAGCACAAATTGACTACCAAAATGTAGAAAAAAACGTTGCCGAGTGCGAAAACGAGGCGGCAGAGCTACACACAGAGCAAGAAAAGTACATAATGCAGGCAAACAGGTTGCAAGAGGAGATCTCCGCAGTAAACGAGGAGGTAGCGAGCGCTGATACAAAAATTGCCGTTTTGAAAAACAATATTGAGCACAACAACGAATCTATTGAAAATTTGCAAAAAGAAATTGAAGAGCGCTCAAAAGGCAAGCAAGATACAGAAAATGAAATTGCAAAACACGAGGCAGAAATTGAAAAATGCAAGCTTGACATAGAACTTTTTAACGATAAAGCGCAAAAATTTAGTGAACAGCTAGATGTTTTGATGGCTGAAAACGCAAAGAGTGGGCAAAAGCGCAGTTACTTAACTGAAAAATTGGCAGAGCTTACAACATTTATAACTAACTTAAAAGTTAGCATAGCATCTTCAAAAAGTAGTGTAGATGCCGCCGAGGCGCGCCTTTTAACAGTTAAAACAGAATGTGAAAAAGCACAGGAAAATTGTGCACAGCTTAAAAAAGAAAAAGACGATACAGCGGAGTTTTTGAAGCTTACGCTTGAAAATATAACAAAGCTTGATAACATGAAGCAGGGGCTTTCAATGAAACTGCAATCTAAAAAAGCAGTGTTTGAAAAGTGCTCTGAAACAGAAAATATACTGTACAAAGAAATTGACGCGGCAGCGCAAAGAATTTCAGTTTTAAAAGATTTAGAGCGCAGTATGGAGGGCTACCAAGGCAGTGTAAAAAAAGTTATGAATGCCGCAGGGGATAGGCGACTAAAGGGTGTTTTGGGGCCTGTTGCAAGCATTTTAACAGTAAAACAAGGCTATGAAGTGGCAATTGAAACGGCACTGGGCTTTGCCATGCAAAACATAATTGTGCAAGACGAGACAGCGGCAAAAGCAGCAATGGCAATGCTTAAACGTGAGCAAGCAGGTAGGGCAACATTTTTACCGCTAGACACTGTGCGCCCGTCTTATTTCGACAAAAAACTGCCTGATAACGCGGCACGTGCCAGTGAATTTGTGAATTTTAATGAAAAATACAGCAACATTGTGTCTAATTTGCTGGGGCGCATAGTTATAGTTGAAGATATAAACGATGCCTCAATAGTTGCGCGCAGTCTCGATTATAAAAACAGAATTGTAACAAAAGATGGGCAAGTTATAAATGCAGGCGGTTCGTTTACGGGTGGTAGCGTGTCGCGCACAAGTGGCATGTTCAGCCGCAAAAAAGAGATAGATGAGCTTTCTCAGCGCAAAATTGAGTTACTAACAAAGCTTGATGAGGCGCAAAAACAGACAGATGAGGCAAAGCGAACGGCTGACGAGCTCTCGGCTGAAGTAGTAGCAATTGACAGTGAATTAATTATGCTAAACGGTGATAAAATAAGGTGTGAAACAGAATTTTCACGCATTGAAACAGCCTTTGTACAAGCACAAAGTGTGCTTGAAACTTTGGGCTCGGAGAACACCGCATTAAACGACCAAATTGAAAGCGAGACAAAGCGTGCACAAGATGATGAAAAAACGCTTTGTGAGCACATGGCAGAGAGCGAAGCGCTTGAAAGAGAAGTTATCGCAATTTCCGGAGAGGACGATACGTTTCTTGAGACGAGAACACGCCTCTCAGAAGAAATATCATCGGCACGCTTGCAAGCACTTGGTGCGCAAAAAGATGTTGAAAACCACGAAAATGCTGTTGCATCGCTTAAAAACCTCACAGATGGCGACACAGAGCGCAACGCACAGCTAAACGCGAGCATTGAAAACTTGAAAATGAAAAATGGCGAGTATGCAAGCAACATAACCGAAATTGAAAAAAATGCGATTGGTAGTAAAGAAAAAATTGCACAAATTCGCACAAAAATTGATGAGTGCACGACACTTCGCCTTGAAAAAGAAGGGCAAGAGAGAGCTAAAAACCAAGAGGCAAAACAGTTGTTGCAAGATAGAGAGGATATTTCACGCGAGATAGCGCGATTATCCGAGCAAAAAAACAGCAAAGATGCCGAATACGAGCAGACACTTGTAAAACTTTGGGACGAGTACGAGCTTACCATTGCACAAGCAGAGGCAATGTGCATTGAGTTTGAAAATGTAACTGCACTGCGCGCAGACGTTGCCGAAGTTAGGGCGAAAATCAGAGCACTTGGCAATGTGAACGTGGGTGCAATTGAGGAATATGCACTTGTAAGTGAGCGATACGAGTTTATGCGTGAGCAAATTAATGACGTAGAGCAGAGCAAAAAAGAGCTAATAGACCTGATAACACAGCTAAGCGATGAGATGCGAACAATTTTTACAGAGAGCTTTGCACAAATAAATGCAAACTTTGCAAGAATTTTTACAGAGCTTTTTGGCGGAGGCAGTGCAAAGTTGTCGCTTGAAGATGATATGGACGTGCTTGAAAGTGGAATAACAATTGAGGTAGCACCACCGGGTAAAATTATCAAAAACTTGTCGGCGCTCTCGGGTGGAGAGCAAGCACTTGTTGCTATATCAATATATTTTGCTATTTTAGCAGTTAACCCTGCGCCGTTTTGTATACTTGATGAAATTGAGGCGGCGCTAGATGATGTTAATGTTACAAGGTATGCAAGGTTTTTGCGCAGAATTTCCGATAACACACAGTTCATAGTTATTACACATAGACGTGGTACAATGGAAGAGGCAGATGTTTTATATGGGGTTACGATGCAGGAGGACGGCGTTTCAAAACTTCTTAAATTAGAGGTGGAAAACGTTGACGCATCGTTAATTTCTTAGTATTAGTCGAACAATAAAGAGGATAAGGGAGAAATAATATGGGATTTTTCGATAAGCTCGGCGAGAGTTTGAAAAAGACGAGAGACAGTATTTTCGGCAGTTTGAGCGAGATGGTTAAAGCGAGCGAAATAACTGATGAGATGTATGAGGAACTTGAAGAAAAGCTGATACTTGCAGACACAGGCGCAGATGTTGCCGTAAAACTTGTGGACGAGCTGTACACTTACGTTAATGAGAATAAGTTAAAAACGGGAGAGCAAGCATTGGAGGCGCTCAAAGAGATAATAAAAAAACACCTAAGCGTTGACACACAGATGAATCTTGACGGTAAGCCAACAGTTATTATGATAATAGGTGTAAATGGTGTGGGCAAGACAACGTCTATTGCAAAGCTTGCAAACTATTATAAGGCAAATGGTAAGAGCGTACTGCTTGCCGCAGGCGACACATTCCGCGCGGCGGCGGCAGAGCAGCTTGCTGTTTGGGCACAAAGGGTTGGTGTGCCGGTAATCTCACACAATGAGGGCTCAGACCCCTCCGCAGTTATATTTGACGCTGTAAAATCAGCAACGTCAAAAAATGTTGATGTTGTAATATGCGACACGGCAGGCAGACTGCACACAAAGAAAAATTTGATGGACGAACTTTCAAAAATCAGCAGAGTTGTGAAGAAAGCAAATGAAAATGCAACAACAGAAACACTGCTTGTTTTAGATGCTATAACGGGGCAAAATGCCATTAATCAGGCAAGCAATTTTATAGATGCCGCAGGCGCAACAGGCATAATTTTAACAAAACTTGACGGCACGGCAAAAGGTGGCGCTGTAATTAGCGTTAAAGAAAAGCTCAACTTACCAGTACGCTTTGTTGGCGTGGGCGAGGGCGTGGAAGACCTCATGGCTTTTGATGCCGATGCCTTTGTAGATGCACTTTTTAACAGCGGTGAAAATTAGGCGATTAAAACTTTGGTAGAGTAAATGCTTTATGGAAATGGTGATATAATGGAATTTGTTGCGGCTACAAACAACGCAAAAAAAATGGAAGAAATAAAAAGAATACTTGAAAATTTGGGGCACAGTGTGCTATCACAAAAAGAGGCAGGCATTACAATTGAACCTGAGGAAAATGCCACAACTTTTGAGGGAAATGCGCTTATTAAAGCGCGGGAAATTGCCCTAGTTGCAAACAAACCCGTAATTGCAGACGACAGCGGACTTTGCGTTACAGCACTGGATGGTGCACCGGGTGTGTACTCTGCGCGCTACTGCGGCAGGCACGGAGATGACGATGCAAACAATGTAAAACTCTTGCAAGAAATGCAAAACGTGCACGCAGGCGAGAGAAACGCAAAGTTTGTAAGTTGTATATGTGTGTATTTGCCACAAGAGGGCAAAGAGGGCAGATACATGACAGTAGAGGGCGAGTGCCCGGGACAAATAGGCTTTGAGTGTGTAGGCGACAACGGTTTTGGGTATGACCCACTTTTTATACCTAACTTTGTAGGCGTTGAAAAGCATGGCACAAAAAAAGAGCAAAACATACAAAACCGCACGTATGCACAGCTTACAGCAGATGAAAAAGATGCCATAAGCCACCGCGGAAGTGCAATGAGACAGATGCAAGAAAAATTAGATGATTTTTTAAAGATAGTGCCAACACTATCTAAATAAGGAGAAAATATGTTAACAAGTAAACAAAGAGCAATACTGCGCAGAGAGGCAAACAGCCTAACACCGGTTTTCCAAGTAGGCAAAGACGGCATAGACGAAACCTTGATAAAAGGTGTTGAAGACTGCATTAATGTGCGTGAGTTAATTAAACTGAAAGTGCTGGAATCTTGCCCGTACAGCGCAAAAGAAGCTGCGGCAATTTTGTGCGAAAAAATTAATTGCCAAAGTGTACAAATAATTGGCAGTAAATTTGTATTATACAAACAAAAAGATAAAGAGAGCCAATACGCAAGCTTGCTAAAATAAGGTGATTTAATGGACAAAATACTGCTTTTTGGTGGCACTTTTGACCCACCGCATTTTGGGCATATACAACTGCTGGAAAGCAGTATAGATACAGTAAACCCAAAAAAAATAATAATAATGCCAACGGGTGTACCGCCACATAAATACGATAGAGCGGCAAATGCACAAATTCGAATGAAAATGTGTGAGTGTTTTTTTCCCGTTTTTGAAGATTTGACAATAGACGATGAAGAAATTAAACGTGGCGGAAAAAGTTTTACCATTGACACCGTTGAATATTTGAAAAAGAAGTATGTAAACAGTAAGGTTTACTTTTCAATAGGCAGTGACATGTTGCTCTCGTTTCACAAATGGCACAGGTACGAAGAATTGCTTGAGAGCGCATCAATTGTAGTGCATTGCCGCACCTCTGACGATATTGAGCCTGTTAAAGATTATGTGCAAAACCTAAACAAAAACGGTGCAAATATATTAATAGCAAGTGCGCGTATTAAAGAGGTATCCTCAACGCAAATACGTGATATGGTGCGAGAAAATGAAGATGTATCGAGATTTGTGCCCCAAAATGTGATAGAGATAATAAAAGAGAATAACCTTTATAAAAAGTTATAATTTTAGTGGAAAAAGTTAAACAAAGCCAGTAAAATGTACTTTTACTAATTGCAATAAAGTTAAAAAGGGTGCTTTTATGATTAGTCCAAACGATGTGAAAAAAATTGCAAAAAAAACGCTTAGTGAAAAGCGATACATACATACATGTAATGTGAAAAACCTTGCCGTAAAGCTTGCAAAAAAGCACGGTGCTGATGTAGAAAGTGCTGCATTTGCTGCGTTTTTTCACGATATAGCCAAAGAAGTGCCAAAAGATAAAATGTTGCAGATTTTTGCGAAAAATGTTATAATGTCTAATGGTGTATTGAAAAGACCATTCCCCGTTTGGCATGGAGTTGCCGCCGCTATAATAGCAAAAGAAGACTATGGTATAACTGACGAGCAAATTATAAACGCTATAATGTGCCACACAACGGGCAGAGAAGATATGACACTGCTTGACAAAATTATTTATGTGGCTGACATGGCTAGCGAAGACCGCACATTTCCAGAGGCGGAGCTTATAAGAAAAACTGCGATGAAAGACGTATCAAAAGCACTTGTTAAAGCACTTGGCATGAGCATTTCATGGCTGAAAGCAGACGGAAAAACCGTTGACAAGCAAACTCTTGTTGCATATGACCAGCAGAGAAAACTTTACTACGGAGGTAATTAAACTTGGACCAAAACAACCCGAATAAGCAACCACGTAAAATTAACACGGCAGGCGCTAACGCAGTGCCAACCCAAAATAGAAATAACTTGAAAAATAACAATGTCACATTTAAGCATAATGCTAATGTGTATGATTACGATAAATCTCATGTGCAAGGGCATGGTAATATAAATTACAATAGTGCACAATACCAAAAACCAAAACAAGAGCTTGGCATAGATACAAGCGATTTTGTACTAAACGCAAACATGTTATCTAAGCAAAATTTTGGTTCACAAAATGTAGCACAACCCCAAAAGGGTAGTAATATGAGCAGTGCACAGCAAAATTACACTGCTCAAAACCAAATTAACAGAGGGTTAAACAGCCCACAAATGCAGCAAAATAATGTGCAACGCCCAAGACAAAACATGGGCGGTATGCCGCAGGCTAATGTAGGCGGTTCTCGTAATATATCAATAAATAATGCGGCAAACAGCAGTGCTGTAAACGCACCACGAACAAATGGTGCGGGTAATGCTAATAGAACAGTAAATATGCAAGGTGCATCAAATATGTCAGGTAGTGTGCAAAGAGGTGCTTTGTTGCAAAATAATGCTGCATTACAAAACAATAATGTGTTGCAAAATAGTGCAGTACAACAAAACGCTTGTGCACCGCAAAATAACAGCTTAAACCAAAGCTTAAACATAAACTCTAATAATACAGTTTTACCGCCTGTTACAGGGGCACGAGCTTTACAAGAAAATGCAGAGCTCAGCCAAAGCGGCGGCTTTAACAATACGCAAAGCAATATTAAAGCTAAAAAAAGCCGTAAAAAATTAAATGTATTTTTAAATATTTTAAGTGTTGCTTGTTGTGTTTTTCTAACAGTTTATATAGGTTTGCAAACTTATGCCGGTACTATAATTAATACAGGAGAGTTTGGCACTGTTAGCAAAACATACGCTACACCGCCCGAACATGCAGGCGACGAGCTTAACTTGCTTGTTTTGGGTATAGATTACACGTCAGAAGATGGGCAGGGGAGAAGCCCAAACGGACAGACAGACGTTATAATGTATGTGCGTTTTAATTTTGAAGATAACACTATAAGAATGTTACAAATACCGCGTGATGTCTATGTAGGTGAAGAGATAGACCACGGTGGTACAGGCAAAATAAACGCGGTTTATGGGCAAGCTCCAAGCGATGAAGATAGGATTAACAGCCTTGCATACGTGCTGTATGAGCAGTACAAACTGCCTGTTGACAATTATGTAAGCATTGACATGGACTCCCTGCGTGAAGTAGTTGACCTATTTGGCGGTGTTGAGGTTTATATAGAGCAAGATATGTACTTTGAAGGGTCGTCGCTAAAACAAGGTATGCAGGTTTTAGACGGTGCGGCAGCTGAATTTTTTGTTAGATTTAGAAATTACCCAACGGGCGATATAGCAAGACTTAGCAATCAGCGCAATTTTTATTCAGCGCTTTTCTCTATGGTTCGCAGTGTTACATGGCAAGAAATTGTGCGCCTTACACCAATTGTACAAAGTTACATTAACACAGACTTAAACAGCACAGACTGTGCAGCACTTGCAATTGAACTGCTTAGCGTGCCATCCTCCAACATATTGCTTGCAATTTTGCCTGTTGCAGATGCAAGCCAGAACTATAACGGGCTTGAAATACTTGTTGCAGAGCCTAATGCCACGGCAGATATGCTTAACGAATATTTCCGCCCCGAGGGCACAGAGGTGCCTGTAACAGAGCTTGCAATACCACAACTACCTAAAAACGCAACATTATATGAGACAAATGTACAGTGGATGAGCGATGTTGACGAAAGCAGTGGGCGCGAAGCAGGGCAAGCGGCAGATGCAGCTGTAACGGGCGAGGATATTTTAGACGAGATAGAGCAAGCTGAACAAGCAGAAGTGGCAGCTGCGGCAAGCGTTGACAGCACAAGTTAATAAAGAGTGTATTGCAAATATAATTATAAGTATTTAATAAACATGAAAATATACGCACACACATATTTAAAATGACAATACAGTCATTTTAAATATGTGCAAAGAAACGGAAAAGAGGAAACATATGAATTCTAAAGAGCTTGCCTTAAATGCGGCAAAGATTTTGGACGATAAGAAAGCAACAAAAGTTAAAGTTTTAAAAGTAAGAGATCTTACAGTAATTGCAGACTATTTTGTCATAGCAGGCGGTACATCATCAACACACGTGCGTAGCCTTGCTGAAGAAGTTGAGTTTCAATTAAAAGAAGAGGGTACAGCCCCACTGCGCACAGAGGGTTTTAACACACAAAACTGGTTTATAATTGATTACGGTCAAGTTATAGTGCACGTTTTTAGCCCTGATGCAAGAGATTTTTATGACCTTGAGCACCTTTGGGCAGATGGCGACGATGTACCGCTTGACTTTTAGTCAATTAAATTCAAGACTGTAATATAATTTTAGCTAAAATTCGTATTACACCTTTAAACTTAATAGACTATATAAATGACAGCAAAGAGTGAAAGGACTTACAACATAAATGAGATATGATTACAAAGCGATAGAGAAAAAGTGGCAAGATGTTTGGCAAAAAGAAAACACATTTGCCGCAAAAAATGACTTTACATTGCCAAAATTCTATGCACTTATTGAGTTTCCGTACCCGTCGGGGCAAGGCTTGCATGTAGGGCACCCAAGGCCGTACACAGCACTTGACATTGTGGCAAGAAAACGCAGGTTAGAGGGCTATAATGTGCTTTATCCTCTTGGCTGGGACGCTTTTGGTCTTCCAACAGAAAACTATGCTATGAAAAACCACATTCACCCTGAAATTGTAACAGAGCAGAATGTGGCAAAATTTAAAAGCCAAATACAATCTCTCGGGCTGTCTTTTGATTGGTCGCGTGAGATTAACACAACTGACCCATCATATTACAAGTGGACACAGTGGATTTTCTTGCAGCTGTATAAAAAAGGGCTTGCCTACAAAAAAGAGATGAGCGTTAACTGGTGCACATCTTGTAAAGTTGTGCTTGCTAACGAAGAGGTAGTACAGGGTGCTTGCGAGCGCTGTAGCAGTGAGGTTGTGCGCAAGGTAAAAAGCCAGTGGATGCTTAAAATAACAGAGTATGCCGACAGGCTGATTGATGACCTTGATGAAGTTAATTTTATTGATCGTGTTGTGGCACAGCAAAAAAACTGGATAGGGCGCAGCCACGGTGCACAGGTAACATTTAAAACAACACAAGGCGATGATTTGCAAATTTACACCACACGCCCCGACACACTTTTCGGTGCGACTTATATGGTAATAAGCCCGGAGCACCCTTGTCTTGACACATGGGCTGATAAAATTAGCAACATGGGCGAGGTTTGTGCTTACAAAGAAAATGCCTCTAAAAAGAGTGATTTCGAGCGCACGGAGCTTGCAAAAGAGAAGACAGGTGTAAAAATTGATGGCGTAAGCGCAATTAACCCTGTAAACGGCAAGGAAATACCTATTTTCATCTCCGACTACGTGCTTATAAGCTACGGTACAGGAGCAATTATGGCAGTGCCGGGGCATGACGACAGAGACTATGAATTTGCAAAGAAATTTGATTTGCCCATAGTTGAGGTAGTTGCAGGCGGAGACATAGAAAAAGAGGCGTTTACAGATTGTGACACAGGTACAATGGTAAACAGCGATTTCTTGAACGGTTTGAGCGTTGAAGAGGCTAAAAAGGCAATTACACAGTGGCTAAAAAACAAAAACTTAGGCACACCAAAAACTAACTTTAAACTTAGAGACTGGGTGTTCAGCCGTCAACGCTACTGGGGCGAGCCTATCCCAATGGTTTACTGTGAAAAATGCGGATGGCAACCAATTGACGAGAGCGAATTGCCACTAATTTTACCCGACCTAAAAGAGTTTGAGCCAACAGGTGATGGCGAAAGCCCACTTGCAACCTTGACAGACTGGGTAAAAACAGCATGCCCATGCTGCAAAGGCGAGGCAAAACGTG
>CAYJNL010000032.1:3794-28775 GCA_964371675.1 uncultured Bacteroides sp. | reverse complement strand
GGCTCTTTTTGCGCCGTTTTACGCTTTTTTTGCGTAGGGCGGTGCTTTTTTTGTGTTTTAAAGTTGTTAGAATGAACAATACTTTCGCATTAATATTGATGCAGGCGAAGATTAATGGAATTTAATAGATGGATTGTATAGATTTTGAATTAGCTTGAAGATACATCTTTTGCAAATAGTCACTTAAACTATTAATAAACCTTGCATTATATGTGCATATTTTGGTATAATTAATACAAACAATAAGTTGCTTAATTTAAGGAGTATATTTTAAATGAATATTCAAGATGTTAAATTTGATGAAAAAGGGCTTGTGCCGGCTATTGTGCAAGATTTTTATACAAAAGAAGTTTTAACACTGGCTTATATGAACAAAGAGAGCCTTGAGATAACACTTAATGAAAAGCGTACATGCTTTTATAGCCGTAGCCGTAAAGAACTTTGGCATAAGGGTGAGACAAGCGGCAATGTACAGCACGTTGTGTCTATTAATGCCGATTGCGACTCCGACGCACTCATAGTGCAAGTTATAAAAACAGGGCCCGCATGTCATACAGGTGCTGAAAGCTGTTTTTATAAAGAGATGTTTAAAGACGAAGATAAGAAGAATTTTACATTAAATGAGCTTTATAAAATGCTTGAAACACGCAATAATGAGCGCCCACAGGGTAGTTATACAACATATTTGTTTGAAAAAGGGCTTGAAAAAATACTTAAAAAAGTTGGCGAGGAAAATACAGAGGTAATAATCGCGGCAATGAAAGATGATAAAGAAGAGACAGTATATGAAATTGCCGATTTATGTTACCATGTGTTTGTAATGATGATTTCTATGGGAATTACGCCTAGCGAGGTGCTAAAAGAGCTTGCATCACGCCATGTAATTGACCACAAGGTTAAACAGGAGACAATGAAATGATTTGGCAAAAGCAGGTTGTAACATCTTATGCCGGAACAAGTTTCGGTACAGCAAAGGCGAAATGTAGTGTTAAATCTTCTATGCACAACCATTGCACACATTGTGATGGTGCTGATACACCTGAGACAATGGCAAATGCCGCATTTGAGGCAGGCATTAGTGATTTTGGCTTTTCTTGCCACTCTAAAACGCTATACCCACCTTATGTAGGCATTGGAAGTGATAATTTAGACCCATATTTTGCCGATGTGTTTAGTTTAAAACAGCAATATCGCGGTAAAATGCGCATTTATCTTGGAATTGAGCAAGACTATTATGCACCCGTTGCATTTCGAAAAAAACTTGATTATATAATAGGCGCTGTGCACGATATATATGACAAAAACAGTGGCAAATATTACTGGGTTGACGGCGACACAAACACACTTAAAACCTGCATTAATGATATGTTTGAAGGAGATGGAATGGCGTTGTGTCGACATTTTTATGAGTTGACAGCGGAAAATGCCATTAAGTATAAACCTGATATTATAGCGCATTTTGACTTAGTTGTAAAAAACAATGAGGGAAGTGTTTTTTTTGATGAAGAAAGTGCACTATATAAAAAATATGCACTTGAAAGTTTAAATGAGTGTATAAAAACTGGCGCTGTTTTTGAGCTAAACACAGGCGGTATTTTTAGAAATTACAGGAGAACGCCGTATCCGTCAATGTTTTTATTAAAAGAGCTTTGCAAGAAAGATGTGCGTGTAACTATTTCAAGTGATTCTCACTGCACAGCTGCCATAGGGTTTATGGTACAACAAGCTAAAGAAATATTACGCGAGGCAGGCTTTAAATATTATTTTGAATATATAAATGGCGAGTTTACTGGTAAGATACTTTAAAATTAAAGTATTAACGTGTCAAAATAGTGAAAGTTTTACTAAATTTTTTTTATAATTTCGGGTGCTTAGGGCAGAGCCCTAATTTGTTTTCCGAAGAAAACGCAATCTTTTGCCTTAAAAGAGCCTTTTTGAAGTTGAATTTGCCAATTTGTTGGCAAAGAGGAAACTTTTTGCGATAAAAAAAGTTTCTTTACTACTGCTCTTTTGTGCAATTTTATTTGGTGAAGGGTTTATTGACAGTCTGATACTTTAAGAACTAAAGTATTTAATATCTACAAAGTTAAAATATAAAAAACATAATAGAAAGGAAAGTGAACAAATGACAAACATTTGGCACGACATTAGCCCTTCAAGAATTAACCCGAACGATTTTATTGCGGTTATAGAGATTGAAAAGGGCAGTAAAAAGAAATACGAACTTGACAAAGAGACAGGACACATTATTTTAGACAGAATTTTGTATACATCTGCGCATTATCCTGCAAATTACGGTTTAATACCGCGCACTTATGCAGATGATAAAGACCCATTGGACGTACTTGTACTTTGCAGTGAGGTAATTGACACTATGAGCCTTGTGCGCTGTTACCCCATAGGTGTTATAACAATGCTTGACCAAGGTGCACTTGACGAGAAAATTATTGCAATACCTTTTGATGATCCTGCGTATAATACATATAAAGACATTAAAGAATTACCCAGCCATATATTTAACGAGATGGGGCACTTTTTCTCTATTTATAAAGAACTTGAGGGCAAGCAAACAGTGGTAGATGACGTGCAAGGTCCTGAAAAAGCCTATGAGGTAATTGAAAAATGCCTAAATAACTATATAGAAAAATTTTGCAGATAGAGGGGTATAATTTATGTTAAAATCAAAAGCATTTAGCGTTGTAGGGCTAATTTTGGGCTGTGTAGCGTTTTCAATTTCGGTAACGTCAATAGTTTTCAGCACAATGGGGCTTATTATGAGCAAAAAGCACTCAGCAGAGAAAAAACACTTGCGCAAGGCGGAAATTACAAGAAAATGAGTTTGATGAAATATTATATAGAGACAGGCGAGATAGTTAAAATTCACGGTATATCGGGAGAAGTTAAGCTGTACCCTTGGTGCGATGACCCATATTTTGTTACAGGTTTGTCGCGCCTTTTTCTTGATGCAGATGGGCAAAAGCAAGTTGAGCTTGAAAAAGTTCGCGTGCAAAAAAATATGTGTTTATTGAAAATTAAGGGTATAGACACAGTGGAAACAGCGCGCGAATTTATAGGTAAAACTGTTTATTTTGCACGTGAAGACGTTAAATTGCCAAAAGGGCGTTACTTTGCGCAAGACGTTATAGGCAGTGAGGTAATTGACGATAATACAGGCAAAATATACGGTAAGATTGCTAACATATTACACCCGGGTGCAAACGATGTGTATGAGATTAAAAGCGAAAACGGAGATGCTTTTTTATTCCCGGCTGTAAGCGAGTTTTTGGGAGAAATTGACATTGAAAACAAAACCGTGAGAGTAAAACCAATAGACGGAATGTTTGAAAACTTTGGGGGAAATGACGATGCGCATTGATATAGCGACACTTTTCCCAAAAGTGTGCGAGGATTTTATGCGCGAGAGCATAATAGGAAGAGCGCAAAAAAACGGATTTATAGAAATTAATTGCCACCAAATTAGAGATTACACTACAAACAGGCAAAACCAAGTGGACGACTACCCGTTTGGTGGTGGGCACGGCATGGTTATGCAAGCACAGCCCATACACGACTGTTGCATTGATGTTATTAATAAGGTGGAACAAACAGGTAAACCACGCCCTCACGTTGTTTTTATGACGGCGGCAGGCAAGACACTCACACAAGAAAAGTGCAGAGAGCTTGCAAAACATGAAAGTTTGCTAATTGTATGTGGGCACTACGAGGGCATAGACGAGAGAGTTATAGAAGAGCTTGCAGATGAAGAGATATCAATAGGAGACTACGTTTTAACAGGTGGTGAGCTTGCAGCACTTGTGCTTGCAGACAGCGTTTGCCGCATGTGCGACGGAGTTTTAAAGACGAATGAGGGATATGAGGAGGAGAGTTTTTACAACGGACTTCTCGAATATCCGCAATATTCTCGCCCGAGAGAGTGGAACAACCGCACAGTGCCAGACATATTATTGTCGGGAAATCATGCAGAAATTGAAAAATGGCGCAAGGAGCAATCAATTTTGCGCACAAAATTGAGGCGTCCCGATATGTATGAAATGTATGAAAATGGTAATAATGAGTAGAGTGTTAATAATTTGTTGTGCATAAAGTAACTTTTGTTGAAAAGTTAATAGTGATTATCTACAAATTATTGCCGAAAAACATCCGTTTGATGATAAAGTAATACAAAAATTATGTATTTGCTTAAAACATGTTGACCATATGGCTTATTTGTTATAAAATATTAGTATAAGATAAGTCAAGTGAAATAAACTTTATGTATATTATAGGAGCGTACTATGTTTGTAAAAGAAGTTACAGTAGAAAATCAAGTTGGGCTGCACGCACGTCCCGCTACATTTTTTATTCAAAAAGCTAATGAGTTCAAATCTTCAATATGGGTAGAAAAAGAGGAGCGTCGTGTTAACGCGAAAAGCTTGCTTGGTGTTCTATCTTTGGGTATTGTAGGTGGCACAACAATCCGCATTATTGCTGACGGCTCAGATGAGCAAGATGCTGTTGAGGGTTTAATAAAACTTGTTAATTCGGGTTTTAGCGAATAATTTTGCAATGCCTGCCATTATATGAATTTGGCAATTCTTGAAAATTGATTTTTACTGATATGCAAACTGTACGCCGCCCAAGCTGGGTGGCGTCTTTTAATTTACAATACAATGGATGAATAGCCCAATACCGACAAAACACCACAGGCTATGAGGTTTTTAATGACTAAAAAAGAGCTGTATGAAAAAGCAAAAATGTTACCGCTTTTGCCTGGGATTTATATAATTAGAGATAAAAAAGACGAGATTATATATATTGGCAAAGCGAAAAGGTTAAGGACACGCGTTTCTCAGTATTTTCGTGAGGGTGTGCCGCACGATACAAAAGTTACAAGAATGATTGAGTCATCCTTTGCATTTGATGTTATTGTTACAGATACAGAATTTGAGGCGCTTGTGCTTGAATGTAGCCAAATAAAACAGCATAAACCGCGCTACAACATACTTTTAAAAGACGATAAAGGTTACAGCTATGTAAAGATAACAAAAGAAGAGTGGCCCAGAATAACTGCGTGTTTTGCCTCAGAGCTTGATGGCAAATCAACCTTTATAGGGCCGTTTATGTCTAGCTTTGCGGTGCAAGAAATGGTGGCTACGGCAAACGATGTGTTTAAACTGCCGCGCTGTACGCGCAAATTTCCGCAAGATTTTGGAAAGGGTAGGCCATGCCTTAATTTTCACATAGGCAAGTGCATGGCTGTTTGCACAGGTAAAATAAAGCACGATACGTACGCAGAGACAGTGGAGTCTGCACAAAAGATGTTGAGACGCAGCAGGCAAGACATTGTTTCTATCTTAAACGAGCGAATGCAGGGCGCTGCAGAGCGCATGGATTTTGAAAAAGCAGCACTTGTGAGAGACCAAATACGTGCACTTGAAAAGCTGACAATATCACAAAAAATTATACGCATAGAGGTGGCAGAGCAAGATGTGTTTGCTTTTGCAGGTAGTGCAAGTGCAACGTGTGCCGCAATTTTGCGTTATAGAGACGGACGCCTTTACGATAAGCGCGAGTTTGTCTTTCATGATAACCCAAACATAGACGAGTTGCGAGAGGAGTTTATAACACAATATTACTACACACAAGAAAACGACATACCTAAGAGTGTGGCAATAGACGTGCTACCGGAGAGCTCACAGCAAATTGAAAAACTATTATGTGAGCTTAAAAAGGTAAATGTACAGCTTTACAGCCCCAAACGTGGAGATGTGCTTAAACTTGTGGAGATGGCTAAAACAAACGCAAGCGAGCGCCTTGCACGCGAGAGCGGGAGATATGCCAAGGAGCAAAAACAACTTGACGAAATGGCAAATTTGCTTGGTCTAAGCGGTGCGCCCGAGTATATAGAGAGCTATGATATATCAAACTGGGGTGACAATACGAGCGTTGCTGGTATGGTAGTATTTAAAAACGGCAAACCACACAAAGCAGGGTACAGGCGCTTTAAAATTGAGAGTGTATATAGAAATGACGACTATGCCTCCATGCGAGAGGCGCTTACCAGGCGTGCGAACAGATTTGAGACGGAAGAGACAGGGCAGTTTGCGCAAAAACCGGGCTTAATACTACTGGATGGCGGCAAAGGGCAAGTAAGTACTGTAGTAAAAGCATTGCAGGGCACAAAACTCAGCGATGTGCCAATATTCGGAATGGTTAAAGACGGCAAGCACAGAACGAGAGGGCTTGTTAACAGCATAGGTGAGGAGATTACGCTCTCCATGCACAAGGGTGTGTTTACGTTCATAACGTCAATACAAGACGAGACACACCGTTTTGCTAACGATTACAGAAAACGGCTGCAAAAGGCACAAACATACTCTTCAACTTTGCAGGGAGTGCCAGGCATAGGCCCGGCAACAGCAAAAGCTTTAATGGCACATTTTAAGACAGTTACAGCAGTTAAAAATGCAAGTGAGCAAGAGCTTGCAAGTGCCAAAGGTGTGTCAAAAACTGCGGCAAAATCTATTTTTGAGTATTTTAACACGTGACACTTGTATAGTCAAACCAATCCCAAACCTATAAAAGTCTATTTCTAAAATTCCGTTTATATGCACTGCTTTTTATCTCAATACTACATTATGGCTCAGTCCGACGCCATGATAAACAAAATTCTAGTTATGCCGTCTTGTGCAAATTTTGAATTTGTTTAACTATAAAAACAAAGAACGGAGCAAAGCAATGACATTATTATCTGTAATAATCCCCGTATACAACACGGCAGAATTTTTGCACCAGTGTGTAAACTCGGTTATTGAGCAAGCGGATATGAATTGCACTGAAATAATACTTGTAAACGATGGGTCTACAGACAACAGCCCTGAAATTTGCCGAGAGTTCGAGGGGAAATACAGTAATATAAATTGTATTAATAAGGAAAATGAGGGGCTTGCAGCGGCGAGAAATACAGGTATTGAGAAAGCTTTGGGGGAGTACATACTCTTTGTTGACAGTGATGATTATTTGCTTAGTGACAGCGCACACAGTTTAATAACACTGTGTGAAAAAGCGCATGAAAAAAGCATAGATGCTCTTTGTTTTAACTATACAAGAAAAGGCAGTCACGAGGCAGAGCGGAAATGTGCAAAATCATATTCAAACGATATAAGCATGCTTGTAAATAGTAATATATATACCTCTAGCGCGTGTTTGAAACTGTTTAAAAAGAAAATGCTGATTGATAACAATATTTTTTTTGTAAAAGGTACTTTATCGGAAGATATTCTTTTTTGTGGCAAAATTTTAGATGTGAAAAACGTGAAAATTGAGTTTTATAATGCAGTGCTCTACTTTTACAGGGTTAGAAATAATTCAATTTCAAGAAATGTAAGTAAAAGGCAAATTTTAGATGTTGTATCCACAATAGAAGAATTAGTGAAAACTAACAGCGAAAATGTTTTGTCATATGTTGCTTTTCAATACGCGACTTTAATGATTAATATAAATTTGTGTAAAGAGCAAATAGACAATAATACGCTTGAAAAAATTTGCAATAAAAAAGATGTATTAAAATATAATACATCTTTTACAGTGAGAATAATTTATGTTTTAACAAAAATTTTCGGTGCAAAAACAGCAAGTAATATGCTTTGTTTTGCATTTAAACAAAAAAACAGGTGATGTATTTGGAAAAAATAACAATAATAGTACCTATTTATAACGCACAAAAATATCTGCAAAATTGCATTGAGAGCATTTTGAAGCAGCTGCACACAAATTTAGAAATATTACTTGTAAATGATGGCAGTACTGATAAGAGTGCACAAATATGTTATGAATTTGCACAAAAAGACAGCAGAGTTAAAGTTATTGATAAACAAAATGGGGGAGTAACCACCGCTGTTTTTGTGGGAATAAGAAACGCAACAGGTATATACACGTGTTTTGTGGATGCTGACGATACAATTGCGCCTGATATGATAAATGTTTTATATGAAAATATAGTAAAGCACAAAGCAGACATGGTGCAGTGCGGATACATTCATTGTTTTGAAAGTGAGAATAAAAACTTTGAAAGTGATGCACTGAGAGTATATGAAAAAGGTGAGGAATTAACCGCAAAATTTTTCACAGAGAGTGCAAGCCTTGCACCTATTAGCAACAGCAGGTGGAACAAGATATACAAGACAATTATTTTAAAACAGATAATCACAGATATAAATGAAGAGCTAAATATAGGTGAAGATTTGCTTTTTAATTTATATTATCTTGCTGTGTGCGGTAAAGTTGTGGTGCTGAAACAAGCATGCTTATATTATTACAGGTTTGTTGAAAGTTCAGCAAGCCACAGCCACAGCACAAAGCGGATTAATGCAATTTTGCTACTAATAGAGGAGCTGCGCGCTTTTGCTAAAAAGCATAAATACAGCACTAGTGCAGTTGAAAGTTACAGTAGCTTTGAAAATGCTGTTTTAATTTATACAACGCTAATAAGCGATTTTAAGTTAAAGCAAAAGAGAAATGTTATTAAAGCACTACTTAAAAATGGTGTTTATAAGCAAGATTTTAAAAAAGCTGTTGAAAAAGAGACATTGCCGGCTAAGGTATGTATGCAGTTAATAAGGTGCAAAATTATAAGCTTGCCGTGTTTGCTTGTTAGTATATACTTTAAAAAACCGCTTTTTTAATTGCTTACTGCATGATAATAATTGAAAAATTAAACATTTAAACTATTTTTTTATCATAAAGCCTTGCTGCATTGAGCACAACAAGTACAGAGCCTGCGTTATGTACCAGTGCACCTGTTGCAGGGTTTAAAAGCCCCATTACAGATAGAATAATAGCTGCAAAGTTAATAATCATTGACATTGTAATGTTGAATTTAATGGAGAATATTGTTGCATTTGACAGCTTTTTAATATACGAAATTTTAGATATATCATCACCCATAATTGCAATATCGGCGGCGTCAATGGCTATATCACTACCCATTGTGCCCATGGCAATTCCAACATTTGCGGTTTTAAGTGCAGGTGCATCGTTTACACCATCGCCAACCATGCAAACATCATTGTTGTTTTTCATAAGTTCACTTATTGCCAAAACTTTGCCCTCGGGTAGTAGCGATGACCTAACCTCTGTTATACCAACTTTATTTGCTATATAGTTAGCACTCTTTTCGTTGTCACCTGTAAGCAGTACCGTGTTATTAATACCGGCTTCTTTAAGGTTTGAGATAGCTGTTTTTGATGTGTCTTTTATCTCATCTGAAAGCCCAATTACACCAATAATTTTTTCTGTAGTTGCCACTATTATTACAGCTTTGCCTTGTTGCCTTAAAGCAGATATAATTTCAGATACTTCATTATCAATAGAAAGTTTGGCATTGTCTTCTATGAGCTTTTCATTACCACAGAAAATAACTGCACCGTTTACAGTGCCGGTAACACCTTTACCAACAGCCATGGAAAAGTATTTTAATTCAGGCAAGCTTAATTTGTTTGCCTTTGAATAATTTGTAACAGCCTTACCGATAGGATGTTCCGAGCGGCTTTCTACTGTGCTTGCAAGTGTTATAAGCTCATTTTCATCATAGTCAAAGGTTGTTATGTCACTTACCGTAAGTTTGCCGTGTGTCAATGTACCTGTTTTGTCAAAACAGACTGTGTTAACTGTACCCATTCGCTCAAGCGCCTCGCCCGATTTAATAAGCACACCGTTTTTTGTGGCTTGCCCAATGGCCGCCATAATAGAGGTTGGTGTTGCCAAAGCTAATGCACATGGGCAAAAAACTACCAAAATAGTTACAGCACGAATAAGTGCATCATCCGGTCTTCCTAAAGCGAAGGTAAAAATTAAATACGTAACTATTGCAATTAGACATGCTAGGGGAACAAGATAGCCTGCCCATTTATCTACAATTTTTTGTGTAGGTGCTTTTTGATTATCTGCATCTTCAACAAGCTTAATCATTTTTTGCAATGATGAATTTGCAAAAGATTTTGTTGTCTTAATATCAACAGAACCAAAGCGGTTTATAGTTCCTGTAAATACCTCGTCGTCAACTGATTTGTCAACTGGCAAACTTTCACCTGTCATAATACTTTGGTCAACAGTTGTGTTGCCTGTAATAATTATGCCGTCAGCAGGGAAACTTTCTCCGGGTAAAACCCTAATTATATCATTCTTTTTAATGTCTTTTGCATCAAGCATTTTTTCGCCGTTTTCTGTTATAACTCTACCTTGTGCAGGTACAAGGTTTAAAAGCATTTCAATACCTTTTTTAGCTTTTTCAACTGTTCTATCTTCTAAAAGTTCACCAATAGCCATAATAAAGGCAACTTCACCTGCTGCAAAAATATCACCAATATAAACAGCGGCAACCATGGCAATTGTAATTAAAAGCGGAGAGGTAATGCGCTTGTCTAAAGTGTTAACTACCGCTAAATAGGCAAGAGGTATGCCAGAAATAATAAGAGACACCCATGCAGGGTTTATTACAAACTCAAAAGATATACCCATTAGTGGTAATATATACTCTGTGATAAAGCTTGCAAGCAAGAATATGCCCGAAATCCAAAGCATGGGTACAGAGTTAAGCTTCATTACATGCTTTTTCATAATAATCTCCATTTCCACCTATAATGTTTTAGAAAACTGATTAAGTGCCGAAATCAGCTTTTCTATTGTTTCATCTTCGTTTCCGCTGCTTATGCCGTCAAGCACACAGTGGTGCATGTGCCCCTCAAGTATAACTTGCCCTGTTTTGTGCAGGGCTGATTTTATTGCACCTATTTGGATTAGTATTGCCTCACATGGTTTGTCTTCCTCAACCATTTTTTGCACTCCGCGCACTTGACCTTCAATTTTTTTTAGGCGCTTATTTATAGCGTCTACATCCATACATTGTTTCATATTAACACTCCTTTTATACCCATAGGGGGTATGGGTATATTGTAGCAAGTGTATAATAAAAAGTCAAGTAATAATAAAAAAGTTTTTGGTGAAATGAATTTTTATTATACAAAAAACCTTATAAAGGCACGGCTTGTCGTGTTTAAAAACCATGTGAACAGTGTTGATACAAGTTAGATAAGCATAGTTTGAGTGATTTTTAAAAAGTTGAAAGAAGTAAGTGAAACTCTTATTTGAAGAGTAAAGTTACCCAAAATCAGAAAGACGGACATTTGTGACAAACCGATATATAATTGATATAAATAATATAGGGGCACCTCTTTTACAGAGGTGCCCCTAAAATACTTGTATTTTTCCGCAGCTTATTAGCTGTGGTTTAAGTAGGTTTTATAAATGATTAGCGTATAAAGTTCCACCCACCGCAAATGGGGGAAGTGCTAACTTGACCATTCCTTGCTTTAAGTAAGCCCATAATTCTGAACACAAACAAAACTACTGAGAATATACCATATGCAATCCAACCAAGGAAAGGTATTATCATCATAAGTGTAGATAAAAGTGTAAGCACGTCAAGTGCAACACCTTGGTTTGCGTGGTGTCTTACAAATGGAGATTTGCCGTTTGCAACAAGTGCCAATATAACAAAAACTGTGCCTAAGTAGCAAAGTGCACCAAGACCTTTGTTTTCCATAGCATCGGGTGTAACTTGAGGCTGTTGTTGGTAATAATTTTGCTGTTGTTGTTGATGTTGTTGATATTGATAATTTTGTGCTTGTGGTTGCCCTTGAGGTTGCTGGTAATAGCCGCTGTTTTGTGGCTGTGTATAGCCTTGTTGCGGTGGTGTGCCGGTTTGTGGTTGCTGATAGTTATTAGTGTTGTTATTGTTTTGCTCCATGATTAACTCCATTCTGCCACAACAAGCAAGCATTAGTATTGTAACGCTGGCATATGTGGCAAATACAATATTTTATGTAATGATTATACCATAAAATAATAAATTTTCAACGAGTAAATGTATAATTTGTGTTAAAAAAACTTATTTTTTACTTTTTAAATATGGTAAAAACTAAGTGCAAAGCGTTAAATAAGCTTTTAATGTGTTTTTTACAACAAATGTTTAGTATTTATGCTAAATAATTAGGTTTAGCAGGTTTTTATTATAGTTTAATAACTTCAATACCTAAAATTTTAGCAATCTCTGCCATTTTGTCTGCAACGTCTGCCCATATTACGCTGTAATGGTGGCTCATGCCGCTCTCAGCAATTTTGTCAACAAGCTCTAATACAGGTGTTTCAACTTTAACATTTACCATAGAACCCCTTGTGCAGCGCTCTGTGGGAACAGCCTCTCCGCCTAAAATAAACATTACATATTTGCCGTTTAAGTTTGTGAGCCTTGCCGCAGTTACAGGGCCTGTTTTTAGCGAGCAATAAAACGCAGTACCTTGGCCTGCAAGCGGGTGGTCACACATTTTAACGCCGTCTGCACAGTTATGCAAACTTGGTGCAGCATTTCCGCAGTGCCAGTAAGTAACCGTGTTTTCTTTTTCGTCAATATTTATAAGGTCTGTTATAAAAGCAGGTGTGTCAGTTAAAATATTTTGTATTACAGCGGCAAGCCCGGCATCAACATCACCTTCACAGTTAACGGGTATGCCCTCGTCTGCTAGGCGCCCTAAAACAGCACAAGGTGTTGTTTTTAATGCACCCATTTCAGGCCAGCATTTAATTGCAGAGTAATCATATCCTTGCATTGGTGCAAGTTTTTTTAGTGTTAAATAAAGGCGTACATGGTTATCAAGGTAACCCTCGGGCAGTGCATTTGTGTCCCAAAGTTTCTTTGTATTTTCTATTTCGGCATTAACCTCTTCTTGTGGAATTGCCTCCATCATGTCAAACACAACTTTTAAATCAGTCTCTTCTATATTAATGCCAAATGTTCTTCTTATTGTAATTTCATCAAAAGAACAATTGTAAAAAGCAGTTGGGCGGTAACCCAATAGGCCAAAAGTTAGCCCTTTTATGTTTTTTACAGCTGCATATGCACTTACAATGTCATCAACTTGCTTTTGTACGCGCTCTTCGTCTACATTGCCAAATACAATGCGATAATCTGCACCTATGCGTTTAAGGCTGGCACCGTTCATTGTTGCACTACATAGTGCGTTTGCATATAGGCGGTCTTCTCTTTCCCAGGTCTCTTCACGTGGTGCCCAAAGAACAATGGGCACTTTAAGCTCATCTGCAAATGTACAGCAAACATCGTCGCCTGTAAATGCGCCATAAACCATAATCATTATGTCTATCTCGGCTTTTTTAAACTCGCTTATGCAATCTTTAACGCTGTCTTTTGATGAGACTAGCTCTTTGTATTTAACTATATTTGCATATGGCATGTTTTTTTCAAGATAATCGCCATACTCTTTTATTCTTTTTTCAGGTAATTCTCTTGGCCAGCGCCCTGAAACTGTTGTTATAAAACCTACATTAATTTTCTTTTTCATATATAAAAACCTACCTTTAATTTAATTTAATTTTATGCTTTGCCGGCACTGCCTGAAAGCTTAATTATTTCTTTGATATCCTCGCACAAGGCATCGCTTGCCATGTTGCTAAGCTTGAAAGAATGCCCGTTATGGTCAGTTTTAAGTGCTTCTTCATAGTGCTCAACATATTTATAGCGAATGTCTGTGCCAAAGTTTATTTTAGCAACACCCATTTTAATGGCATCTTTAATAATACTCTCTTCCATGCCTGTGCAACCGTGCAAAACAAGAGGTATATCAGTAAATTTACGCACAGATTCAAGAACGTTTAGGTGTATTTCAGGCTTACCTTTGTAATATCCGTGTGCATTGCCTATGCCTATTGCAAGTGTATCGGGTTTGCAAAGGCTCAAGAATTTTTTAACTTCCTCGGGGTCTACAATGTTTTTATTTTCCATTGGCACACCGCCATCAAGGCGCAAAAGCTCGCCTATTTCAGCCTCTACAGGCACATTAAAACACTTTGCAACTTTGATAACCTCATTTGTCATAGCCGCATTTTCTTCAATTGGTTTTGTCGAACCGTCTATCATAACGCTTGTAAAACCTAGGCGCAGTGCCTCCATACAAATTTCAAAGCAATCGCCGTGGTCTAGGTGGATTGACACAGGTACATCAACTTTATTTGCGCACCATTTTGCAGTTTCATAAAACCAGTCGTGCCCGGAATATGCACCTGTTGCCACATAGTGTGCTAAAATCATAGGGCTTTGCATCTCTTGTGCGGCTTTACAGCACGCCCTTATAATGTCGTACTGCCCACCTTGCGTGTTAATAGCAGGTATAGCATACCCCTCTTTTGCTGCTTTTTTTAGCATTTCAAGATTATTTGTCAGCATATTTTTCTCCTTTAATATATAAATTTTTTATAAACTTTCTCTCTCTATAAAGCTTGTATTTAAATGCACAGTCCTTGGCGCTTCGCCCTCAAGCATTTCACATATCATTTCAACAGATTGTTTTGCAAGCGCACTTCTGTCTATTTCAACAGTGGTAAGCTTAGGTGATGTGTAATTTGCAATACTAGAGTTGTCAAAGCCCACAACAGATAAATCTTGTGGCACATTTAAACCTGCTTCTGCCGCCGCTCTTAGTGCAAGCGTGGCAAGAGAGTCGTTTCTTGCCATAATTGCATCAACTGTTTTGTCTTGCTCAAGTTTTGCTTTAATGCTTGAGAAAATTTCATCATGTGTTTTGCAACCGGATATAAAATTATGTTGTGGGTCGCATGTGTTGTGTTCTTTGCACACATCGTAATAACCGCGATATCTATGGTCCATCAAATTAGAGTAAACACCTTTTGTGCTCATTCTATCCACGTATAAAATGTTTTTTCGCCCTTTTTCGTAAAGCCTGTTTGCGGCAGCTCTTGCACCACCATAAAGTCCTGTGTAAATTTTACCGCAATTTTTAAACTCCATGTTGTAGTCTTTATTCATTACTAAAACAACGGGCATGCCTGCTTCTATTAGCCTTGTAATGCTATCTTCCTGCATACTCATGGAGCTTATTACAACGCCATCAACTTGCCGCGACAAAATATGTGGTAAAAAATTGTCGTCGTGTCTATTGCCCAGTAGCGATACTAAATAACGCTTTTCATACGCAAGTTCATCCATCTCTTTTACTACGCGTGCAAAGTGCTCGTTATCAATTTGGTCAACTATAAAAAGCATGTGCTTTGAATTTTTGCCTTTTAAGCTTCTTGCTATTGGGTTTGGTGTGTAATTTAAGGTTTTCATTGCCTCTTGCACTCGCTTTGCTTTGTCGCTTGCAACATACCTGTTGCCGTTTGCCACATAAGACACAATTGTTTCGCTAACATTTGCAAGTCTTGCAACATCTTTTCTCGTTGCTTTTAAATTTCTTTTTATCATAAATAGAAAGACCTCACTATACATTCGTGTGTACAATTAATTATGTACTACTTCAAAGCGTTTGTCAAGGTTTTTGTTAAATAATTAGTAACTACAATATTTTTTTGGTAAAAATGTAATATTTTGCATTTGACATTTTGTGTAAAATTATCTAGTGGTTATGTAGTTTGGCGGTGAAAAAAGCATTGACAAATTTTTTTTTCTGTTGTATCATTGTAAATGAATATTTCGGGCACTATACTCCTAGTGTTTTTTAGATACTCTTTAATAAAGCTATATACATACGTGTGTATTAGTGTCTGCTGTGATTGCTCTTTAAATTTGCAACACAAACAATATTCAGCATGGATTTAAGTATTCATTTAGGAGGCAAAAATGGACAAAACTGCAATAAAAAGTGAAATGACCGCACTAAATGCAAGCGCAATGCTTTGTATTGACGGAATGGTGGACGAGGTATGGGAGCTTGTTTCTTCAAGAAAATCCGACACTGAAATCAATAAAATGGCAAATATGATAGAGCTTGGCAATGCAATAACAGAGCGAAAAACGGGTGGCATGGCAACCGAGCGTGTATTAAAGCGCAGAATTAGTGGAGGTTTTGTGTGTAACACAGGGCGCGCAGTTGCAAAGCTTGGGCTAAAAACAAGCTTGCTTGGAATGTTTGGAGAAAACAGCACAGAGAGCATATTTGACGAATTTAATGGGCTGGCAGATATTTATTCACTAGGTGCACCCTCTAATATTCAAATTTTAGAATTTACCGATGGTAAAATTATGATGCCGAATTTAGAGCGTTTAATTAATTTGAAGTGGGAAAATATACTTGATAAATACTCAATGGAAAGAGTTGAAGAACTGCTAAATAATGACATAATTGGTGTTGGTTATTGGTCTAATATGTATGATTTTGAAAATATTTTAGCCAATATGGTAAAAATAGCAAAACAGAACGGCAAGACAAAAAGGTTTTTTCACGATTTTGCAAACTTGAACAAACGCACACCAGAAGCTTTAATGCAAGCACTTGAAACATTAAAAACGCAAGATGCAATTTTACCGCAAACACTTAGTTTAAATGAGCATGAGGGCGGCATTTTATGTAAAGCTTTAGGCATAGATTACCCGGAAAATATTAATGACCCTGCATCAATGCAAGCTGCACTAAAGGCAGTTGAAAAAGCACAGGTAAAAATAGGTATAGATGAGGTTATTATACACTCGCTTTATTTTGCGGTTATGGCAACTAAAACAAAAGGTAGCAGTTTTGCAATGCAAAATTACTGTGAAAATCCCGTAAAAACAACAGGAGCAGGGGACACCTTTAACGGTGGATATATGACTGCTTGCCTTACAAATTTAAAAGGTGAAGAAAAGCTTGCTTTTGCAAATGCCACAACATATTGCTACGTAGCAACAGGTAATGCGCCCACCATGCAGCAAGTTATAGACGAGATTAATAGTAAGTAGCTAGCCAATCCGATGCAAGCCGGGGTTCGGATTACATCGAATTGACTAAAGTGAATATCACGCTAAATACTTATATTATGGTTTACAACCACAGGCAGAAGATACCGAAAATCTCCATTTCACGGAGGTTTTGTAAATTATACGTGCTTTGCACAGAATGGAGATTTATATGAAACATATTTGCTTAAACTTAAAACGCTTTGATATTAGCCCTGAAAACGGTGGTGTAAACAGGCTTGCACCTATGAGCGAATGGGCAAAAACAATTGTAGAAAATACACAAGAGGCTTTAAAAGCATATAGTGCAGACGAAGTACAGTTCAGCATGTATTTCCCAGAGGCGCACCTTATAAGTGCTGTGTGCGCAAAAAGCGAGAATTCGCCGTTAAACATAGGTTCACAAGCTGTGCACCGTGCAGACACAGCAGTGGGCGGAAATTTTGGTGCATTTACCTCACAGCGCACAGCAAATGCCACTGTTGAAATGGGCTGCAACACAACTATAATAGGGCACTGTGAAGAGCGTGCAGACAAACTTGGTGTGCTATCTTTCGCAAACATATCAGATAAAGAATATGTGAACAAAATTTTGAACGAAGAAATTAAAGCAGCTCAAAAAGCAGGGTTGAAAGTGCTTTACTGTATTGGAGAGACAAGCGAAGAGCAAGAAAATTGGCAAGAAGTTTTGGGTAAGCAACTTTCAACAGGCTTGCAAGATGTTGATAAAAGCTCAATTGTAATTGCATATGAACCTATTTGGAGCATTGGCCCAGGAAAAACACCTGCTGACAAACCATACATACAAAAAATTGCAAATTTTGTAAAAGAGCAAACAGGTGGTATGCCTGTAATTTATGGTGGTGGTTTAAAAGAGGAAAACGCACAAATGCTTGCATCTATTGATGAAATTGACGGCGGGTTAATAGCCCTTACACGCTTTAGCGGAGAAATTGGTTTTTATCCTGACGAATATTTAACAATTATTAAAACTTACATGGGCAAATAATTAAAAACAATAAATAAAAGGAGATTATAAATGAAACTTGAATTTGAATATGGCGAAGGTTTAATGAGCGCAAACTTACCTGATACAACAGATGTATTTATCCCCGGAATAACAGTAGAGGACCCCGAATGCTTACCACAAGATTGGGACTCACTTTATGCAGAGACACTAAAAAGCATACGCAACCCCATTGGTATGGAGCCACTGGCAGAGCTTGCAAACGAAAACAGCACAGTTGTTTTTGTTATACCCGACATAGTTAAAGGTGGTTGCCAAGAAACCAGCCACCGCAAAGTTAGCATAACGGCTTGCCTTGACGAGCTTTATTCAAAAGGTGTTAAAAAAGAAAACATATTAATGCTTTGCTCAAACGGCTTGCACCCACGTGCAACAATTCCGGAGATGCGCGAAATTTTAGGCGACAAACTTTTTAACGATTTTTACGAGGCAGGCCAAATCACAAGCCATGACTCTGAAGATTACGATAACATTGTAGACCTTGGCTACACCTCAAGAGGTGACCATGTTTATTTGAATAAATATGTTTACGATGCTGATATTGCTATTTTAATAGGTCATACTTCCGGCAACCCTTATGGCGGTTATTCGGGCGGTTACAAGCACTGCGCAACAGGCATAACACATTGGCGCAGTATTGCTGAGCACCATGTGCCAAAAGTTATGCACAGAGGGGATTTTACACCTGTTTCAGCACACAGCGAAATGCGCAATAAATTTGACCAACAAGGCATGTTTATGGAAGAGAAAATGGGTAAAAAATTCTTCTGCTGTGACGCTGTTCTTGACACTGTTAGCCGCCAAATAAGCATTTACAGCGGCTGGGCAAAAGAGATGCAACCGCTAAGCTGGAAAGATGCAGACAAACGTACATACGTACACTGGGCAGAGAAAAAATATGACGTTGTTGTGTTTGGTTTGCCAACAAATTTCCACTACGGTAACGGTATGGGTACAAACCCCATCCAGTTTATGCAAGCGCTTAGCGCACAAGTTATACGCCACAAACGTATTTTAAGCGACAAGTGCGTATTTATAGTTTCAAGCATTTGCGATGGCTATTTCCACGACGAGCGCTGGCCATATTTGCGTGAGCTCTATGATATGTTCCAAAAAGATTACATGAACGTACTGCCGGACATGAACAGATATGGAGAATATTTTGGCACAAATGCCGAGTATATTCGTAAATATCGCTACTGCAACGCTTTCCACCCATTCCATGGTTTTTCAATGATGAGCTGTGGGCATATTGCCGAGATGAACACAAGCGCAATTTACATTGTAGGTGCAAGAGAGCCGGGTATAGCACGTGGCATGGGCTTAAAAACAAGAGCAACTTTTGAAGAGGCTCTTGAAGATGCGAAGAAAAAGTTTGTTGGTGATGAGCCAAATATTCTTGCACTACCACTTGCATTTAAACGCGGCGCTGTTCACCTTTGCATGAAAGACGGCTCAAACGATACTACGGTAGACTCAACTTGCCACCCTTGCGGAGGCTAAAATAAAAGCCAAGTTTAGTTTGGGTTATAATTTATTTAAAACCCTACGCAGTGCTTGACTATTTTTATCAATGCAGTAAGGTGTTTAAAACTCTAATTGTATCTGCAATTTTAAAGTTTTAAACACGAACAAATAGGACTAATTTAGTTTAATCGCTGTAATTTCAGTGATAACCTAATTTAGTCCTATTAATTTTTATACTATAAATTCAAGACTTGACTATGGGAGTATTAGCTGCGCTGGCACATCATCTTGTCGGTAGTGTAATGGAGGTAGCTCTGCGTTTAAAATCACGGCCACCTTACATATTGCTTTTATTTGCTAAATAAACCCTAGTAACATTAAATATTTTTCCGCTTAGCAATATAATTCCAATTAAGTTTGGCACCGCCATTAGCCCGTTACATGTATCGCTTATACTCCAAACAATATCCAGTTGTAATGTGCAACCAAATGGTATTATAAATACAAACAATATAGTGTATATCTTGCGGGATTTTGTGCCAAATAAGTACTCCATTGCAAGCGAGCCATTATAACTCCAACTCAAAAGTGTAGAAAACGCAAAAAGTGTTATGGCTACACTTAAGAATACACCACCAATGTTACCAAACCCCAATTCAAATGCTTTTGATGCCAGTAATGCACCATTTGTACTTGTTTCAAAAGCGCCTGTAACAAGTATGCAAAGGGCGGTAAGTGTGCACATTATTATTGTGTCTATAAAAATTTCGCAAATATTCCACATGCCCTGTACAGCCGGTTCTTTAACGCTGTTTGAAGAGTGAATAAGTACACTACTACCAAGACCCGCCTCGTTAGAAAAAACACCGCGTGCTATGCCAAAGCGCATAGCTGAAAGCACGGAGTAGCCACCCACACCGCCTACAATGCTACGTGTGCTAAAAGCGCTCTTTACAATGTCATAAAACGCATCTGGTATGTTGTGTGCAAATTTAATTAGAATAATAAAGCAACCCATAATATATACTGTTGCCATTATGGGTATGAGTTTTTCTGTAACATTGCCTATGCGTGTTATGCCACCTGTTATAACTATAGCAATGATAATACCCACTACAATACCTGTTACAATTGGCGGTAAGTTAAAATTTGATTGTAATGCGTGCGCAATGCTGTTGCTTTGCGCCATGTTGCCCATACCATAGCTTGCTAAAGTTGCAAATACTGCAAAAATTACCGCAAGCCATTTGCTTTTTAAGCCGTATTGCAAATAATACATTGGACCACCTTGCCATTGCCCACATTTATTACGCCGCCTGTATAAATAACCCAGCACGTTTTCACCGTAGCCTGTCATCATACCAAAAATTGCTGAAATCCACATCCAAAATATAGCACCGGGTCCTCCCGCCGCAAGTGCAGTACCAACGCCTACTATATTGCCTGTGCCAAGTGTTCCTGCAAGTGCGGAGGTGAAAGTTTGAAAAGCACTTGTGCTATGCTCATCTTGCTTTCCATGAGTGATGTTTTTGTCTAATAAAGATCCGAGCGTGCTTTTAACCCAAGTGTGCATATGTTTTATTTGGAAAAATCCTGTGCCTATGGTTAAAAACACACCACACCCACAGAAGAAAAATAACATTCCGGGGCCCCATATGAACATGTGCAATTTTTCGTTAAAACTTGTTAGCATGTACGTTCCTCCGTCTTAGCCAAAACGATATAATCTGATTTGAAAACAATTATTTTGACAACAGTATGTAATTCGTGTTACACTAGTTAATGTATGATTTGGGGGCAAATTTTATGAAGAAAATAATTAGACTAACAATATTATTAATAATGCTTTTGCTTATAACAGCACAACTTATTGCTTGTGCAGGGCAAAAAAATGAGGAAATACAAGAAGATGAAGAGCCGGATGTGCAGACAATTACCGCAAACATGGGTGATAGCTTAACAACAATGTTTTTTGACTTTACACTTAACTCAGCAAACGTTGTGAGCTCTTATGAAGACCTTGTGCCAAGCGATGCAAATTATAAGCTTGTACTTGTGAATTTAACGTATACAAGCACTTTTTTACATGACATATCAGTAAAAGATAGCGATTTTTATTTAATATTCGATGGTGAAAAAAAGGCATATACATACAACGCACTAACAGAAAACATGATGCCACTTGAAGAAACTTTGTCACAGGGAGAGGCAAAAACATATGACTTGCTTTTTGCTGTGCCAAGTAGCGAGACAGAGTTTTCACTATGCTACAACGAGCTTTATAGTGACGAAGAGGCACAGCACAAAGAAGGCAATACATTTTTAGTTAATTTTACACTTTAATTTTGTATTGCAAGAAAAAAACGTTTAAATTACAATTGTTTTTTTGAACAAGAACGGCAGTAGGCCGTAAATGGTTCGTTTTTGCTTTTTTATAGAATTTTTAATGAAACAGAAATATTAACAACTAAAACTTTACTTAAATATTACAAACTTTACAAAATGCTTGGATTTCCCACTGCAAATCCAAGTTGTTGTAATTATTTTGTAATATTTTTTTATTGCAATTTGTAATAATTAGCATAATAACGGCTAAAAGGGTTAAATTTTTTGAATATTAAGAAAATTTAACAATAAAAGTTACAAAATTATTAAAAAAGGGGTTGACAAATAGTATCAAAAGAGTTACAATTTAATTGCAAGATAGTTACAAACTAGTGTATAAGCTAGATTGTCGGTGCACTTTTTCATCAGGTGTAACCTTCTCCTCCTATTGCAGTTATACTGGGACTGTGATTTTGGGTTACACCACTCCTTAACCTCTATACCATATGAAATAACTCCCTTTGGAAACAAAGGGAGTTCTTTCATATAAACAGATTTTTGGCAATTGCAAATATTTTAAGTGTAGTTACTTAAGTGCATTTTACTTTATTCGGTAGAAAAAACTTATGCAAATTAGTTGAAACTGTTTATTAATGCTAAAAAAACAATAATTTATGTAAAATTTTTATGGTTTTTAATAGTTTTTTGCAATTTTGAAAATAATGCTTGATTTTTTGTTTTATATTTGCTATAATAGTCAAGTAGTAAAAATACACACGCTGGTGTAGCTCAGTTGGTAGAGCAGCTGATTTGTAATCAGCAGGTCGGGGGTTCAAGTCCGTCCACCAGCTCCAAGTTAAAAGCTACATTTTGAGTTTTCAAAATGTAGCTTTTATTATTTTAAAATGAATTATATAATAATCTTTAAAAACACCATAAAACAAGCGCCTCCATGCTATAATCTTAGCATGGAGGTTTATTTATGCCTAAAAACAAATTAAAAGTAGCCGCTTACTGCCGTGTTAGCACAAAAAAAGAAGAACAATTAAGCAGCTTAAAAACGCAGACAGACTATTACGAGCTATACATAAAACAAAACCCTAATTGGACATTTGTCGGGGTTTATGCCGATAAATCATCAGGTCTACGCACCAAAAACAGGCAAGGTTATATCAGCCTATTGCAAGACTGTGAAAAAGGGAAAATAGATATAATACTTACAAAATCACTTTCTCGCTTTGGTAGAGATACACTTGAAATATTAAAAACTATAAGGAGACTTAAAAAAATGAACATCGCAGTTATAACAGACACCACACACATAAACACACTTAAAACATCTGAGACATTTATCACTATTATAGCGGCAATCCACGAGGAAGAAAGCTTTTCTAAAAGCCAAAACATCAAGTTTGGGATAAATAGCAGGATGAAAAGCGGAAAAGCAATTTTAAACCATTCGCAATTTTTAGGCTACACAAAGGGCAGCGATGGTGTGCTTAAAATTGTTCCCGAAGAAGCCGTTGTTGTCAGAAAAATATTCGATTTATATTTACATGGCAATGGTGTGCGCAAAATTAAAAAGCATCTTGAAGAAAACAATATTAAAACAGTAACAGGCAAAACAATATGGAGCACTTCAACGATAGACCGTATTTTAAGCAATGAAAAATATGTAGGCAACTTGCTACTACAAAAAACTTTTACCGAAGATTTAATTAGTGGTAAGCAAGTTGAAAACATTGGGCAAAAAGACAAGTATCTTGTTAAAAACGCTCATGAGGCTATTTTAAGTGAAGATGTGCTTAATATGGTGCAAGGAATTAAGCAAAATAAGAACAATGACAAAATTAACACACTCTTATAAAACGTTAAAAAATATATAATATTTTTACCTGAAAAGCTTGCAAAAACAAGCAAAACTCTGTAAAATTATCACTAAAACGCTTTCGTGATAATTCGTTGACATGCTAATTTTTTGGTGATATTATGAGATTAAGATAGCGAAACACTTTCGTAAATCATATTATCAGGAGGAAAAATCATGAAAAAAATAAAACGCTTTTTAACTTTGTCGATTGCTCTTGTTTTTGCTGTTTGTGCACTTTCAGGCATTACAGCTTTTGCCGCCGAAGATGACATGTTTGCGGTTTACGTTAAAGTCCCTGCTGATTGGCAAGCGCCGTCTGCTTGGGCATGGAACGACGACGGCACAAACGCTTTTGCAGCATGGCCCGGTGCCGAGCTTGACATGGATGCCGCAAATGAGGGGTGGTATTACATATGGCTACCGAGTTTTGCAAATAATTTAATTATAAGTGCAAATAATTCAGAAATTCAAACAGAGGGCCTTGTAATTGAGCCGAAAAATGCATGGGTTACAATTACAGATGCCGAAACTGTCGACATAAGCTACGACGCACAGACAACAGGCGAAGCGCCCGAATACGTTGAAAAATTTACTCTGCACGCAACAGTGTCGGAGAGCTGGCAAGCGCCGAGCCTTTGGGCGTGGAGTGCACCGGACGGCACAAATTTATACGAGGCATGGCCGGGCAAAGAGCTGCGCATGGCAGACGATGGCTCTTACACAGCAAGCATACCAATTTGGGTAAACTCCGTTATAATTAACGCAAATGGTGGCGAAGTGCAGACAGAAGATATCTCTATAGATGCCGCAGAAGTTTGGATAACTGTTGAAGAAAACGGCACTTTTGACTTTAGCTATAACGACCCTGCAATGGCAGACGTGCCCGACATAACAGTGTACGCAATGGCACCTGCCGACTGGGAAATGCCAAACCTATGGGCATGGAGCGCACCCGATGGCACTAATGTGTTTGCATCTTGGCCGGGCGAGCCACTTGAAGAGGGCGAGGACGGCTGGCTTATGAAAACAGTTCCGGGTTGGGTAAATTCAATTATTATAAACGCAAACGAGGGCACAGTGCAAACTACAGATGTCTCAATAGAGACGGGCAAAGACGTTTGGGTTATGGTAAATGGGCCTGAAGAATTTGAAGTTTATTACGAAATGCCCGAAACTGCCGCCGCTGAAGAGCCAATGACAGAGGACGAAGATACGGCAGAAAACGCAGAAGAAGCTGCAGAGCCCGTGCCCGAAAGCACAAACAACACTACCTTATACATTATAATAGGCGTTGTAGTTGTTGCAGTTATTGGCGGCGCAGTTGTGCTTAGCAAAAAGAAAAAATCTTGATTTTTTAAAATTAAGATAAAACTAAAATCAATATAAGGCATGAAAAATAACATTTATTGTAGGGATATGGCATGCCATATCCCTACGGCGATATTTTTGAACATGAATTCACAGCCGGAAATAACACTATATTACATTATT
>CAYJNL010000032.1:0-3694 GCA_964371675.1 uncultured Bacteroides sp. | reverse complement strand
GGAGGAATAAATATGAAACGCATATTTTCTCTAATTTTATGTGCCGTTTTGGCGCTTATGCTAATCACATCTTGCGCACCAAAGGAAACAGGCCCCGTTACAATAACAATTTGGCACGACAAAGAGCCTGCTGTGGCGGAAATTTTACAGGCTGAGCTTGATAAAATCCCCGACATAGAGGTAAAGCTTGAAAACAAGAGCAATTTGACAGAGGCGCTTAAAATAGTGGGCAATGACCCAAAAGCCGCGCCCGATATGTATATGTTTGCGCACGACAAAATAGGCGTGTATGCTGAGATTGGCATACTTGCGCCCATAACAGATTTTGTAGCGCCCGAAACTTTTGAAAATTACATCCCAATGACAGTGGATGCGGTGACATATAAAGACGAAATATACCAATTACCCATATATTTTGAAACACTTTTATATATGTATAACAGGCGCTATATGGACGATGACGAAGTGCCAAAAACTACCGAAGAGCTGTATGCATATATGGAAAAAACAACGGCAGGTGGCCATTACGGCTTTGTGGAACAGCACAGCACGGCATATTACAGCGCAGGCTGGCTACACGGCTTTGGCGCACAGATTATTACGCAAGACGCACAGCCGGCACTAAACAGTGAAAATGCAATAAACGCACTTACTTACCATAAAAAATTTGTAGACTTAATGCCGGACGAGAGCGAGTACGCCACCGTAAACACACTTTTTAACGAGGGCAAGGCGCACAGCACAATAGGCGGCCCGTGGATGGTGCCCACCGCAAGAGAAGCCGGTATAGATTTAGGCCTTGCGCCAATGCCGATAGTTGACGAAACAGGCCTTGCAATTGCACCGTATGCAGGTGTGCAGGGCGTGCACGTTTTAAAGCTTGCAGCAGAAAACAAGCAAGAGGAAGTTACAGCCGTTTTAAACGCACTTATGTCGCCCGAAGTTGGCATAGCACTTGCACTGCAAACAGGCAGTGCACCCGCAAATTTAACAGCGTATGAAGACGAGCAAATTGCAAGCGATGAGGTTGTTATCCTTATGCGAGAAACTGCCGAAAACGCAATGCCTATACCGAATATTCCCGAGATGGATGTTATGTGGACAGTTGCTACAAATTTGCTTGTAGATATAAATTTGAGCGGTGAAGACGTAAAAACAGCGGCCGACAGCGCACAAAAAAGCGCCGAGGAATTGATAGCGGCAATGCAGTAGATTTAATAACTTATAGTTAACGAAAGGCAGGCCTTTGTATGAAAAGCAGAAAAAACGCATTAATTTCATATATTTGCAGTGCGCCATCACTAATATTAATAGCGCTTGTTGTGGTGTTCCCCATTGGCTACACTATTTATATTTCGCTTACTAATATGAACGTGTACAACTGGTTTACACCGCAACTTATAGGCTTTGATAATTACGCAAGGGCGCTATTTGTGTTTGATACAGGCTTTTTTGAGGCACTGCTACTTACAATTTTATGGACTGCCTTAAACATGTTTTTTCAGCTCGCAATAGCTTTTATTCTGGCAACACTTTTAAATATTGAAAGCTTTAAGTTTAGAAAATTTTATAAAACACTGCTTATGTTCCCGTGGGCAATGCCGGGTTATGTCTCGATTTTGCTGTGGAAAACAGGAATATTTAACTCTCAATTTGGGCTGTTAAACCAGTGGATGGCAGAGCTTGGCTTTGAAAACGTGCGCTGGCTTGGCGATGATGTGCTGGCATTTATTTGCTGTATGATAGTGAATTTATGGCTTGCGTGCCCTTTTATGATAACAATAATGGACGGAGCACTGCAAAGCGTGGACAAAAGCTATTACGAGAGCGCAATGCTTGACGGCGCAAACTGGCTACAGCGCACAAGCGCACTTACAATACCGGCAATACGCCCAATTATTGCGCCCGCCGTTGTAATAACAGCATTTACCACGTTTAAACAGTTCGACGTTATCTATCTGCTAACACAGCAGGCAGGCTTTAAGACGGGTGCGGATATCCACACAGTTTTGACATACGCTTATGAAAATGCATTTATAACTAATAATTATGGTTATTCCTCCGCTATATCGGTAATTATTTTTGTAATGCTCATAGTGTTTTCGCTTGCCATGCGCTTTAAAGTTAGCAGCAAGGAGGAGAGCTGATGAAAAATAGAGTTAAAGCAAAAAAAATTGCTATTGCTATTTTCTTGAATATGCTTTTTGCAATTATTTGCACAGCCGTTTTAATGCCTATTTTATACGCATTTTCTGTGTCGCTCAACGAACAAAACAGCCTTTTGAGCTCATCTTTTAGCTTTATACCGCAAGATTTTACACTGCAAAATTATGTTGATGTCTTTACTGAGCGCCCCATAGGGCTATGGCTTCAAAACAGTACATTTTTGGCAGTTACTACTATTGTTTTATCGCTTGCCGTGGCAATACCGGCGGCGTACGTGTTCTCACGCAGGAAATTTGTGGGCAGAAAGCCTATTTTAAATGCACTTTTGTTGCTGTACTCTTTCCCGTCGGTGCTGTCAATGTTTGCGGTTTATCGGCTTTTATCTCCGCTTGGCCTTGTAAACACAAGGCTCGGCTTAATTTTAATTTACACAGGTACAATGGCAGTTTTTGGCCTTTGGAACATGAAAGGCTACTTTGACACAATACCGACAGAGCTGGAAGAAGCCGCAAATATTGACGGCGCATCGACGTTTCAAACAGTGGCAAAAATATTACTGCCGCTTGCAAAGCCGTCAATTATAGTAACGGCTGTAATGATACTTATATTCGTGTGGAACGAGTATATTTTTGCCATAACATTTTTAACGGGTGAGGAGATGTACACGCTTTCGGCAGGGCTATATGCACTGCAAGCCACGGAGACAAGCGGTAGCTGGCCAATTTTTGCCGCCGCATCGCTTATTATATCACTGCCTATATTAATAATCTTCTTTGCCGTACAAAAATATATGAAATCCGGCCTCACCGCAGGCGGCCTGAAAGGATAAAAGTTTATGATAAACAAATTAGCTGTAAAGCACACGCCACTTAGCCAAGATGCCTTTGCAGTAAATGAAAAAACAGTAAAAATACGCATAAGAGCAGCAAAGGGCAACTTAGTTGAGTGCAATTTGTTTTTTGGCGATAGGTCTTGCAGGCAGACACCCGTAATTTTTACAAAGTGCGAGATGATAAAGATATTATCCGATGAGTTTTTTGATTACTATGAGGCGGAGCTAATCGGCGCATACAAAAGGCTTTGCTATTATTTTGAGCTTTGTGCAAAAGATGAAAAAATGCTGTATTACGGTGATTTATTTACAGATACCATTGTGGACGACCGCTCGGAATATTATCAATTTCCATACAATCACAGAGCGGACGTTGTGAGCGTGCCCGAGTGGGTAAAAGATGCCGTTGTGTACAATATTTTCCCCGATAGTTTTGCGAGCGGAAAAGAATTTATAACAAAAGCATCCACACACAAAGAGTATAAAAACGGGCACATAAAAGGCACGGCAAACGGCAAACTTGGCGGCACAATTAATGGTATAGCGCAAAATATTGATTACTATTTAAACCTTGGGGTAAATGTAATTTACTTAAACCCCATTTTTGCGGCAGGAGAATATCATAAGTATGACTTGCTCGATTACTTCCATATCGACCCATGCTTTGGCACGGACGATGACTTTAAAAACTTAGTT
>CAYJNL010000031.1:0-29639 GCA_964371675.1 uncultured Bacteroides sp. | reverse complement strand
TACACGCCCTTAGCCTGCGAAGCCGTAAACTTTTAGTGTAAAAAGGCACAAAAAAGTGATAGGTCTTATATGGATACTTAAATCCTATAAGACCTATCACACTGGTGGGAGAGGACGGATTCGAACCATCGAAGGCATAGCCAGCAGATTTACAGTCTGTCCCCTTTGGCCACTCGGGAACTCTCCCATATTATAATGTATATAAAACGTTTTATCGCTCAACACTATGTGTGTTGTGTCCGCTTTTATGATACCGTATTATTTTACCAAACTTTCAGCTGCTTGTCAATAGCAAATTGTAAAAAAGTTTGTTTTTAAAACAAAAAAATTAATTAAGATTAAAACACAGCGTGTAATACTAGCAGGTACATACCATTTTGAACATACTTTACAAATATAATTGACTAGTAGCACAAAATATTGTAAAATGATATTACTTACATTAAATTGCGCTTTATAACGCAAATATTAGCAAATGTATAGCACACACATTTTTTGCAATGTGTGGCTGTTTTGCTTTTAAAATACCCAGAGTGTGTATAAGAGAGGTTGCCAATATGAACAAAGAAACCAATAACTATAAAGAAACAACTCAATTTAAAATGATTGAGCAAGAAATTGCAACCTCGCCCATTTTAAAATCTATTTTAACCGCTACGCCTATTGCGGTTAATTTATGGACTGCCGATATGATTAGCATTATGTGTAATAAGTACATAAGGGATATTTTCGGCATTGAAGATGAAAAAGAATACCTTGAGAAATTTTATTTGTTTTCACCTGAATTTCAGCCAAACGGTGTGTTGTCTTCGGAGATGGCTAAAATTAATTTTGACAAAGCTATTAAAGACGGTATAAATGTTTTTAGCTGGATGCACCAAACCTCAAAAGGTAAAAAAGTGCCCAGTGAAATAACACTTTGCAGGCTTGATGGGCACGGCGATAAAACATTTCTTGCAGGCTTTGTGCGTGATTTAAGAGGTGAGTTCTCACAGGCAAGAAGCAAAACGTATGATTTCTATTTTACAGATGTAGTACCCACAAATATTTTATTAAGTGAAATTTCCAGCCTATCAGATGAATGGTTTTTCAGCATAGATTTGCGCACGGGTAACCTTCAACAGTATATGAAGGCGCTCCCCGTTGACAATGGCTTAATCTTTTCTTTGGAAGCAGTTAAAGACACAAACTTTGTGCACCCCGATGATATGGAAAAATATGCTAAAGTTATGGAGAACTTGTCAAATGGCATATATGAACCCTTTGATATCCGCCTTATGACAAAAAGTGGCGAGTATCGCTATAGCCGCCTTGTTTATAAAAATATTTTGAATAGTAAAGATCAACCTGTATTTATTATAGGCAAAGGTGTGGACGTGCACGAGCAAAAAATGCTTGAAGAGCGCAGCCAAAAAGACTTGCTTACAAATTGTTACAACAAAATGAGTGCGGAGTATCTTATTAAAGACAAACTGGCACAACACCCAGAGGGAAACCATGTGTTATTTATTGCCGATATTGACAACTTTAAGAGCATTAACGATAACTTTGGGCACTTTTTTGGTGACGAAGTACTAAAAGAGATTGCAAGCGGTTTGCGCGGTGTTTTCAGAGATGCGGATATTGTTGCCAGAATTGGTGGCGATGAATTTACCGTATTTTTAGAGAATGTTTCAGATATGGGTTTAATCCGGAAAAAGGCTGAAAATGTATTAAAAATTTACTCTAAAACTTACTCGGGAGAGTATAAAAACTACTCTATTTCGGGTAGTCTTGGCATTGCAATGTACCCTAAAGACGGCTCAACGTATGATGAGCTTTACCAAAATGCAGACAAGGCGCTGTATCAGGCAAAGCTTTCAGGTAAAAACAGGTGTGTAATTTACTCCGAAGATTTAAACATTGGTACAATGCGCAGTACAACAAAAATTGAAAATGCTGATAGAATTGCCGGCTCTTTCTTTGATTATGAACTTATCGGTGCCGTTTTTAATATGTTATATGAGAAGAGCGGTGACGACAGCAGTATTGAAACTGCATTAAAATTTATTTGCCAAAAATATAACGCTGATAGGTGTTATATTTTCGAAACACTCGATGAAGGCAAAACATATGACAATACGTTTGAGTGGTGTAAAGCAGGCGTAAACAGCGAGATAAATAATCTACAAGAATTACCGGCAGATATTTTTGAAGACTTTATAGAAAATGCACACAACAACGTTATTTATTCAAACAATTTAAGAGAGACACTTGAAATCGACACTGCATTTGAGACAATGGCGGCGCAAGGCATTAAGTCTTTTGTTCACGCACAGATTAAAAAAGATGGCTTAATGACGTTTTTTATAGGGCTGGACGACTGTGAAAAAGCAAGAATTTGGAGCGAAAAAGAAATAAATAGTTTGCAATACATTGGCAAGCTTATATCTATAATATTGCAAGGCTTGCGCCTTAACAATAAGATTGCAAAACTTGCGGAAAGTAACAAGAACTCTACGCATATATTAGACAGTACAGACGAGATTATTTATATATCCGACATAGATACATATGATCTTCTCTACCTTAATAGGGCTGCACATAACGCAGTGGGTAACCCCCCTGATGAGGTGTGGCGAAATAAAAAATGCTATGAGGTTTTGCAAGGGCTTACAGAACCATGTGCAGTTTGCACGAATAAGTTCTTAAATGAGACTGATTTTTACGCGTGGTCTTACTACAACGAGCTTTTAGACCGCACTTTCTTGCTAAAGGACAAGCTTATTCCGTTTGACGGCAAACTGGCACGCCTTGAAATAGCATCGGATATATCAAAGTTGACAGTGCTTGAAAATGTGCTGCAAGAAAAGCTTGATGATGAGCGTTTCTTGAGCAATTGTGTTGAACTTTTACACTCAGGTGATGAGCCTGATATAAGAATTTACAAGCTACTTGAAGAAGTAACTAAGTATTACAATGCCGAAAGAAGCTACATTTTTGAAGTATCGGAAGATAAGCAGTTTTTGAGCAACACCTATGAGTGGTGCGCTGAGAACATAGAGGCTTTTAAAGATAAACTTCAAAATGTACCTGTGGGTGAGCTTGGCATTTTGTACGAGAGGTGCAAACAGCGCATAACTTTCTCTCTTTACATAAATGAGCCTGCAATGGCTAAAGATTCACTTGAATATAAGCTTATGGAAATGCAAGGCTTGACACGCATTATTTTAAGCCCAATTATATCTGAAAACGGTGAGGTTACAGGCTTTGTTGGAATAGATAACCCTACAGGCAATGTGGGTAAAACTTTAGTAATGCAGTCTGTTTCAAAATTTATTGCAAACTTTTTAGACGAGACAGCGTTAATGGCAAAGCTTAATACACTAAGCTATTACGACAGCTTGACAGGCGTGAAAAACAGGCAAAGTTTTAGCGATGCTGTTACAAGAATAAACAAAAAACACATAGACAGCCTTGGCGTTATTTACATTGATATAAAGGGTTTAAGTGCTATAAATGATAGCAAAGGCGTAATTTACGGCGATAGTATTTTGCGCAAACTTGCAGGCATTTTAACAGACATTTACAAACAAGATGTTTACCGTGTTGGTGGCGATGAATTTGTTGTTTTTAACGAGAACTCGCTTGAAGATGATTTTGAAAATAATATTGAAAAACTAAAAGCAAAGCTGCAAGGCGAAAAAGATTTTGTTGTTACACTGGGATATACATGGAACCCTAACTTTAACAGTAACGATGATAAAGAAAAATATAATGGCAATGAAAAATACGACCTCATTCTTAGCGAAAACTTAAAACTGGAGATAGAAAGCGGCAAGTATGTGGTGTTTTTACAGCCACAAGTTAACCTTGCCACAAACACGGTGCAAAGTGCAGAGGCCCTTGTTAGAAGAGTGGGCGCAGGTGGTGTTTTGCAGCCACCTGTATCGTTTATACCTTTTTATGAAAAAGAGGGCATTATTTCACGCATAGATACTTTTGTGCTTGAAACTGTTTGCAAAACACTGAAAAGATGGCGTGACTTAGGCAAAAAAGAGATAAAATCTGTTGCAGTTAACTGCTCACGTATGACAATTGCCCAAAAAGGCATTGTTGAAACTTTTTCAGATATTTGCGATAAATACGGTGTTAATAAAGCGCAAATAGTTATTGAAATTACAGAGACCACAAATGCAATAAGTGAAGATGTGCTAAAAACAATTATACAAAACTTTACAAACGCAGGCTTTGCCATTTCTCTTGATGACTTTGGTAGCGGTTACTCTAACTTGTCGTCTTTTGTTATTTCTGATTTTGACGAAGTTAAAATTGACATGCAAATTATTAACGACATACACACAAACACAAAGTCGAAAGCCTTAACGGAGGTTGTGCTTGTTTTATGTGATAAGCTGGATGGACTTGTCAGCGTAGCAGAGGGTGTGGAGTATGCACAGCAACATGAATTGCTAAAAGACATGGGCTGTGCCAAAGGGCAAGGATACTATTTTGACAAACCTATGCCAATTGATGATTTTACGGCTAAGTATGTAGAGTGCGATGAGTAAGTGAGGCGTTTTTTTAGTCGCATTTTATGAATTTTTATATGGGTTGACTACATAGCATTGCAAAAGGCTTCGACGATGATAGAAACCTTGCCCACTTGTCATAAAACGGGTTCGTATTGCATCGGCTTGGCTACAAAATAATAAAAAAGCTCCGATAGTAGTAAAAGCTACTGCGGAGTTTTTTGTGATTTTGTAATATGTAGGGCAAGCATTGTATTCTTGCCGCAAAGGTTTGTGCAAAATTGGAGCTGCCCCCAAAGTCACCTTTACAAAAAGCGTCGGCAAAATTTTTGTCATATGTCACAAAAATGCTCATTAATACACACAGTATTGCCCCGGCTTTTTGTTTCAATTATTATAGGCAAAATTTTGCTCTAGTTTTGCGAAGTCTTTGTTTGGGGCACCTCCAAAATTAAAATCCCACCCGCAATTTTAAAGGTGCCCGAAAATTTTTGAACAAATTTATTTTCTACCTCTTTTTTTCGCTACAACAACATCTTTTAATTTTAGTGCCTTGTCAAGGTTGCCGTTAACCTTTAGTTTGCCAAGTGTAAATGCAAGCACAGGGTCAAGCTCGCCTTTTAACAGTTTAAGTAAATTGTCAGCGCTTGCTACAAACTCAGCGTCGCAATCGTTGTAGTCGTATGGCTCAAGTTTTAGCGCACCGCCGTCAATTTCTGCATAAAATTTACCCTCTCCCTCGCCTGTTATTGTAAATTGATATACAAGGCGCTCGTTAATTTTGCTCACATCTGCGTTTTTAACAGCTGTTTTAACCTTTTTGAAAATATCTTCGTATGTCATAAAAATCTCCTTTTTTTACGGCTTGTTAATTGTACCGTTTTTAGTGTGTTTGGTAATTTTTTACTTACCAAACAGAGTTTAACACACTTTTTTAAAATTTTCAACATTTTTTTGTCGATAAATCACTACAATTATAACAGTAGGCAAACTAATTTAACCCGTGTTTATAGTGCAAAAGCTTAGTTAAATTAACAATTTGTACAAAAAGAACACATTTTTATATGGTATTATATTAAAAAATAGTATATAATTATATAGATATTTTAAAAACAAGAATAAACGCTGTGATGTGAAAAAATGAAATGGTATGAACAAAGACCAATTTGCAACAAAAACCCATCTTCGGCACCCACCATAAACGGCAAAAAGTTTATTTTTTGCTGGAGGTGCACAGGGGCAATTGTAGGCGCGGCGGTTTGCAGCGGCATTATGCTGTTTGCAGTGCCACGCGCAAGGTTTAGTGCGCTTTTACTGTGTTGCCTTTTTGCAGTGCCGGCTGTAGTTGATTTTTATCTGCCTAAATTTACGTGTATAAAGCCGTCAAACAAGCGCAGGGCGGTTACAGGTGTATTGCTTGGGTTTGGTGTTTGCGCAGTAATTGATATTGCCATACGGTTTTTGGCTTGGAATTAGTAAAAGTAAAAAGCATATAAAACATGGAGGTTCATATGAAAAAAATAAGAAAAGCAATTATACCTGCCGCAGGGCACGGCACAAGGGTGTTACCTGCAACAAAGGCTATGCCAAAGGAAATGCTCCCTATTGTAGACAAGCCTTCAATTCAATACATAGTGGAGGAGGCAATTGCCGCCGGCATTGAGGAAATACTTATAATAACAAACAGGGGTAAGGGTGTTATTGAAGACCACTTCGACCACTCTCCAGAGATTGAGCGTGCACTTTCAGCAGGCGGCAGTGCAAAGGCAAGCTTGCTTGATAGCTGTTTGCACGTTGCAAATTTGGCAGATATTTATTACGTGCGCCAAAAAGAGACAAAAGGTCTTGGTCATGCTGTAATGAAAGCAAGGAGTTTTACAGGTAACGAACCTTTTGCAGTGCTTTACGGCGATGATGTTATAATGGGTAAAGACCCCGTTACAGCACAGCTTAGCAGAGCATATGAAGAGCACGGTAAAGCGTGTGTAGGTATAAAAGAGGTGTCGGCAGAGTTAATACAAAAATACTCTAGCATGAAGCTAACAAACCTTGAAAACAACCTTTACAACATAACAGATATGATTGAAAAGCCAAAACCCGGAGAGGAATTTAGCATGTTTAGCATATTGGGGCGCTGCATTTTAACACCCGATATTTACGATATTTTAGAAAACACAAAGCCGGGTGCAGGCGGAGAAATTCAGCTGACAGATGCAATGGCAACACTTGCAAGAAAAGACGGCATGACAGGTGTAGACTTTACAGGCAAGCGCTACGACATGGGCTCAAAGCTTGGTATAATGCAAGCACAGGTAGAAACAGCGCTACTGCACGAGGAGATAGGTGAAGATTTTAAAAAGTATTTACTTGAAATTGCAAGTACACTAAAATAGATAGAGTTAAAACAAGCGTTAAGTGGCTGATTTTGCTTTTTTATAGCTTAATGGTGTAATTAATGCTCACATTTTAAAAGGAACGGTTATGTCTTATTGCTTGTAGAGCAAAAAACTTAAAATTGCTCATTCAACTCACACCAATACTTATCTAGCAAGAAAATAGCAATAAAAGGAGGTTTTGCTATATGATTACAGAGAGTGTCTCAATAATAGCAATTGTGCTTATTATAATTTTTACGTTAATTCGCAGTAAACATGCAGACTATGCAGTAAGCATAGTACCCACGCTTATTGTTCCCACAGGGCATATTTTTGTAATGGCTTTTATGTATGTTTCGCGTGGGTTTTTCAATTTTGCGCGCCCTGCAATAATATTCGCCTTTGCAGATATTGTGCTCCTTGCAATTACGTGTGCACTTTTTGCGCTGTTTTCACACAAAATTAAAAACCAAAAAACAAGATACATATACACCTGGACAATGATAATTTACAGTGTAATATTAACATGGGCCTTTATATACCAAACACTAAACCCCATACTTATATAGGCGCCAATGCCGTTAAATACTTAGATTAACAGCAAACAAAGACAGCTACTTTGCAAATGGACTATAAAAGCTTGCTATTAACCTTTTGCTATAGTTAAAGCACTTTAAAATTCTTGTAAATCAGCGCGACAAAATTTAACTGGAAAAAAAACTGTATGTGTGGTATAATGTATTAGTTAAATTTTTTTAACAACATAACATTTATTTATTTGGGGGTACGTAAGCTTTGTCACAATACAAAATTATAACAGAAACAAACGCGGACTTTTCGCAAGAAATGATTAACAACCTTGATGTGCATGCAATACCCATGCGCTTTATCCAAGAGGATGTTGAGTATGAAAACTATGCAGACGGAAGGCAGCTTGCTTTTGCTGATTTTTACACAAAATTGCGTGATGGCAAAATGTCCACAACTAACCAAATATCTATGGACCAATACCGCAGAGAAGTTACACCTTTCTTAGAGCAAGGGCTTGATATTTTACATATATGCTTTTCCTCGGGGCTTTCGGGCTCATACAACACATGTTGCATTACAGCAAATGAGCTTATGGAGGAATATCCGGGGCGCAAAATTGTAATTGTAGACTCTCTTTGTGCGTCAATGGGGCTTGGGCTGCTTGTTTACTACGCAGTACAGCAAAAAAACAGCGGCAAAACGCTTGAAGAGGTTGCACAGTGGGCAACAAATAACAGAGAAAACATTAAGCACTGGTTTACTGTTGACGATTTAACACACCTAAAACGTGGCGGCAGGGTTTCAAGCACGTCTGCACTTGTGGGCACAATGCTTAACATTAAGCCCATACTAAATGTACAAGATGGCAAGCTTGTGTCGGTAGACAAAGCAAGAGGGCGCCGCAAAAGCCTTGATATGCTTTTTGAGCAAGTTAAAAAAGAGGCATATAAGCCCGAGGAATACATAATGAGCGTTGTTCACGCAGATTCGCTTGAAGATGCAAGCTATTTGCAAGAGCGCTTTGAAAAAGAGCTTGGTTTTAAAGAAGTTTTAGTAAACTTTATTGGCCCTGTTATAGGTGGGCACGCAGGCCCCGGGGCTATTGCGGTTTTATTTGTTGGCAAAGAGCTTGCATAGATTTATAACTAAATAGGCAAATAACAAAATTTAGGGTAGCTTTGTGGGCTGCACATAAACGCATGGCTTTTGCCGAGTTTTGTGCACTTGCAAAGCTACTTGTTTTATAGTAAAATTACTTTTTAATTTAGACAATACGGCTATTGAAATTGAACTTATCATCCATAATGCTCGATAATCAATATATTAGCGCGTACTGTCTTGTGCAAGTTAAAAGAAGTTCGGCTATTATAGCTAAACCACTTTCAAACCCATAACATAATGTAAACGGAGAATTAAATGTTAAACAACAATAATACTGAAGTAAATAACGAGTACACGTTAAAATTTCGCACAAAAAGTGCTCTTGCAGAGGTTAAGAAAACTTCCTCAATAGCAGGCGCAGGCTTGCTTTGCGCACTTGGTGTTGCGCTAAACCAGCTAACTTTTGTTGTTAGCACTATGCTGGAGATAGGTTTTTCCTTTCTTGCTCCGGCCGTGTCGGCTTACTTATATGGGCCTTTTTTAGGCGGTATAGCGGCTGTGGCACTGGATTTTGTGGGCTACATGCTACGCCCTAACGGAGAGTTTTTTATAGGCTTTACTTTTAATGAGGTGCTAAGTGCATTTATCTACGGATTTTGGCTGTACAAAAAACCTGTAAAATTGTGGCGCGTAATTTGCGCATGTGTTACAATTGTAATTGTAATTAACTTGTTTTTAAACCCACTGTGGCTCAATATTTTGTACGGAAATGCGTTTGTTTTAAGCAGTGCGCGCCTTATAAAAAATGCAATAAAACTACCCGTAGACATAGCGCTTTTATACCTTGTTTTGCTAATGACAAAGCGCGTATACAAAGCTAAAAAGCTGTAATTAAAAATAGCTTAGCTATCCAAACATGAAATGGAGATTACTTAAAAATGATTATTATTTTCAAACCGAATGCAGACACAAACAAGATTAACGCACTGTGTGAAGAGTTTAAAAGCAGTGGGCTGAATATACACAACTCTCAAGGTGAGCACACCCATTTAGTGGGGCTTATTGGCGATACGTCGTCTGTTGACATTGACCTAGTGCGCGCAAACGAGGTGGTTTTTGAAGTAAAGCGCGTAAGCGAGCCTTATAAAAAGGCTAACAGAAAGTTCAACCCAAACGACAGTGTTATAGAGGTTTGTGGCAGAAAAATTGGCGGCGACAACTTTGTTGTAATGTCCGGGCCGTGCAGTGTGGAGAGCGTTGCGCAAATAGAGAGCGTTGCAAACAGCGTAAAGCAAAGCGGCACGTCGTTTTTGCGTGGCGGTGCGTTTAAACCGCGTACCTCACCGTATGCGTTTCAGGGTATGCGTGCAGAGGGGCTTGAGCTTTTGCAAACAGCACGCGAAAAAACAGGCTTGCCAATAGTTACAGAGATAATGGACACAAGCCACATTGACCTTTTTGAGGACGTAGATATTATACAAGTGGGCGCACGAAACATGCAAAATTTTGAGCTTTTAAAAGAGCTTGGCATGACAAAGAAACCCATACTATTAAAAAGAGGGCTCTCAAGCACAATTGACGAGTGGCTGATGAGTGCCGAGTACATAATGGCAGGCGGCAACGACAACGTAATTTTGTGCGAGCGTGGCATACGCACATTTGAGACAAGCACACGCAACACGCTTGATTTATCTTGCGTACCTATGTTAAAAAGCAAAACACATTTGCCAATAATAATTGACCCAAGCCATGCAACGGGCATCTCGTGGATGGTAGAGCCTCTGTCAATGGCGGCAATTGCAGTGGGCGCACACGGGCTAATGATAGAAGTGCACAACGACCCCGCACACGCAAAATGTGACGGTGCGCAAAGCTTAACACCGCTGCAATTTGATGCACTTATGGAAAAAATTAAAAAGACCACTGTATTTTTTGGCAAGACACTTTCTTGTTAGGTTAGCAAGATTGGTATAATATTATTCCACATTAAATTAGCTCTTTCACAGAGCATTTGAAAGCCAAGGACATGAAAAGGTAACATGATAAAAAAACTGGACCATTTTGTAATTACAACAAACGAGCCTGACAGCACAATAAATTTTTATGAAAAGCTCGGTTTTAGAGCAGAGAGAAAAAAAGAGCGCTATATGCTTTTTGCGGGTGATTTTAAAATTAACGTGCATGTTTTGGGCAAAGAACTTAAGCCACACGCAAAAAATGTTGCACTTGGCAGTGCTGATTTTTGCCTTGAAATTGACGGTGACATTGATGAATTTGCCGAAAAATTAAAGAGACAAGGGCTCGTTTTAAAGACGCAAGTAGTTGACAGAAACGGTGCTTTTGGAACAATGAAATCAATTTATTTGTACGACCCAAACGGAAACCTTGTGGAAGTGTGCTCTTATGAGTAATTTTTATTTAGCTATATCGGTGGTTTTTCCACTATTTTGCATGATGTCACTCGGCTATTTTTTAAAGCTAGTGGGGTTAATTGACGCAGCATTTATAAAAAAAGCCAACGCAATTATATTTAAGGTGCTTTTGCCCTCTTTACTATTCATAAATATTTATAACAGCAACTTTAAGGAGCTTTTTTCATTTAAGCTTGTGGCTTTTGCCGTTATTAGCGTTGTCATATTTTTTCTTGCGCTGTTTGTAATTATCCCCAAAATAGAAAAAGATAATAAAAACCGCGGTGTTATGATACAGGGCATTTTCCGCAGTAATTACATACTGTTTGGCATACCTGTTGCGGCAAATCTGTATGGCAGTGAAAACACAGGCACAACGGCAATTCTTGTTGCGTTTGTGGTGCCTACTTTTAACTTGCTCAGTGTTGTTGCACTCTCTTATTACGGCAAAAAAGGCAATGATTCAACAGTTAAAGAAATAATTAAAAACCCGCTTATAATAGGCTCTGTTATATCGTTTTTCTTTGTTGCAACAGGCATAAAATTACCAATTATTTTTACAGATACAATTGCAGAAATTGCAAGCATAGCAACACCACTTGCGCTAATTATTTTGGGCGCAGGTTTTGAGTTTAAAAATATAGCCATGTATAAGCGAGCGCTAATAATTAGCGTTACCGGCAAACTTGTGCTTATGCCGATGGTTTTTGTAGGTATAGCGATACTTGTAGGCTTTAGAGGCATGGAGCTAGTGGCGCTTATGGCAATGTTTGCAAGCCCTACTGCAGTTTCCAGCTTTACAATGGCGCAAAATGCACGTGCTAACGATGAGCTTGCAGGGCAAATTGTTGTTTGTAGCTCTATATTAGCAGTGTTTACAATATTTGTTTGGGTTACGGTTTTAAACTATTTTGCACTTATTTAGGGCAAGCAGAGCCGTAAGTATCAACATATATTTAATTACAAAATATTTACAAAATTTGCTCTAAAATTTAGTGCAAATTGCTTTTTTTATTTATTATTCACAAATTTTTAACTTTCATATGCCGTTTATGTGGTATAATGTACATACTGTCATAGCATATAATATAATAATAAAATAACTAAAACAGGGAGTTTGATGCAATTTATGAACTTGTTGTTTTTCCTTACACCAAAGGCAGAAGTAGCCTACATTGAAGAAGACTACACATTACGACAAGCACTTGAAAAGATGGAGTACCACAGATATTCATCGATACCAATTCTTAATGGAGCAGGTGAATATGTGGGCACGATTACGGAGGGAGATATTTTATGGACAATTAAGCGCATGGGTGATTTAAGTGTGCAAGCCTCAGAGAGCATTGCAATAACGCAAATTGAGCGCAAAAGAGATTACAAATGCGTACACGTTGAAACAACAATGGAAGACCTTGTTGAAACGGCATTTACACAAAACTTTGTGCCTGTTATTGACGGAAAAAACAGTTTTATAGGGATAATTAAACGCAACAGTATAATGAAATATTGCTATGACAAAGCGTTTTCAAATGATAATGACGATAACTTCCCTACACAGAGGGCGCAGTAGATTAAATATCAACAACAACAACTTAATGTACATTAATGGGCTACGGCTGACGCGCCGATATAGAGCCCAAAAAGGTTGTTAGAAAATAGAATAAATTTTAGCATTTGATTAAAATAGGGGCAACCATATGGGAGCTGTTGACAAACAAAGACTTTGCAAAAACTAGAGTAAAATTTTTGCCTATCATATTTGAAACAAAAAGCCGTGGCAATACTGTGTGTATTAATGAGTATTTTTGTGACATATGACGTAAATTTTGCCTACGCTTTTTGTAAAGGTAACTTTGTCAACAGCTCCATATTAGATTGCCCCTGAATTTTTGTGAAATATAACAATTTGCTATAACTTTTTTAGATAATATGACACATTGAAACTAGCTTAAAAAAGGTGCTAAGTATCAGCCAGCTCAACATTTACACCAAGCGTTTTTAAGTGTGTAAAAAAATCAGGGTAGCTTTTATTCACATCTTGTGCATTGTTTATTGTGAAATTACACGTATTTTCACTATTTTTGCTTGATACACACAATGCCGCCACACTCATAGCCATAACAATGCGGTGGTCTCCATGAGAGCTAAACTCTGCGCTTAAAGCAAGGTTTTTGCTGTATTCTATGTAAATGTTGTCATCGTCGCTACTAATTTTCCCACCAAGTTTTTTTATCTCACATTCCATTGCATATATGCGGTCGCTCTCTTTTATACGCAAGCGTGCCGCATTTTTTATGTGAGTTTTTCCTTTGCAAAATAGCCCTAATATAGTTAAAATAGGCCCAAGGTCAGGGCAATTTGCAAGGTCAATTTCTGTACCATTTAGATTGTCTCTGCTCTCATAAACTGTAACCACACCGTTTTCAGCTCTGGTGTCAACTACTTCTGCACCGCAATTTTTCAGTATGTCAAAAATAACATCGTCGCCTTGGAGAGAATTACTGCGCAAACCATGCAGTTCAATTTTACTGCCTTTAATACCACTACATGCGGCAAGCACTGCCCAAAATGCCGCTTGTGAGGAATCACCCTCAACTTCGCTGTTTAACTTTTTGTAATATTGTTTACCTTTAACACTAATTGTATATTCGTTTGCCCATTCAATAATAACGCCCATATCTCTCATGGCCGCAACAGTGAGGTCAACATAACTTTTACTCTCAAACGGCGGTGTTATTTTTATTGTGCTATCGTTGTCAAGCAGTGGCAGTGCAAACAGTAAACCACTTATAAACTGGCTGCTTACGCTACCATCTACTACGTATTCTCCACATTTAATTTTCCCGTTTATGTACAGCCCATTATCTGTATTTTCGAACGCATTATCGAAATTTTTAAATATTTTTTCATACACACTTTGCGGGCGCTGTGCAAGTTTTCCGTGGCAAATAAACCTAACAGGTGCGCCTGTTAGGCTGAAAAGTGGTATTAAAAAACGCAATGTACTGCCGCTCTCGCCACAGTCAACAGGTGCCGTTACTGCATTAAAGTTTATACTGCCGTCTTCGCTTGCAATGCCTGTAACTAGGGCGGTGCAAGTTGTTTCGTTGTAATGAATTTCTGCGCCCAGTGCACGCATAGCGCGCATGGTAGCGTACATATCCGCAGAGGCTATTATGCCGCTTACCCTACTTTGTCCATGTGCCAGTGCGGCGCAAATTAACACTCTGTGCGCCATACTTTTACTCGGTGGTACGTTAATATTTCCGCCATTATATCCTGTGCCTAACCTTGCTTGCATTTGTTTTTGTCCTCTCGTTATATGGATTGTCTTGTTTTAGTGTAGATAGTTTTAAGCCAATATTAATACTATTGTGCATGTTGAAAATTACGCTCAAAAAACTATATTAAGCCTTAAAATTTGCCAATTCTAATTACTGTAAAATATTAAAAGTAAGTGCTTTACAAACTTTTCAAACCAGCTTGTAAAGCACTGAAAAAATTTTATTAATATATATCTCTATCAATAACACTCGCTACACCGCGGCATTTTTTAACAAGAGCTTCAAATTTATCAGGGCGCAGTGTTTGAGAACCGTCGCTTAGTGCTTTTTCAGGGCAATGGTGCACCTCAATAATAAGCCCATCAGCACCTGCCGCAACAGCCGCAAGCGACATGCTTTCAACATAGCGATAATTTCCCGTTGCATGGCTGGGGTCAATAATAATTGGCAAGTGAGTTTTCTCTTTCAAAATTGGTACTACTGATAAATCTAACGTATTACGTGTATATTTTTCAAAAGTTCTAATGCCACGCTCGCACAAAATGACGTTTTCGTTGCCGTTAGCCATTATGTATTCTGCGCTCATTATCCACTCTTCAATTGTGTTTGCAAGCCCGCGTTTTAGCAAAATGGGCTTTGTCATTTTACCAAGTGCTTTTAAAAGTTGAAAGTTTTGCATGTTGCGTGCGCCAATTTGTACAAGGTCAACATATTCTTCAAATTCATCTATTTTTTCCTCGCTCATAAGCTCGCTAACAATAGGTAAACCGGTAACGTTTCGCGCTTCTACCATTGCCAAAATGCCCTCTGTGCCCATGCCTTGGAAAGCGTATGGGCTTGTGCGCGGTTTATACGCACCACCGCGGAGCATGCAGCCACCCGCAGCTTTAACGGCTTTTGCAATTCCCACAGTGGAATCTAGGCTTTCAATACTGCAAGGTCCACCTATTATCACTATTTTTTCCTTGCCACCCACTTTAATACCGCCCACGTCAATAACAGAATCCTCTACATGGAAAAGCCTGTTTGCCTTTTTAAACGGCTCGCTTACGCGCTGTACATTGTCTACATAAGGGTTTGCAAGCACCTGCTTTTCGTCTACAATTGTGGTGTCTCCCACAAGGCCAAAAACATTGTAGTCCGTGCCGCGTATCATAGTAACGGCTAGGCCTTTTTCTTCAAAATCTTTTATAATCTTATCAAGTTCTTCTGTTGGAGTTCCGCGTTTTGTACTTATTATCATTATTTTATTCCTTTTCTGCTAGATAGCGTTGCCGCTTTCTAAATATTTTTTAATAGCCTTTAATGCGTTTACATATCCTTGTTTGCCCTCGCCAATAAAGTGCCACTTGCAGGCAAGCCCTGCATAGCTTACTTGCCTAAAATCTTCGCGCTTTGTCACGTCGCTTATGTGCACCTCTGCGCACGGCAAGCCCGTTGCTTTAAGCGCGTCTAAAATTGCCACGCTTGTGTGCGTATATGCCGCCGGGTTTATTACAATTGCATCTTTTTTGCCGTATGCACCTTGTATTGCGTCAACAATTGCGCCCTCATGGTTGCTTTGGAAAAACTCTGCATTAATACTCATTTCAGCTGCATTTTTATTAATAAATTCAACTAACTCTGCATAAGTTAGTGTGCCGTAAATTGCCGGCTCTCTTATGCCAAGCATGTTTATATTAGGCCCGTTAATCACTAGTATTTCCATAGAAAACCTCCTTAATTTGCCCTACGGTATCATCTATGTTGCCATCGTTTTTTACCGCAAAATCTGACGCATCAACGTACTTACAATATCGTGTATCATACAGCCTTTTTACGTCTTCGGTGCTTTTTGAAAGTGGGCGCCCGCAACCTGTTTGTAGTAGCTTTAAACTCCTGTCTATAAAAAAAACAGTGCTGTTGCGGCGCAGTCTCTCTGTGTTATATTTATTCAAAACAATTCCGCCACCTGTTGATATTACAAGTGAAGACCTTTTTGCAAATTGCTCACAAACTTCGCTCTCTACTTCTCTGAAATAGCCCTCGCCCTTTGTTTTAAACATGTGCTCTATACTGCAATTTTCGCGCTTAACAATTTCATTATCAAGGTCTGCAAAATCTCTGTTTAATAATTTGGCAAGCTTTTTACCTATGTGAGATTTACCACACCCAGGCATACCTATAAGCACAATATTTGTCATTTCAGCGTGCATTTTTGCTGTGATATACTCTATAATTTCATCGTTTATTTTATTGTCTGTAAAAATTTCTGCGGCAAATTTTGCCTGTGCCACAAGCATTGATAACCCACCTGTACACATTAAACCACGCTTTTTTGCATCTGCAAGCAGCTGAGTTTTGGCAGGGTTGTATATAACGTCTATTACAGAAACAAGGTTTGGCAAGGTGTAATGCTCGCCATTTTTGCTTAGCAAATCAATAGGCGTGCTGTCATTATGGGGGTACATGCCAACGGGTGTAGTGTTTATTAGCACCTCTGTATCCGAAACGTTTCGTGCCTCTTCATATGTTAAATACTCCACTGTGCATGAAAAGTCTTGTGTGCTTTTCTTGCTGTTGTTATCGCTATTTTTAGCATTTCTACTCACAATTTTTATGCTCTTAGCGCCACTGTCGCTAGCAACGGCAATTGCTGTGAGGCTAGTGCCACCTGTGCCCAATATCATAACATTTTTGCCGTTAAAGGTAATATTTGCACGGTTTGCCATGTATTTAAATCCGTCGTAATCTGTGTTATATCCCGCTAACTTGCCATTTTTATTTACAATTGTGTTAACGCTACCTACTTTTTTTGCACGCTCATCTAAAAAGAAACAATACGGCATAACACTTTGTTTATAAGGTATTGTAACGTTTATACCCTTGAAATTTGCGCTTTTCATAAATATTTCAAACTCATCTTGTGTTGCAAGTGGTGTAAGTGTGTAATCATAGTTTGAAATTGCGTTATGTATTTGTTTTGAGTAACTGTGTGCCAGCGTTTTGCCAATTAAACCGTATTGCATAAATTCTCCGTTTCACAGTGTATTTTGAATAGCAAGCTTATGTAACTAGTGCTTTCATTATATAGGCTTTGCTAAATTAACTTGTAAATAATAAAATAATTATTGTTAAAATTAGCAAATTTTACTGTTTAGCGTTATTTTTCAAACGTGCTACGCTCAAAAAAGCAATTAATAAATTATAAACTTTTTTATATAAACAGTTTTTAGAATTTAGTAAAAAGTTAAAAAACATTGCCGGTTTGCCACGTTAAACCGTGGGACATAGTAAAAATATCAGCGAGACCAAGCGCCACAAGGCTGTCTTGTACTACGCGTGCCCTGTGCACAATGCACGGGTCGTGCCTGCCGGCAATTTGCAGTGTTGCGTTTTGTTTTTGCGCATAGTCCACCGTATTTTGCTCTTTGTAAATGCTTGGTGTCGGCTTTATTGCTGTGCGCAAAATTATCGGCATACCGTTGGAAATGCCACCATTTATGCCACCGTTATTGTTGGTTTTTGTCTTAATTTTCTCATCAATTTTATCTATATAAATGCTGTCGTTAGCCGTGCTACCTGTCATGTTTGCAATTGCAAACCCAGCGCCAAACTCAACGCCTTTAACTGCGGGCATACTAAACAAAACTTGCGATAACACGCTCTCTATGCTGGTAAAAAACGGCTCTCCAAGCCCTGCCGGCACACCTGTTATACACGTTTCAAGCACGCCTCCCACACTGTCTTTGTCTTCGGCTGCTTTTAGCACGGCACTTAACATGTTCTCTCCACTTTTTGAATTTAGCACAGCAAAGCCATCCGTTATACTGTTTAAGCTGTCCAGCTGTGCGTTTAGCTCTTGCTCATTGTTAGAAAAAGCATCGTCGCAAACATTGCCACAGCGTAAAACATGAGTTGCAATTTTTATGTTTTTTGTGGCGAGTAGGTGTAAAATAATACCGCCTGCCGTAACAATTGGTGCAGTAAGCCGCCCACTAAAGTGCCCACCGCCACGAGCGTCTTGAAAGCCGTGGTACTTAGCATGTGCCGTAAAATCAGCATGGCCCGGGCGCAGTAAATCTGCCGTTTTGGCATAATCGCCACTTTTTGTATTAGTATTTTGTATAAAAAATGCAATAGCCGTGCCCGTAGCAAAGCCGTTTTTTACACCTGATAAGAAATGCACTGCATCTGCCTCATGCCTTTTTGTTGAGGCATTGCCTTTTGCGCGGCGCTTTTCCATCTGTGCAGTAATAAAATTATCATCAATGCGCACACCGGGCGCAATGCCTTGCAGTACACCGCCTATTGCACTGCCGTGGCTCTCTCCAAACAGTGTAAATGTCACGGCGTTTCCGAAAGTATCTCGCATTTTGCCCTCCTAATTTATCCCATTATCGATAATTTTTCTTATGTCGTCATAAGTAATGCTGTCTAGCCTAAAAGTGCCAAGCTCTGCCACTTTTACAATTTTAATTGTGTTTGCGCCTGCCTTTTTGTCGTGGCACACAAAACGGTAAATTTCATCGCTGTCATACTCAATTTCTGTTGGCATACAGAGCTTTTTCAATATGCCTTTTGTGCGTTCTTTTAAAACATTGTTTTCTATCATGAAGAGCATACCAAGCCCCACGCACTCACCGTGATAAAACTGCCCAAGACCTGCCGCGCTCTCAATGCCATGCCCTATTGTATGCCCAAAATTTAAACAGGCTCGTAGCCCTTTTTCTGTCTCGTCTTGCTGAACAACTCTTCGCTTCATATCTAAACTTTTGTATATAATTTCTTCGATATTCTGTTTTATATCTTGCTTTTCAAAAATTTCAAAAAGCTCTGTGTCGGCTATAAGCCCCGCTTTTAATGCCTCCACAAGCCCTTGTGCATATTGCCTTTCGTCAAGGGTGTCAAGCGTGTCGGGGTCCACAAGGACAAGGCGCGGTTGGTGGAACGCACCCACTATATTTTTCGTATCATCAAGGTTTACAGCCACTTTGCCACCAATTGAGGAATCAATTTGTGACAGCGTTGTGGTGGGGCAATTTATAAAGTCAATTCCGCGCATGTAAGAGCTTGCGGCAAAACCTGCAAGGTCTCCTACCATGCCGCCGCCTACTGCAATTACAGCGTCACCACGTGTAAAACCGTGTTGCATCATCTGCCTTAAAAGGTGTGTGTAGCTTTCAATATTCTTCGTGCCCTCGCCCGAGGGTAGCACACAGCGCACACCGTTTTCGCAATTTTCAAGCACAGTGTCAGAATATTTTAGCGGTACACCGTCATCTGTTACAACAAGCACCTTCCTATTTAGGTTTATCAGCTTGCCAATATGCTTTAGCACGCCTCTTTTTACAATTACGTCGTAACTTCTTTTACCGAGGTTTACGGTCAACTTCATCTCTTTATTACTCCCACTCTGCCCAGAATTATTTGAAAGTGCCATGCCTTGCCCAATAGCTGTAAGTGCCGCTTGTTTTGCATGAATTTGCGCCGTGTCAAACACGGGTAAAAGTGAATCGTTTTCGGTTATTAAAAGCCCTATTTCAGTGCAGCCTAAAATTACACCCTGTGCACCATCGGCTTTTAATCTTTTTATAACATCTATGTAAAAATTTTTGCTCTCTGTCGATATAATCCCAAGGCAAAGTTCGTTGTAAATAATGTCGTTAACTCGTGTAATATCATCTAAACTAGGCGCTATAACCTCTATGCCTTGCTTTGTAATTTTCTCTTTGTAAAAATTTTGCTCCATTGTATATTTTGTGCCCAGTAGCCCAACTTTTGTTATGTTTTTACACAATAGCTCACTAGCTGTAAGTGTGGCGATGTGCAATATGGGGATAGCTAAGCTCTCTTGTATTATATGTGCAATTTTGTGCATTGTATTTGTGCAAATTATAATAAAATCTGCACCCGCGTTTTGCAAGCTAACCGCGGCAGACGTTAAAATTTCTGCGCTTTTTTGCCAGTCGCCATTTGCTTGGCATTTTTCAATTTCATCAAAATTAACGCTGTACAGTATTATTTTAGCAGAATTTAAACCGCCAAGCTCTTGCTTTACAGTCTCGTTAATAATTTTATAGTATGTAGCTGTGCTTTCCCAGCTCATGCCACCAATCATGCCAATAGTTTTCATTTTATTTTACCTCTTTTATCGGTAGTCTACGGCGCTGTTGCCTTTACCATCTGTATATACTGATATACTGTTGTTTTCTGCAATATTTGGCCTGTCCCACAAGAGAGAACTCTTGCCGTAAAACTCTGTGCCCTCAAAATAGTATTTAAAGTGTATTCTGTATGGATAACACCTGTTAATACGCACGTTTGTAACGTGTTCCACCATTGTAACAATGCCATTGACAATATAGCCTGTCTCTAGCAACTTTTTGCCACGTCTTGCAAAAAATATTGATATAACAGCTAATGTTATGCCTGAAACAAAAAACACTATGCCGATTGCAAAGAAAATTCTGCCAAAAACCATATGGTTTTGCAACTGCGATTCCTCACTCATTGTTACATGCCCGAGCATTGCCATTACACCTATTACAGAAAATGGCAAGCCTATAAATGTAAAAATAATTGCTACTACATTTGACGGCGTGAATAATTTTTTCATCTTTTCCTCTTTCGGCTTTTGTATATTTATGTAAAATTTACTGATTATTTGCAAAATAAGGTGGCAATAAAAAATGAAGTGCCCAAAAACATAGACTTTAAAAACCGAAACAAAATCTTTATAAAATATGACAAAAATTTTGCAAAGTTTTTTATGAAGGCTACTTTGTGAGCAGCTCTGAAAACTAATGCTAACAACTTAGTGGTTTTTATGGCTAAAAACTAAGTGGCACTATATTTACTAAATTAAAATTTAAGCTTATGTAATAAACTTGAAATAAAAACCAAAATTAAATGACTTTACGGCAAATATCGTTTAGACAGCACACTTCGCACATGGGTTTTCTCGCGGTACAAACGGCGCGCCCGTGCATAACACACCTGTGGCAAAAGTCGTTACTCTCGCTTGGTGGTAGCACTTTTAAAAGCTCGCGCTCTACCTTTGTGGCGTCTTTGGTTTTGCTTACAAACCCCATGCGGTTTGACAGGCGTATGCAGTGTGTATCTGCCACTATTGCAGGCAGCTTAAATATGTCTCCACGTATTAAATTGGCGCTCTTTCGCCCTATTCCCGGTAGTTTTAAGAGCTCGTCCATCTCTTTTGGCACTTTGCCTGCGTATGTGTCAATAAGCATGTTGCACATTAAGTCAATGTCGCGGGCTTTGCTTTTGCCAAGCCCGCATGGGCGCACTATTTGCTCTATGCTCTGTGCGCCTGCATTTGCAAGGCTTTGCAGTGTTGGGTACTCTGCAAACAGCTCTTTTGACACAACGTTTACACGTACATCTGTGCACTGTGCAGCTAGCCTAACACACACAAGAAGTTGCCACGCATCGTCGTAACTAAGTGTGCACTCAGGCACGGGGTATTCTTTTTTTAGTGCCTCGACTATTAAAATTGTGTCTTTTTTCGTGCGCATTCTGATGCCCTCTTTTGTAGGTTTTGTGTAGCTGTTTATTAATGAATACTTGCTAATCAAGTATTTCTCACAGCCATGTATGTATAAAAAGTGGAGCATAGCTCCGCCACTTTAAAATATTGCACCAATGTTGTATAAATGTAAACCCTTGGCACGCATGAAATGCGTGCCAAGGAAAATCACAACAAATTGTACCCGCAATACCACTAAACAATGCAAAACCAAAAAGTTTAAAGTTTTTTGAGGGGCTTTTTTCAAAAAAAGCGGAAAAGTGTGAAAGTGGTATTACTTTTCTTTTGTTTTTACGTTTTTCTCTACTAAGGATATGAACTGTTCAGCGCTCATTACGCCGCCGTTTTCCTCTTTGCGTGCGCGCACACTCACGGTGTTGTCGCTAACTTCTTTTTCGCCAACAATTAGCATGTACGGCACTTTTTCAAGCTGTGCCTCTCTTATTTTATACCCTACCTTTTCACTGCGCATGTCTGCCGTTGCGCGCACTCCGCTACGCTTTAACTTTTGCAAAACCTCGTCTGCATAATCAGCAAAAGCATCGCTAACAGGTATAATACGCGCCTGCTCAGGGCTGAGCCACACAGGTAGTGCACCACCGTAATGCTCAATAAGCAAGGCAATTGTACGCTCATAACACCCAAGCGACGTGCGGTGAATTATAAACGGGTGCACTTCTTTGCCGCTTGAATCAATATATGTCATACCAAATTGCTCTGCAAGATATGGGTCAATTTGCACTGTTATAAGTGTATCCTCTTTACCATATACGTTTTTAATTTGTATATCAAGCTTCGGTCCGTAAAACGCCGCTTCGCCGTCTGCCTCTTTGTAATCAAGCCCAAGATTATCCATCATGTTGCGCATGATATCTTGCGTGCTTTCCCAAACTTCAGCCGTACCAATATATTTTTCTTTGTTGTTCTCATCCCACTTGCTTAGCCTGTATGTCAACTTCTCGCTAAGCCCTATGTCGTCCATAACCTCACTTGCAAGCTTTACACAGTTTTTAAACTCCTCTTCAAGTTGGTCTTGCCTTAAAACAATATGCCCTTCGCTTATTGTAAATTGGCGCAAACGTATAAGCCCGTGCATCTCGCCCGACGCTTCGTTTCTAAACAGCGTGCTCGTCTCGCCGTAACGTATGGGCAATTCGCGGTAACTGCGCTTTTCAGACAAATATACCTGGTACTGGAACGGGCATGTCATAGGGCGCAGTGCATAGCACTCTTTTTCCTCGTTTTCAGGGTCTCCTAAAACAAACATGCCGTCTCTGTAATGTTGCCAGTGCCCTGAAATTTTGTATAAATCGCTCTTTGCCATAACAGGTGTGCGTGTTAACACATAACCGTACTCGTTTTCCTCTTTATCTTGCACATACCTGTTTAGAATTTGGAAAAGCTTTGCGCCTTTTGGCATTAAAATTGGCAAACCTTGCCCAATAACATCAGCCGTTGTAAAAAATTTAAGCTCTCTGCCGATTTTGTTATGGTCGCGCTTTTGTGCCTCTTCAACTGCCTCAAGGTATGCTGTAAGCTCACTTGCTTTCGGGAACGCCGTGCCGTAAACCCTGCAAAGCATTTGTTTGTTTGAATCTCCGCGCCAATATGCACCTGTTGCACTAGTCAGCTTAACAGCCTTGACAGGTGCTGTGTCTGTAAGGTGTGGACCTGCGCAAAGGTCCATAAAATCTCCCTGCTTGTAAAAGGTAAGCACACTGCCCTTTTTGTGCAATTCCTCAATAAGTTCAAGCTTGTATGGCTCGTCTTTCATTGCCTCAACAGCTTGCTCGTATGACATCTCCAGCACTTCAAGCGGCAAACCTTGCTTGTTTATGCTCTTAATCTCTTTTTCAAGCGCATCAAGGTCTGCGCGTGTAAATGGCTTTTCTACCTCAAAATCATAGTAAAAACCATTATCAATGGCAGGGCCAATTGCCACTTTTGCGCTTGGGTGCAGTTTTTTTACGGCTTGTGCCAGCATGTGGCTTGCTGTGTGGTTAAATGCCTTTTTGCCGTCTTCATCTGCAAAAGTCAGTATGTCAAGCGCGCAATCTTTGTCTATATGTGTGCGCAAATCGCACACAGTGCCGTCAACTTTTACGGCACATGCGCTTTTGTACAGCCCTGCGCCTATCTCTCTTGCTATTTCTGCGGCGCTGTTTTTTTCAAACTCGCGCTCAACGCCGCCTTTTAATGTAATTTTCATGTATTTAACTTCTCCTTTATTAGTCCTTGACCATTAACATTGCTAACAAAGCATGGGTTTAACTGCATCTGTGAGCTCTGCATAAATTTTTGTTGCATCTTCAAGCGTTTTTGCTTTAATTGTGTAGTATACCTTAATTTTAGGCTCCGTGCCCGATGGCCTTACTATCACGCCCAGCTGTGAAGTTAGCGTGTAAATAAGCATGTTTGCCTTTGGCAATTCAATTTTTTGCGTCTCGCCGTTTTCAAAGTTTGTTGTAAGTTGTTTTTCAAAATCTTGCTCTTTTACAACATTGTGCCCCGCAATGCTTTTTAGTGGGTTTTTGCGCAAATTTGCCATTATATCCTGCATTTTTTGCATACCGGAAAGCCCCTCAAACTCAAACGAATCCACCTTGTGCAAATAGTAGCCGTATTGCTCATAAATCTCGTTAAGGCGCTTTAAAACACCCGAGTTTTGGCTCTTGTAATAAGCCGCAAGCTCACAAATAAGCATACATGCAACAACGGCATCTTTGTCTCGCACATACGTGCCCGACAAGTACCCGTGGCTCTCTTCAAATGCAAATATAAAGCGATCTTGCTCGTTTTTCTCCTCTAACAAGAAAATTTGCTCGCCTATATATTTAAAGCCTGTTAAAACGCTTTTAAACTCTACACCGTAATTTTTTGCAACCTCACAGGCAAGCGGTGTGCTAACAACGCTACTAACCGCTATGGGGTTTTTAGGCATTTTGCCCTCTGCAATTTTTGCAGAGCAAATGTAATCAAGCAGTAAAACACCAATCTCGTTGCCCGTTAGTAGGCGGTAATTTGCACCGTCTTGCTTTACAGCAAGCCCCACTCTGTCTGCATCGGGGTCGGTGGCAAGCACTATGTCTGCATCTTTTTCTTGTGCCAGTTTTATGCCAAGTTCCATTGTCTGTATCATCTCGGGGTTTGGATACGGGCACGTGGGGAAGTTGCCGTCGGGCTGTTCTTGCTCTTTAACTATATATAAGTTTTTTATGCCCATATCAGCTAAAACTTTGCGCACAGGCACATTGCCCGAGCCGTTGAGCGGTGTGTACACAACTTTAAGCGGTGTTTTTTCACAAATGTCTTTGCGTATTGATTGTGCTTTGATGTTCTCGTATAATTTTTCTATAACATCCTTGTCAATGTATTCAATATCGCCGCTTTGTATTGCTGTATTAAAGTCCGCAAGCTTTACATCGTTGAAAACATGTGTGTTTTTCATTTGCTCATAAACAGCATTTGCCGCGTTCTCTGTCATTTGGCAACCATCGGGCCCATATGCTTTGTAACCGTTATATTTTGCAGGGTTGTGGCTTGCTGTAACCATTATACCGGCATCGCACTTTAGCTCTCTTGTGGCAAAACTAAGCGCCGGCACAGGCATTAGCTCTTTGTAAATATGCACTTTTATGCCGTTTGCCGCAAGCACACGCGCCGCCTCTTTTGCAAAAACGTCGCTTTTTATGCGGCTGTCATATGAGATAGCCACACTGCTCTTGCCGCTGTTTTGCGCATTTAGGTAATTTGCAAGCCCTTGCGTAGCCACGCGCACCATGTATATATTCATGCGGTTTGTGCCTGCGCCAAGCACTCCCCTAAGCCCTGCTGTGCCAAAGGCAAGCGTTGCCGCAAACCTATCTTTTATCTCGTTTTCATTATTCTCAATTTCACACAGCTCTTTTGTGAGGTCTGCATCTTCAAGCTCTGTTGTTTTCCATAATTTATATTCTTCTATATACATGCTGTTTCTCCATTCCTAAATATAAAAATATATAATATATATTTTACAACTGTATTGCAATTGTGTCAAACAAAACGTTTGTAAAAACACGGCGATTTTGGCATGTTTTTGATTTTTTATTGCAAAAACATACATACTATACTCCTACTGCACACCCTCTAAGCCTAAAATGTTGTAATAATCGTTTTTTATTATAAGGTGCGAGTAATTAAACATATCCTGCACGCTGTTAAATGTGTTTAGCACATAATCTGCGGTAACCTCTGTATCTTCGCTTGCAAGCCAGTCGTCGTTATAAGCGTTGTATGTGCCTTGCTCTGTGATAAAGCTACCTGTGGAAAAAACTGCTATGCCCTGTGAATTTGACAAAATATCGCTACCCATTAAAAGGCGCGAGTCATAATCAATACCGAATAAGTTGAGCAGTGTCGGCAATATGTCAATAGATGAGCACAATTTGTCTATTACAACAGGCTCTTCCATGTCGCCCGACCATATGATTAGCGGGCTACGGTACACCTCAAAATTCATGTCAATTGGTGCGCCGTAAAATTCGCTCATTGTCTGTTCTGACAGCCCGTAAGGGTAGTGGTCTGCCGAGATGCAAATAACCGTATTTTCAAGCTCGCCTGCTTTTTCAAGTTGCTCCAGTGTGTATTCAAGCGCCTTGTCCAGCTCTATTTGCGTTGCCATGTATGCCTCTGCCTCGTCGCTCATGCCCATGTTTTCAACAAGGTCTTTGTTTTTTGCGGCTATAAAATTGCCGTCATATGTGTAATATAAATGTCCGCTTATCGTCATATAATAGTTGTGGAACGGCAAATTGCCGCTCAGTGCATCGCCTATTGTCTGTTGCATCATCTCAAGGTCAGAGGCTGGCCATGTCTCTTGCACCACAAGCCCGTTACCAATGCCGTAATATTCATACCCGAGGTTTGGGTGCGAGATGTCCCTTGCATAGTAATCATATGTGTGGTTGTGGTAGGCTGTTGTTTCATAGCCCTCGCTGCCTAATGCGTTGCCCATTGCAAACGGCATTGCATTTGCGCCCGAAAGCTCAAAAGACTTCACGGAATCGCTCGGGATAAGCCCTGTGCAAATGGCAAATTCGCCGTCTATTGTGCTCTTCCACCACAGCGGATTGTAAAAGTTTTCAAACACAAAGCCCTCGTTTGCAAGCTTGTAAAGCGTGGGGGTGTATTGCTCGTTTACAGCGTACTCCCAAAAGCCCTCCGCCGTTATAAAAATTAAGTTTTTGCCCTCAAACATGCCTGTGTACTCGTTTTGGTATGTGGGCTCACGCTGTGAGAAATACTCGTGCATTTGCTGTATTTCGCTCACATTTTCCTGCGCTATCAGAGAAGAAAAATCTATTTCAAGTATATTCGCATCAAAGTTTTCGCTCGGCACTTGGGTGGCTGTTTGCTCGCTTTCTTGTTGCTGATGTGTCTCGTCGTTTTCTTCTTGTACAGTGCCTAAAACAGGTATTGCATGCGCATTGTTTTCCATATTAGCGTAATAATTTGGCGCAATAAGGCGCTGCGTTTCAAGCCTTGTTGTTGTAAAAAGCCCAAAGTTTAAAACAGACATGTTTGGAGTAAAAGAGGTAGTGTACAGCGCGCTTGCAGACAATATACCACCTGTTGAACCTAAAACAATAATAACAGATAGTATTTGAGTTAAAATAGCTAATGATAAGATGACGGTGCAGTAAGTTTTGCCGCAGCGGTTAAACAAGTTTTCACCGTTTCGGGGCTTGAAAAAGAGGCGCAGTTCACGTTTAAAACCGCTATTTTCACTAAGGTTTTCAGCCTCGCCGCGCATGGCAACATCATCTTGCATAATTTTGTCAAAAAGCTGTTTGTCTTTTTGTTTAGTGCCAAATATTAAAAGCACAATAAGCGGAACAAACAGCAGTAAAATAGTAGGTAACATGTTAAAAATGCTTATAAAAATTTCGCTTTCATAAGTGCTGAAAGCGCTAAATGCAAGCGTAATTATGTCAAGCACAAAAAATGCTTTAAATACATTGTAGTAAACAGCCTGTGCCATGCAGAGAAACGACAGCACGCTTATAATAATAACAGCTATAATAAAATTTGTTTTCTGCTTAAAAATAGATGTTAAAAAGGTAAAAAACATGCCCATAGGCACGCAAAACAGTACTATAAAATGTGAACTTGAGCTAAAAAGCGCACCAAGGCACATGGCTTTCATTACAAGTTCCAACCACAAAACTGAGAGAGTAAAGTAACAAAAACGCCATGTGTGCTGTGTGATTTTTAAGTTTTTAATATCTAATGTTTTCAAATTTTTCACCGTAATTTAATTGATTTGTGCAATGCAGTATACAATATTGTATCTTATATGACAAGTAACGTCAATATTTGTGCGATTTTGCCACAATTTGTGCATACATCAGGCTAATTTAGTAACAAAATAAACCCTTGCACTTTGCGCTAAAATATGTTATAATGCAGTTACAGTAGAATAATTTAAACGGAAAGAGTGGCTTTAAAAAGAGCCGCTCTTTCCTGTTTGTTACAGTGGTTTGTATTTTTTTTACACAAGCATACAGCATAATTTTGATAATACAAAGAAAGAATAAGGTAAAAAATGGCGAAGAAAAGCGAAAAAAAAGGTGAAAATAGCGCAAAAAGCGAAAACACAGCTGCAAAAGTTGAAAAACTTGTAGAGCCTGTTTTAAATGAACTAGGTTTGCGTTTGTGGGACGTGCGCTTTGAAAAAGAAGGGCCGGACATGTTTCTGCGTATTTTTATAGACAGAGACACCCCAATTGATATGCAAGCATGTGAGGATGCAACGCGTGCAATTAACCCCATAATTGACGAGGAAGACCCAATACCGCAAAGCTATTATATGGAAGTTGGCAGTGCAGGGCTTGGCCGCAAACTAACAAAGCAGGCGCACTTTGATATAATGAAAAACAAGCGCATACTTGTGCGTTTTATACGTGCCGATAAGTACGGCGCAAAAGAGCTTGCGGGCGAGCTTTTGGAAAAACAGCAAAAAGAGCTAACACTAAAAACAGACGACGGCAACACGCTGTCAATTGACATGCAAGATGTAAGCTACGTAAAACTTTATGACGACGAAGACCTTTAGACAGTTTTCACACTATCTAAAATTCACAATAAAAATAAATTAAAGAATGGATGATTAGAAAAAATGAACGCCGAATTTTTTGAAGCATTGACCCTTTTAGGGCACGAAAAAGGGCTAGACCCACAGTATCTAATGGAAAAAGTACGCGGTGCAATTTTAATTGCCGTTAAAAAAGACTACGAGGTAGACGAAGAAAACGTAACTGTTGTTATGGACCCTGAAAAAGGCAACTTTAAGGTGTCTCTAATAAAAGAAATTGTGGACGAAGTTGAAAATGATAACACACAAATCTCGCTTACAGATGCGCTGAAAAAACGCAAAACGGCAAAAGTTGGTGCAACAATGCCTGTTGCAATTAAGACAAAAGATTTTAGAAGAATTGCGGCGCAAACGGCAAAGCATGTTATCCGCCAAGGCATAAAAGAGGCAGAGCGCAGCCAAATGTACGCAGAGATGCAAAGCAAATCTCACGAGATTTTAAGCGCAGTTGTTGTGGCGGCAGACAATGCAAAGGGCATAGCAACACTTGAAATTACAGACGGCAACATTGTTACACTGCCTAAAAACGAGCAAGTTCAAGGCGAGATGCTAAGAGAGGGCGAGCGTATACGCGTTTACGTTGTAGACGTTTTACCGGGCGACAGAGGCCCCAAAATGATGATAAGCAGAACACACCCGGGCCTAGTTAAGCGCATGTTTGAGATGGAAGTGCCCGAGATTTTTGACGGCACTGTTGAGATTAAGGCGATTAGCCGCGAGGCAGGCGCACGCACAAAAATGGCTGTTTACAGCAAAGACGAAA
>CAYJNL010000030.1:0-32260 GCA_964371675.1 uncultured Bacteroides sp. | reverse complement strand
ATCATGGCTTTCGTCTTTTAACGTCATTTTTATTTCGGCGTTTTTATTCATTTTACCATCGGCGGTGACAATCCGCAAACTGCTGTTTCAAAAAACGATGCGATTGATTGGATGGATACTTATCGAGAAATCATTTTAGAGAATATCGAGTACGACATTTTGGCTGAGCGTTTTTCTATTGAGCGTTTGGACGAAGTTGTGGAGCTTCTTCTTGAAACTGTTTGCTCTAACCGTGAAAATATTCGTGTTGCAGGTGCTGACTATCCAAGGGATATTATAAAAAGTCGGCTATTAAAGCTAAATTCTTCCCACATCGAAGTAACATTATTAAACCTACTTTTACTATTTATTTTACAACTATGGTTGTAATTTACAACAAAGTTTTCAACAAAAATGTTAAAAAGGGTGAACTAATGTTATCATTTTGTTACTGCTTACAATGTCGGAGTTGCCGTAAGGCAATACAAAAATGGCGCGAAACTACGTTTGCCTTAGTAATTACCAATCTGGTAAAAGAGAATAAACTAACTTATAAAACATCAGCTATGTACATTATATAAAGCAAAACAAATCACTCTTTCATCCCAGCAATTTCACCGTTATGTAATAGGTCAAAAACAGCCCAATTTAATACAAAATCTTTGTGTGGGTATCGTATGGCTATCTAACGAGATTTTTGATATTGTTGCTTTTAGCTTATGTGCTAAATTCAAATTGATTGTCTTACAGCACACCGATTGTTAGATAAATATATTGAGAAATTGTCGGGTTTATATTGTGCCGAAGTTATGTGAAAAACGGCTAAATATATTGACTATGCAACTATTTTGTGTTAGCATTATATTTGTAAACTAAAAGGAAATTAATTTTATAAATGGCAGGGATTCTAAATGGTGAAACCTTTCCAGCCAAGATATTCGGCATATAAAATAATAATTTATATTATAAGAATATTAATAATTTAGGTAGGTGAAGCATGAGCCTTATTTCAATAGTGGTGCCGTGTTATAATGAGCAAGAGGCGCTGGGCATTTTTTATAACGAAACTTGTCAAGTTATAAAAAGTATGGAAGATGTTAGCGTACAATTTGTATTTGTGGATGATGGCTCAAGTGATAACACATTAAAAGTTATGAGAAAACTAGCTAAAAATGACAAAAGAGTTAAATATTTATCGTTTTCACGTAATTTTGGTAAAGAAGCAGCAATGCTGGCAGGGCTTGAGAGTGCAAGTGGTGAGTATATAGCTGTTATGGACGCTGATATGCAAGACCCGCCAAGTTTACTGCCTGAAATGTATAAAACACTTAAAACAGGCGAATATGACTGTGCTGCAACGAGAAGAGTAACGCGCAAAGGTGAGCCTCCTATACGCAGTTTTTTTGCACGCATGTTTTACGGGTTAATTAACAAGATTAGTAAAACAGAAATTGTTGACGGAGCGCGAGATTTTAGGCTAATGTCACGCAAAATGGTGCAGGCAATATTAAATGTTACGGAGTACAACAGGTTTTCAAAAGGTATTTTTGGCTGGGTAGGCTTTAAAACAAAGTGGTTTGAGTATGTCAATGTAGAGCGAGTTGCCGGAAGTACTAAGTGGTCGTTTTGGAAACTGTTTTTATATTCGCTTGACGGAATAACAGCTTTTTCAACTGCTCCACTTTTAATTGCGGCGTTTATGGGTGTGTTTTTTTGCATTGTAGCGTTTATTATGATAATATTTGTATTTGTGAGAGCAGCTATTTGGGGAGACCCAGTGAGCGGATGGCCAAGTACAATTTGTATTATTTTATTAATAGGTGGCATACAGCTTTTTTGTATGGGTATTTTAGGGCAATATTTTGCAAAAATGTACATGGAGACAAAAAAGCGCCCGCATTATATAATTAAAGAAGAAAATTCCACTTTATTGAAAAAAAGCACTGCTAAAAACCTCTCACATTTGTCATAAAATCGTAGACCTCAATGTGTGATTTGTGCACAGAGCACGGCAGACGACGATGGCAAACTGACGTTTGTCTAGGAGGACAGCACCGCTATGTGGGCAAATCAGGCGTTTTAAGGCGGGTTCAGATTGCATCGAATTGGCTAAAATAAGTTATAAAAAACCATGAACTAACGCATACTGTAGTTCATGGTTTTTGTGTTGTCAAATAAATTTGATTTTTTTTGAAACTTTTTTAAGTGGTTTAAATTAATTTTTATAATATATAAATTTATTTGTTTAGGTTTAAATCATATTTTTTGTCTATAATTTCGAATTTTGAGGTTATAGCACCAAATTTACAGCTTGACTTACAGTCTCCGCAGCGTATACATTCAGTGGAGTTTATATTTTCCGTTACTTTCACATTCATTTTACAAGCTTTATTACATGCGTTACAGTTAACACATTTGCTAATATCGTAGTGCATTTTATACATGCTAATTTTATTAAACATGGCGTAAAAAGCACCAAGTGGGCAAATATATTTGCAAAATGGCCTGTAAATTGCAATAGAAAGCAAAATAATAGCAATTAAAATAAATAGTTTGAATGAGAATAATGCGCCAAGCATCTCTTGCAAATTTGGGTTAGCGCTTATAAGTGGTATACCACCAAAGAGTGTACCCGAGGGGCAAATCCATTTACAATAATACACAGAACCAAGCCCAAATTCGTCAGTTAAAAAAAGTGGCATGAGCACAACAAACAAAATTAATATAGCGTATTTTAGTTTGCGTAAATGTTTGTCAATTTTTTCAGGAACTTTTAATTTCGGGAGTTTTATTTTGTGTAAAAAATCTTGCACAAGCCCAAATGGGCAGAGAAAACCACACACAAAGCGCCCCATTGTAACCCCAAATAAAATTAAAAAGCCAAGAACATAGTAACTTATATAGTTGTCACGCTTTGATAATACAGCTTGCAAAGAGCCAATAGGGCATGCACCAAGTGCACCGGGGCAAGAGTAGCAGTTAAGCCCCGGCACACAAACCATTTTTAAATTGCCTTGAAAAATTTTACCGTTTATAAAACCTATTATATAGCCATTGGTAATGGCAGTAAATGCAATTTGCACTACATGCCTTATATTTGTTTTTTTCATATATATTCTCCGCTTTAAGCAATGTTGCTTTAAAGCATCAATGTTATTTAAAGTATATTACACGTTATCTTCTTTACAAGATACTTCTATATAATAATGATGACATAAGTTGAAAAAAGTAGATTTTAGCAATTAATTTTGCTCTACTTGGAGTAAAATGAAAGCTCACTAATTAATTGTGAATTTTTTTGCCGCAGCAGAGCTAAAATAACCAAAATCGGCAAAGAGAACACTTATGTTAGCACTATCTAAATAATGCGCAAGCTAATTTAAAAAGGCTTGCGCATTATTTTTTTTGTCAAATTTAACCTATACCTATACATTCAAGGCAAATGCGTATAGATTTTTGTAACACAGACAAATGCTCTCCTGTCATAATTCCTATAAATATTAGCGTTGCAGCTAAAATTAAAAGTAAAATTCTAATATAAGTTAAACTAAATATCTTTTTAATCATGTTAATAGCCCCAAAGCTTCGTCCACTGCGTCTAAATAATACGGTACAGGCTCATAAGGTGCGCCCTGAATAACAGGCCCAAAAACAGTGCCTTCGTTGTCTACAAAAATTGTTGTTGGAAAAGCCGTAATGTTACTGCTCATAAAATTAGCATATATCTCATTATTTGGAACTATTGCATCAAAAGTGCAACCGTTTTCAGCTAAAATTTCAAGTGCAAGGTCTGTTTCAATGGCGCCGTCGTCACATAAAGTTATCATGTTTACGTTTTCAGGTAAGGATTGATACACTTCTTCAAGCTCATCCATTTCCCCAACACATGGCGGGCACCATGTAGCCCATATGTTTACCATTGTCAAGTCGTACTCACTAAAGATGTTTTGTGTAACTTCGTGCCCATATATTGAAGTAGTTGTAAAATTACCAAATGGTATACCATCAGGTGCAACACCGGCGGCAGTGCTTGCATCTTGCTCTTGTGTTGTTTCTGTTTCTGCTTCATTCTTTTCGCTTTGCTCGCTATCTGTTGTTTCTGTGCTTTCCGGTTCGTCAACAGGTGCTTGTTCCTGTTTTTCGTTTTGTGCTTGCTCTTGTTCGGTCTCGGGTATTTCACTAAAGCCCTCAACTTCCATACATCCTGCAAGCATAAAAGCTGCAAACATTATGGCGAAAAATAAACTTATAATTTTTTTCATCAGGTAACACCCTTTCGTATTCAATATAAAATAGTTTGAACTAATTCAAACATTATCTCATATATTGTGATTAATCGTAATATCTTCGTACAACTTTATTATATTGCTTTTAAAAAATATGTCAATAGAAAGCGTATAAATATCATTTAACTATCACTGTATTTTCACTTTTATAACATATTTATTGATTGCTTTTGTTTGTGTCAAAAAAAGGCAGAGCGCATATTATAAATTAAGCACCAAATGGTTGTTGAAAATAATTAAAGGGGGCGATTAAATGCAAGAGCCTAACAATACGGCGTATAACTGCCTTATTGCTATTATGATGCTACTTTTAATCGCTGCCACATTGTCGCTTTTTATTGCACCAAGCGGAGGCTCGGGAACAGACCAAATTGATATTATTATAAGAACTGCATTAAGCTCTGTTTTTGGGTTTTTAATAAGTGCGACAATTAAGAAAAAAGAGGCAACAATTGATGAAACAGGCAATTTTAAAGATTATGAAGATGAGAAAGACATTTCTAACAGTGATATTGATAAGAGCGAAGAAATTAAAAAACAAAATAATAATGAAAATAGCAAAGAGAAAAATATTAATGTTAAAGTAATAGCAAAAAGCAAGACACACAATTATGAAAAAGAATACAATACTTATCAAAAAAGACAAAAACAAAAGGATAAATTAAAAATGTTAAATTCTCAAATAATGGTAATTGCATTTATTAGTTTTTACTGTCTCTTTTTCATCATACTTGCAAGAAATGTCAGCCATATTTTTGTAAACAGCTCTTCAACAATTTCAACAATTGCCCAGTTTAGAGATTTTATATCAAGTGGAATAGGTGCTTTAATAGGACTAACGCAAAAAAAATAAAATATTTGGAGGAAACCAATTATGGCAGTAATTTACGAACCCGATTTTAACTTAACCTATAGCCCGAACTTTGCTCTTGAGGGTATTGAAGAGGCGAATATTGACTTAAACCTTGAAATTATTGAAAACAACAGTTGTACAGTGTACGGCGTTGTAACAATTAATGGCACACCTGTGCCAAATGCAACAGTTAAGTTATTTGACAGTGACGGAAACCCGTATAAACATACTCTTACTGATGCAGAAGGCAGATATTCAATGGATGGTGTGCCTTCCGGTACATACTCTATAACAGCAGTTAAATCAGGTTGTGTATTGACACAAGGCATAGGTGTAACACTTGCACCAAAAGACACAAAAGAAGTTAACATGCAGCTTATTCCCGAAACATCGCTTGACCTTGGCGCAATTGCCGGTGTTCTTTTAGTTGCAGAGCTTGACAACACAAAATCACCTTTAAGTGATGCAAAGATTACCTTGAAAGACCAAGATGGTACAACGGTAGACACTACTTATACAATCGATGACGGTGAGTTTGCTTTCTACGACTTAGCAGACGGCTCTTACACAATGATAGCTTCATCAGAGGGTTATTTGCCTGAAACAATGGAAGTTACAATTCAAAACGGCGCTATTGTCAACGTTATTATAAACGTAGGGCGTGACACTCGCACATATAACGGTACTGTCAGTGGTATTATTAGAAACAATGCAGGCGCACCGCTTGTTGGTTGTTTTGTAGGCCTTTACAAATTATATGTAGACAGCAACAATATTCAGCGCGAGGCACTTGTTGCCTATACGAAAACAAATGTAGCAGGCAAATATATGTTTGGCGAGGTTGTAGGCGGAAATTACCTTGTAAAAGCAAAAAAAGCGGCTACTAATGGCGTATATGTTCAGCCAATATCAGCTGAAGTAATTGATGAGGCTATGGCTTAGCATAAAAAAGTGTTAACAACTTAAAAATTAAATATAATTATAAAATTAGAAAGTTGCTACTTTTGCAGACACTATCTAAAAATCAGAATGGAGATTTATTATGGGAATGCCGGTTATTTACAATAGCAAAGTAAACAGGTGCGATGCCGTTACTGATATAATAATGTCGGTAGCTTTGGAGCAAGCATCACTAGCACACATACTAAACGCAGAGGGCGAAAAACTTCAAAAAGTAATTAAAACACAAGATGACCCCGAGACAATACTCAAGACAAACAGGTCTGTTATAGACATGGTTGATGCAGTATCTCGCCTTGAGAGCATTTTGCAAAACAAGCTTGCTTTGTTTGAAGATTGCCTATGCAAAGATTGCTATATTAAAAAAGAAGATGAGATAGAGCCTATTAAAATAGATAATGAATCTATTAAAGGTGAAGTTGGAACATTAGCATAATTTAAAATTGGGCGGCTCTTTGTAGCCGCCCAATAAAGAATTAAATAATTATTATTTAAACAGGTGGTAAAGATGCCTTACAAAGAAAACCAATACATTAATTTACAAGTTGCAGATAAAAACTTAAATGTTTATGGCAATGCTAATGCAACAAATAACGCAAATGTTAATATTTGGGACAAAACTACTTCTAACGACCAAATTTTCAAAATTAAATTTGAAAAAGATAGCGAAGAAAACATAATTGGAGCATATCTTTTAAGTGCAATTGATGAAAGCTTTAGCCTAAATATATACACAAAAGATAACAATTGCGATATTTACCCGACAAAAGGTAATAAAAAAGACAGCTTGCTTGATTTTATGACAATTGATAGCGAAAAAAGCATCTACAGAGTTAGGCTTTTACAACATGACTTGTACTTAACAGCAAGCGCAGGTGAAAAAAGCAGCAATGTAACTTGGGAGAGCCTTGATGAAGAAAACAAGCTGCAAATTTGGAGTTTTAAAACAGCAAAGCCCACTGCAAAAAACACACAAAAAAGCACAGCACAAAGTGCAAAAAAATACGTTTGGCCTACTGTGTCAAAACGCATAACACAGTATTTTACAAGCACACACAGAGGTGTAGACGTGGGTGGAGTATCACCCGGAAAAAGCGGTGACGATTTGTTTGCGTTTTGTGACGGCACTGTTGTCCGAGTATTTAACTGGTCACCCGCAAGTGGAAAGTCAGGTAATGCCTCAATGGGCAATGCAATATTTATACATGGCAAAAACCCAAAATCTGAGCTAGGTGGCACCTACGTACGTGCACTTTATATGCACATGCAAGCACCCACACATCTAAAAGTGGGCGACAAAGTGAAAAAAGGCGATGTAATAGGAAAAATGGGTAACACAGGGTATTCGTTCGGTACACACTTGCATTTTGGGCTACAAGCGCATAATACATTGTTTAAACCTGTTGGGGGCTCAACAAGTTATATTAATAGTCATTTTGTTAACCCTTTAAATTATTTTTAATATATACTTGTTAAATAAGTTATAAACAGCTTAGAAAAAACGCAAAAAAAATGTTTTAACTTGCCGTAGTGCAAGATCTTTCGTGTTTTAAATAAAAGTCTTGCACTACGATATTTGCTATCGGTAAAAAAATAAATAGTACAAGAAAAAATAAAGTGATACAATTCAAACGTGTTCTAATATATTAATTTTTTAAAGTCTACAAAATATTATTAACGGCGCAACACATTTAAAGGAGGTGCGCTTGTGCAAACAAACCAATTTATAATTTTTATACTGCAATTTTGGTATTATATCTTATTTGTAATTATTTTATCAATTGCGGTTTTAACATATTTAATAATAAAACCAAGTAAAAAAACTATTGTGAATACAGTAAATGTTGACCCTGTAACAGGTCTTATGTTTTCATCTGTTTTCTTTAAGAAAATATTAAAAGATACACTTTTAAATGCAAAACCTATGGAATACGAGCTTATTTCATTTGATATAGATTATTTTAAAACTATTAACAGCTATTATAATGTTGAAAAAGGCAATGAGATTTTGCTTGCTATTGCAGATTCTCTGCGTGAAGCATATGGTGGCACATCGGCAAGGTTTACAAGAAAATCAGGAGACCAATTTCTCGTAATAAAACGTAGGGAAGAGGGTACACCCGTAAGGGAGGTTTGTATAAACTATATTTTGCCGAAAATAAGAAAAATTATGGGTGAAAAGTACCCAATCAGCTTATCATTTGGTGTTTATATAATTAACGACAATACAGAAAAATTAACAGAGATTATTAATTATGCCGATATAGCAAGAATGCAAGGTAAAAAAACACACATGACCTCTTTTGTAGTCTTTGATGAAAATATGAAAAAAGAGTATGAAACAAAAGTTAATATAACGTACAGGATGGAAAAAGCCCTAATAGACAAGGAATTTGTTGTTGTTTATCAGCCACGAATAGACTTGAAAACGTTTAAAATATCAGGTGCAGAGGCACTTGTTAGGTGGAAACAAAAATTTGGAGATACAATTATGCCAAACTCCTTTATATCAGTTTTTGAAAATAACGGCTTTGTGGCAGAACTTGACATGTATGTGTTTGAAGAGGTGTGTAGATTTATAAGTTTATATAAAAGAATATTGTATGTTCCAACTATTTCAGTAAACTTATCAGCTGTAACTGTGTTTGATAACTCGACAATTCTAAAAATAAAGCAAATTACAGAAAAATATGGTATCTTTCCCTCGGAAATAGAATTTGAAATAACCGAGAGTGCAATAATAGCAAACGAAACAATTTTTTGGGACAGAATTAGCCGCATAAAATCTCTTGGGTTTTCAATAGCCATTGATGACTTTGGTGCAGGAATGTCCTCATTAAACAGGCTGTGTATAATGGATGTGCAAACAATAAAGCTTGATAAAGCCTTCTTTGACATAAAAAGCAATAACTGCAAGCGTGCAGTAGTTGTTAGCAACATAATTAACATGGTAAAACAGCTAAACATGAATATAGTTGCAGAGGGCGTTGAGACATATGAGCAAGTTGTATGGCTGAAAGAGCACAATTGTGACTGTGCACAAGGCTATTATTTTGCTAAACCAATGGACAAAGAGAGCCTGTGTAAATTGCTGTTTTCAAAATAAAGTTTGGTAAAATATAAACAAAAAAACACAAGCCTTTTGTCTAACAAAAGGCTTGTGTAAGAGGGGTGGGAAAGTATAAAAATGTAGGATATTTCTTAATATAACTAAATTATATCATCAAAAGTTTAATTGTCAAATTAAGAAGGTTGAAAAATGTTTAAAAAAGTATTTACTTTTGCTTTAAAACTTTATATAATAAATATATTAGGTGGACAACGGTTTATTTTTTTACAAAACAAAAAATATGTATGTTGAGGCTTTAAAAAATTTGTTTTTTACAAGTTTTTAACGAAATGGAGTTAATTATGGATGAATTAGACAAAAGAATATTGCAACTGCTTGCAGAAGATGCACGTATGACAGTTAAAGACATAGCCTCAAAAATACTGCTTACAAGCCCAGCCGTAAGCCAGCGCATAAAGCGTATGGAGGAGACAGGCATTATCAAAGGCTACACTGCTGTGCTTGGTGAAAGTAAGACAGAAAAAACAATTTCAGCAATAATTAATATATCTGTGCAGCCAAAAGACACCGATAAATTTTTTGCAATGCTTAATGAAAATAAGCACATAAGAAGATGCCACCACGTAACAGGTAATTACAGTTATATATTAATAGTAAGGTGTACGGATATGGAGCATATTGAAAAAGTTATAAATGAGTTTCAACAACTGGGGCTTACAAATACACAAATTGTGCTGTCAACACCGCTTGATAGGTATTCTGATGTTGAAATTATGTTTTGATTTAAAAAGTTAAAATGCTAATTATTCTGCAAAAATTCAATATATATACCACGCCACCCTTGACGAAACACATAAAAAAACGTAAAATAATATAGATAAATTTTTTATGCCAATTATATATTGCGAAACGGAGAGTAATAATGAACAACAGCGAAAAAAATATGGAGCAAATTGTTAATTTATGTAAAAACAGAGGTTTTGTGTACCCGGGTAGCGAAATTTACGGCGGGCTTGCAAACAGCTGGGATTTTGGCCCTTTGGGTGTTGAGTTTAAAAACAACGTAAAAAAAGCATGGTGGAAAAAGTTTGTACAAGAGTCAAAACACAATGTTGGGCTTGACAGTGCAATTTTAATGAACCCACAAACATGGGTTACAAGCGGCCACGTGGGCGGCTTTTCTGACCCACTTATGGACTGTAAATCTTGCCGTGCGCGCCACCGTGCAGACAAGCTTATTGAGGATTTTGGCGGTAAAGCCGAGGGCATGAGTTTTGAGCAAATGAGCGAGTTTATAAAAGAAAACAACATAGCTTGCCCGCAGTGTGACAGTAACGATTTTACGGATATACGTAAATTTAACCTAATGTTTAAAACTTTTATGGGCGTTACGGAAGACGCTAAAAACGAGGTTTACTTGCGCCCTGAAACAGCGCAAGGCATATTTGTAAACTATGCAAATATTCAAAGAACTACACGCAAAAAATTACCATTTGGTGTTTGCCAAGTTGGTAAATCTTTCAGAAACGAGATTACTCCCGGCAACTTTATTTTCCGCACACGTGAATTTGAGCAAATGGAACTTGAGTTTTTCTGCAAACCCGACACAGACCTTGAGTGGTTCTATTATTGGAAAGACTACTGCGTAAACTTCCTAAAGAGCCTAAGCATGAAAGACGAAAACATGCGCTTGCGTGACCATGAAAAAGATGAGCTATCGTTCTACTCAAAAGCAACAACTGATATCGAGTACTTGTTCCCATTTGGTTGGGGCGAGCTTTGGGGCATAGCTGACAGAACAAATTACGACCTTGGACGCCACCAAGAAGAGAGCGGTAAAAGCCTTGAGTATTTTGACACAGAGACTAATACTCACTATGTGCCATATGTTATTGAGCCTAGCCTTGGCGCTGATAGGGTTACACTTGCATTTTTATGCGAGGCATACGACGAAGAAGTTGTGGACGAGCAAAAAAATGACACACGCGTTGTTATGCGTTTTCACCCTGCGCTTGCACCGTTTAAAGCTTGTATTTTACCACTAAGCAAAAAACTTGGTGATAAAGCGGAAGAAATTCGTGCAGAGCTTGCAAAATACTTTATGGTAGATTATGACGAAACAGGCTCAATAGGCAAGCGTTATCGTAGGCAAGATGAAATAGGCACACCATTTTGCATTACAGTTGACTTTGAGACAGTTGGCGACGGCGAGAAAGAGGCAGATAACTGCGTAACTGTGCGTGAGCGCGACACAATGAATCAAGTGCGTATGCCTATATCTGAACTTCGCAAATATATTGAAGAGAAAATAGAGTTTTAACATGAGTATTGACTGGACAGACCTGCAAATAATTGTGCCGGCACAGCACAGCGAAACAGCCGAAAACGTGGCTTTTGGCATAGCGCAAGGTGGCATTTATATTGAAGATTACCGCGACATGGAACAGCAAGTGCTTGAAATAGCGCATATTGACCTTATAGACGAGGAACTGCTTAAAAAAGACAGGGACAAAGTTATTGTGCACATGTATATTTCAAGCGAGGAGAATTTGGCGCAGATTTTGCAACTTGTGCAAGACCGAATGGCATTGCAAGAAATACCGTACACCATTAATACAGACGGCTTAAAGCAAGAGGACTGGGAAAAAGGTTGGAAAGCATATTACCATCCTATTGAAATTGGTAAAAGGCTTGCGGTAGTGCCAAGCTGGGAAGAGTACAACACAGATAGAGTGAAAATTACACTGGATCCCGGCATGGCTTTTGGCACGGGAACACATGAGACAACGGCGCTTTGCCTTAAAGTGCTTGACAGCATTATTAAAGGTGGCGAGCGTGTGCTTGACATTGGCACAGGCAGTGGAATTTTGGCAATTGCCACATTAAAACTAGGTGCAAAAAGTGCAATAGGTGTTGACATTGACCCTATGTGTGTTAGAGTAGCAACGGAAAATGCGCAAATTAATGGTGTAGAAGATAATTTTACAGTGAAAATTGGTGATTTATCAAAACAAGTTAGCGGAAAGTACAACATAATTTGTGCCAATATTGTGGCAAACGCAATAATGGAACTTTCAAAATTCATACCAGAATTGCTTGAAAATGATGGTGTTTTTATTGCGAGTGGCATAATAGACACAAGATGTGACGAGGTTGTAAACGCATTAAAACAAGCAAACTTGCAGGTTAAAGAAGTTATACATGAGGGCGGATGGGTTGCAATAATTTGTGAAAATCAGTTAAGTGTATAACTCAATAAAACTAAATTTATAAAAGTAGGGGAGGGCTGCCATGCCCTCCCTATACCTATTAAAACATATTTAAACAATTTAGGAGGGCTAAAATGGCGCACAGATATTTTTGCGAAAACCTAAAACCCACATTGCAGAATATAGAGATAACAGGCGAAACCGCACATCATTTAAGCACGGTGCTACGTGCTAAATGCAACGACAAGATAATACTGTGTGACGGGAATGGTCATGACTACGATGCAATTATAACAAAAATCGAAAAAAATAGCATACACATGGCAATAAATACCTGTGTAAAAAGTGTATCAGAGCCGAGTGTTGCGGTTAATATATATGTAGGATACCCAAAGCAAGATAAGCTTGAGAATATTGTACAAAAAGCAACAGAGCTTGGTGCTGTTAGCATCACGCCATTTTATAGCAAAAATTGCGTTGCTAAGCAAAAAAACGGTGATAAAGACGACAAAAAAACACAAAGACTTGCAAAAATTGCGCTGGAAGCGGCAAAACAGAGCGGTAGGAGTATTATTCCACAAGTTAACAAACCATTATCTTTTAATGAGATGTTAATTGAGGCTACTAAAAATGATATTGCACTTTTTTGCTATGAAGTAGATAAAAATAGCTCCACATTACTTAGCCGGATAAATAAAAGCGAAAAAAACATAGCCATAATTACAGGCAGTGAAGGCGGTTTCACCCCTGAGGAAGCACAAAAAGCAGTTGAAAAAAGCTGTGCCACAATAGGGCTTGGTCCACGCATACTGCGCTGTGAAACAGCACCCATTGCTGTTTTATCGGTTATTATGGCATTTACCGGCAATTTACAATAAGCACTTATAAGATAAATATTGCAATACTCTCTTTTTTATCTTATAAGCGTAAAAAAGGGAGATGTCTATTTGAAAAAGTTAATACCGAGTTTAATTATTTGCCTTAGCATGGTAGTTTTTATGTTCACAGGTTGTTTTAGAGAAGAGGACAATTCTATGAGCACACTGCCCGAATTGTCGCACGATAATAGTGTGAATGATGGCTCAACGCCGCGTGAAGACAGTAGCACAAACTCTCAAAGTGGTAGCACTAGCAGTAATGTTGACGAGGGAATAGGTGGCGTTGATAGAGAAGATGATTCAATGTCAAATTCCGCAAGCGACAGCATGAGTGGCAGTGACAATACAACAAGTAGCACAAGCCAAAGTGGCAGTGCAAGTTCTAGTAGTGAGGAAAACACAAATTCCACTAACAATGAAAATGGTGCAAATGACGGAGCAAACTCAACAAGCGGTAGCATGAGTGGCTCTACAAGTAGCAGTAGCTCATCAAGTGTTTCACAAAGTGCCGCACCTGCAATGGCGGCAGGCTTTAATTTTCTGCAAGCTGACGCAGTCCCGGTGTTTGCAGGCATGACAGATAATTGGAATTTAACACTTGTTAACGCGCAAAACCCTCTTAATGAGGGCTTTGCCGTTAACTTGCAAAGCGTAGAGGGTTATGACGACAGGTTGTTTGATGTAAGGGCAATAACTGAGCTTGAAGCTTTGCTAAGTGCGGCACAAAAGGCAGATATGGGGCTGTACTTAGTGTCTGCTTACAGAACACCCGAGCGCCAAGCAGCACTTTTTGAAAAAAAGACAACTTCATTTGAAAATGAAGGTTTTGACAGGCAAGAAGCAGAGAGGCAAGCTGCACAGTGGGTGGCAAGACCATATACATCTGAGCACAATTTAGGCCTTGCAGTTGACCTTGTTTCAGCTAATTGGTATGAAAATAACAGCGATTTAACAGCAGAATTTGAAAACACGGCGCACTTTGAATGGCTTTATGAAAACTGTGCAAACTACGGTTTTATATTGCGCTATCCCAAAGGCAAAGAGAGTATAACGGGTGTAACTTATGAGCCGTGGCACTTTAGATATGTTGGTGTGGAACATGCGAAGGTTATTATGGATAATGACTTAACGCTTGAGGAATATTTAAGCAAATACTAATTGAGATGTGGCAGTGACGAAATTGTAATTTCGTCACTGCCACATTTACTATTCACAAGCACTATTTAAGATATAAGCTCCTTTCTCATAGCACTTAAAATTTTTCTCTCTTTTCTTGAAATTTGCACTTGCGTTGTTCCCATAATTTTTGCCGTTTCACTTTGTGTTTTGTTTTTGAAAAAACGCAAATATATTAGTGTGCGTTCTTCGGGCTTTAGTGTAGATAGCACTGTTTTTAAACTCAATAAGTCGCTAATTGTGTCTTCACAGCTGTCTTGTGGTATGTCAAATTCACGCCCGCCATCATCGTCTGAAACAGGGGTTAGCGATATTGTTGGCATAGATGCCGTCATAGCCTCTGCTACTTGCTCGGGTGTAACACTAAGCACGTTGGCAACCTCGCTTATGGTTGGCTCTAGCCCTGTGGTTTTAAGGTGGCGCTCTCTTACGGCAGTTACTTTTATGCCAAGTTCTTTTAGTGCTCTGCTAACTTTTACACTGCCACCATCACGAAAAAGTTTTTTTATCTCTCCCAAAATAACGGGTACGGCATATGTGGAAAAACACAGGCCGCGCGTTTCATCAAAACCATCATAGGCTTTTACAATACCCATACAACCTGCGGCGTATAAGTCGTCGTATTCAATACCTCTGCCTCTAAAGCGCCCCGCACAGGAGTGGACAAGGCCGAGGTTTTTTTCTATAAATTCTGCTCGTGGTCCGAGTACAACAGGCATAAAATTTCACTTCCTTTTCTTTAAAATATGTAAAAAGAAGCTTATTTCGTGCCAAGTTTTTTTATCAATGTAACACGCGTGCCTTTGCCTGGGGTAGAGCGTACGCGGACATCGTCCATAAAACTTTCCATTACAGCAAAGCCTAGCCCTGCGCGCTCTTGCCCACCTGTTGTAAACATGGGCTCCATTGCTTTTTGAACATTTGGCATACCACAACCTTTGTCAGATATAATCACAGTAATTTTGCCGTCCTTATATAAAACGGCAGACAGTGTGATTAAGCCTATTTTGTCTTTATAAGCATGAACAATACAGTTAGTTACCGCCTCTGATACTGCTGTTTTAACGTCTGCTAGCTCGTCCAAAGTAGGGTCTGTTTGTGAGGCGAAAGAAGCAATAATATTGCGTGCAAATCCTTCGTTAACGCTTTTACTTGGGAAAGTAATCTTGACTTTATTTTCTGTTTGCATAAAAATCTCCATTCTGTGCATAGCACAAATAGTTTTAATAGAATTATGAACAGAATGGAGATTTTTTGGCATGTGCCGTTTTTGACGGCACGCCTTTTAATAAAAGTTAGCGTGAATTTTCACGCTAATCTCCATTCTGTGCATAGCACAAATTATAATTAAAGTATAAAAATACTGCTTAATCCCTTGAATCTATACCTGCAAGTGAGAGGACTCTGCGTATTTCTTGTGGCGCTTTTTGTACAATAACAACGCCACCTCCGGCGCTTATTAATTTGTGTCTACCTAAAATTAAGCCAATGCCCGAAGAATCCATAAAAGAAACACCGGAAAAGTCCAGCACCAAAGTTTGCGGTGCGGCGGAATTAATTCTGTCATCAATTTGCGTGCGCAATAACCTTGCGCCATGGTGGTCAATTTCTCCCGAGAGCTGTGCAGTCATCACTTTACCCTCTTGATGAATTGTTACTTGAGTCATGTTTTTAAATCTCCAATCTGCCGTTAAAATAATTTTTTATTAAACGGCATATGCACAAAAAAATAAGGCATACAGTCTATGCTATAATAATAGACTGTATGCCTTGATTTTTTTGTAGAATTTTCGTGCCTTTTTAAAATATTAAATTTAATTTATATAAATAATCCTTAAATCCTGTACGGATTATTTATAATTTATTTTATGGCGGTGCTATGCACATGCCAATTTATATTAGCTAGCGCTAATATAAATAATCCTTATATCCTGTACGGATTATTTATAATTTATTTTATGGCGGTGCTATGCACATGCCAATTTATATTAGCTAGCGCTAATATAAATAACCCTTAAATCCTGTACGGATTATTTATAATTTATTTTATGGCGGTGCTATGCACATGCCAATTTATATAAGCTAACGCTTATATAAAAATATATTGAACTAAAAACATGTAAAAAACTGTGCCTGCACCAATGCTTAAAAGTATGTTCCTTTTAATTTTATGCAGAATAGTTACAAGTGCTATTGCCAAAAATTCAGGCAAACCGTACAAAGGTGCAACAAATGCTGCATCTTTCACACTGTAAACAATAAGTAGGCCCATAGAGGCATATGGTAAAACTTTACCTAAATAAATTATAAACTCAGGTGGTTTTTTATTGTTAGGGAAAATAATAAAAGGCAAAAACCTTGTGAACATAGTGCCAACCATTACAGCAAAAATTGTTAAGATATTATGTGTTATTTGCATTATAGTACACCCTCTTTACCTTTGTTTTTACCTTTTAACAGTGTAAAGCAAACCGCTATTGCAATCATAGCAGGTATCATAAAATTTTCGCTACCGAAAATAAATAAGCTCAAAATTGCAACAAATACCCCTATAAGTGCAGGAGTGTGGTTTTTTGCCTCGCCCCACTGCTCTACAAAAATTACAACAAAAAGCGCTGTCATAACAAACTCAATGCCCTTTGTGTTTATGTTTATTAAGTAGCCAAGCAAACCGCCGAGTGTTGCACCTAATACCCAGTAAATGTGGTTTAAAAATGTTACAAAAAACATAAACCAACCCTTGTCCACATCTTTTGGTGGCTCAACGGTGCAGTTTATTGAAAAAGATTCGTCGCAAAGCCCGAAAATTAAGTATAGCTTTTTTAAGCCTACATTATTGTATTTTTGCAGCATCGAAATGCCATAAAATATGTGCCTAGCATTTACCATAAGTGTTAAAATGAACGCTTGAAGTGGGTCAAAAGTGCTTAGTAATAGGTTTGCTGTTACAAATTCCATAGAGCCGGCAAATATTAGCATGCTCATAAACATAGGGTACACAAACGAAAAACCAAGGCTGTTCATGTAAAAACCATATGATACGCCAAGAAAGAGAAAGCCCACACAAATGGGCAGTGTATACGGCAATGCTGCTTTAAATGCTTTTGTTTTCATGTGTTTTTAAACTCCGTTGCTTTAATTAAATTTAATAGTTTTTTAATGGTATGATAAAATGGAGAATTTCGTCAAAAAAATATTGGCAAAATTTTAGCGCCGCTATACGGCATAAATAATACTTTAATGTTTAAAATAGTCTTCCTGTGTTATGCGTGCTCCAAACATCATGTTGCTCTTCAAATTGTGCTTGAAACCATGCCTTGGCATTTTTTATTCCATCATCACTAAGCTCAAATTCTGCGTGTGTCTTTTTATCATCTTCTGTTTTGTCAAAATTCCAAGGGCATGGCCATACGTATGCACCTAAAAATTTATTGTCATCGCTATTTACCTCAGTGCATACCCTGAAGCGCATACCATTATGCTCGTTTGAAAATACATTGCCTGCTTTAAAGAAAACTAGGCTTGGTAAATTAAAATGCATTTTGCTTTACCTCCGTTTTTTTAAAAGATAACATCATTATAATTTTCTTTTGATTTTATAGTGCCATACACTAAATCTGCAAGATTTTTAGGTGTGGCAAATTCCACGTCATTTAAAATGGACGAGAAGTTTTGATGTATTGAAGTTGAATCATCATTTTGAAGTATAACAATTTTTGTGTTTTTGTATTTTTTCTTTAACTCAGCAACACTTTGCCAAGACTTTTGCACATCATTTACATCTATTATAATGAAAAATTTGCTTTTTTTATTGTCTCGAAACAATGCTGATATAATAATATCAGAGACATAATAAAAACCCAAAATTGACAAAATTGTTATAATTATAAACAAAAAAACACCACTCAAAAAAACACCCCTAACTTGTATGTTAGATACTGCCTAAAATAAACTTTATCTAACATATGCAAGAAAGGTGTTTTATGTGAAATTTCATTTATGTTATAGTGTTAAGCAAAACCGACACTGCTTTTAGCTAATAGCTAAGAGTGAAAAGCTAAAGACTAAAAGCCTATTTATTTTTTAGTTATTTTCTTGATATAACCATCAAATTTTTGCCGTAATGTGCCTTGTTTTCCATGCGCTGTGGTTTTTTGAATGCTGATATAATTTTTATTGTAAAAATCAAGTGCATCAATAATTTTTTCCAAAACAACAACGTTATCAAGTTCTTTTTCTGTTGAGCAGTTTAAAATAATTTTATGTAAAAAAGCACTTGAATTTATAAAAGCATCAAAAGTTTGCTGCTCATTGCAAGAGATGACAGTGTGGTGCCCGCTGCTTTGAACTGCAAGCGGTATTAAATAGTCACAATCAGGGTTGATGTTTTCAAACAAGCTATCGTTAAATTCAAGTTTTGATAAACTCTCAACAGTTGACACTTTTGCAAAAAACATACTACCATATATGGCTAGCCCCTCGTTTGAAGTGTTTAGCGGCACTTCAATATTAACACTTTTAACAAGTGGCGCAAGGCGTTTTTTTGCTTGTTGCCAGTTAATGCCTGCCTGTAAATTTTGGCTATCAAAAAGAGGCAGTGCAACAAATGCACCATAATCACTTCTATTTGCAAGCATTGCACCACACTTGCCGGGGTTTAGGGAGTCAAGTGCATTTTCAAGCATGTATTCTGTGTGTAGCATGTTGCTTTCAGGTTTTAAGTTATTATGGCAATATAGTATATTCTCAAAAACAGAAATATCTTTCCACAATTTGCCGAAAAGATGTAAAAAACCGTTTTCATCTGTTACAATTGCTTGCGTTTTGGGTGGCAGTTTGGGTAGAAATTTGTCTTTAAGGCTCTCGCTTGCAAAGAGGCAAAGAAGTGAAACATCTTTTTGCATTTTAACAGCGTTATTGCACAGTAATTCTCCATGTTGTTTAGTTGCAAACCACATAACAGCGGCAGTTCTACCGCTTTGCCCACTCGCATTGCTCACGTTTTCGTACAGCGCTAAACACTTGAAAATTGTAGCAGGGGAGAGTGTTCTAAGTAAATTCTTGTTTATAAATGACACAGGATAATCTGTGTTAGTACGCACAAAATCATATAACTCGCGAGATTTTTTAGCGCTAGCACCAACATTGTCATTGTTGTGTGCTGTTAAAAGAGCATTGCGCTTAAAAAACGGAAAGCCAAGATTTAAAAGTTCAATGGGGTTGTCAACTATTACGTTGGTTGTGCAAGCTTCAAACCGCTCAACATTTAGGTATGTTGTAAAATGAAAACCTTTTTCTGTAAAGAATTTTGTAAAATTACTGCTTTGTTTCTTTGGCTCATAGTCAGAGTTTTCGGTAAACTCTAAGCTTTCCCAATATTCTTTAAAATCAGGAGATTTAAACATATTGCGCCTTACAACGAAAAAGCTATTGTCTAAAAATTCTGCTGCGCTTTGGTCATCGCTTTCGCTATTATCTGGGATATTTCTAATTATGCTCCAAAAATCCGCCTTTTTCTTTGCCGACATAGAGCTGAAAATAGTATTTAAAGAATAAACAGGCCCAAGAATTGTTTGGTTGAAAAACAAAATTTCATCATACTGTTCAATATTACTTGTTTCTGCTATTGCCTGCTTATAGGCACCAAAGTCAAAACCAATATTGTCGCGGTAAATTATCTGTGTACAATTTAGTTTTAAGCGCCTTTCACTATCGGGCGTTGTAAAGCCGTTTACAACAACAGTAATATTTTTGCAGTGCTCACCAATAGCTTTTAGCAAAAAAATGGCATAATCGTCTACTATGCCGTTTTTATCATAATATGCAAAAACAGCCATTCTCTTGTAATATTCGTTATCCGTAGGTTGCATTTACAAATACCTCTTTCTAATTAAACAATATAAATATCTGTGCCAAACAAATCTGTGCTAAGTTGAGAGAGCACTCCGCTCTCTTTAAGCTCTGCAAGAGTTGTGTCAAGCAGCATGCTTAGCTCCATGTCAGCTTTGCGTGTACCAACAGCATAATAGTCATCGCCGTAATCCATGGGTGAGGTGCCAAAGCTAACCTCGGCAGTAGCCATTTTGTTCATTATAAAAACTTCGTCCACTATCATACAGTCAAGGTTATGAGCAATTAAATCGTTATATGCAGCTTCATAATCGTCGTACAAAATTATGTCGGGCTCAAAAGATGTGTACATGGGCGAGCCTTTCAATGCTTCAAGTGAAGAGCTTGCAGCTTGTACACCTATGCGCAAACCAACAAGGTCTGTTTCGCTTCTAATTTCAATTTCAAACGTTGATACTATGGAAAGTATGTTTCTGAAATAAGGGCCTGTCAAATTTATGGACTGCTGGCGCTCGTTTGTAACAGATAAACCGCTAATAATGCAGTCGATTTTACCTGCATTTAGCATATTTTCTTTTTCAGCCCAATTTATTGACACAAACTCAGGTGTAACACCAATGTGAGCACAAATAGCCTTTGCCAAATCAATGTCAAAACCTGCATAATTTCCGCTCTCGTCCTTGTATGTCATAGGTGCAAAATTTTCATCAACACCAATAATTAGTGTGCCTCTTTCTAAAATATCATCAACACTTGTTGTATATGCTTGTAAAATCAAATCTTCACTATCACTTTCATCAACGGTGCTTTCTTCAGTAGCACTCTCATCAGTAGCTGATTGTGCATCACTTGTAATATCTTCTTGTGCTTGCACGCTTTCACTGCTTTGAGATGTCTCACTTGTGCTTTGCGTAGAGCTTGTTATAAGGTTGCAACTTGTTAAAAAAAAGCACAACATTGCAACTGTAAGTAATATACTAAATAATTTTTTCAAAATCACATCAAATCCTTTCAAATATAAAGTCAAACACACTAAAATTCATGCAATTCGGCTACTTTTGAGCTTGAGTTAATTGCAATAAGGCGGCATTACTCATTCAAACGCCTTAATAAACAAAATTTTTACAGGTGCCGTGTTGGCAAAGTTAAAAGTGGTTTAACTATAAAACACTATTTCATTTTATTATACTACATTTAGTGCATTTAGTAAATGCTTTTTAAAATTAATTACTGTATGTAGTGTAATTTGCCAATAAGCTAAAATCTCAGTGTGCCGCGGCACTATTCAGACCAATTAAGCACATCTTGTGGTAAGCCAAGCCGCTTGCATTTTTTAATAACAGCTATTTTCTCTGCCTCGTTACCTATTGTGTATTGCAAAACTTTACCTTTTAAAACTATAATTTTTATGCTATCAAGGTATTTCATATCACAATACCAGTTTTTATCCATGTTTTTAGAAAGTGTTTTTGGAAACGAGTTGTCACTTGTTACAAAATATATAGCTGTCCAGTATTTGGGTTTATCGTCAGTTTTCCAAAGCTCTACTTTTTCAACATTCAGCATGTCAATTATATTTTCGTTGCGCAAGCACTCTTTAATTAAAATGCCTTTAAGCATGTTTTAGCCTCCTGATTTTAATTTTTCAATAAATTGTTTTGCCGCACGTGGGCTGCGCCCGTGTGCATGTAGCGCAAATATTTCTGCCTTTTCTTTTAATTCATTAAGTGGAATGCTAATCTCGTATATATCTGCTAAATGCTTAACTATTGAGAAATATTCGTCTCTATCTGGGCGGCTGTAAGTTATTTTAAGCCCAAACCTATCAGACAAACTCATAACTTCTTGCAAGGTATCGCCTAGGTGTATTTCATCGCCTTCTCTGTCTGCAAAGTTTTCTTTAACAAAGTGACGCCTGTTAGAAGTAGCATACACAACAAGGTTTTTGCTCTTGCTTGTAACACTGCCCTCTAAAATTGCCTTTAGCGCCGCAAAGTCATTGTCATTTGTGGAAAAGCTTAAATCATCAATGAAAAGTATAAATTTAAGTGGGTTAATGCAAAGGCTGTCAATTATATCGGGTATTTGGTAAAGCTGGTTTTTCTTTACCTCAATTAGCCTTAAACCACTGCTGAAAAGCTCATTTGCAATGGCTTTTACTGTACTGCTTTTTCCTGTACCTGCATCTCCGTATAGCAAAACATTTGCCGCAGGCTCGCCTTTTAAAAGTGCAAGTGTGTTATTAAGCACTTTAGTGCGCTGTGCCTCATAGCCCGATAATGTTGCAACGCTTTGTGTGTCGGGGTGTTTTACAGGTATAAGTGCACTGTCTTTTACTGTAAATACATTATATTTAGCAAAAATTCCATAACCTATTTTAGCTAAATCATTAATTCTTGCGTTGTAAATTGCCTTGAAATTATGTTTGATGGTGTTAAATGGCGCAATCCACTCATAATATTTAATCATGCTTTTAATGTGCTCACCATCAAACATTGATATTTCGCTTAAAATGTCAAGTTCTTTTTCAAGTGTTGCGCTAAGTGCATTTTTCATCTCACTATCTTCACAACATGCTTTTATGTAAATGTTGTCATCGTCAAGCACGGCTTTTAGGAGGTAATCGCTAAAATTATCTGTGTGGTTGTAAAGTGCTGATACAAACTCGCTGTAAGCATCAACAGCATTAGCAGTGTCGGATAAATCTGTCTTTAAAAGCAAGGCAAGCTTTTGCATAACATTATTTTTAAGTATGCCCCTAAAAATTACAAGGCTGTTTAATTGTGCAAGTGTTTTTTGCTGTGTGTTCATAATAATCACCCTTTACTTTTAATTAATAACATTATAACGCTAAAATGAATTATAATCAATATAATGCTTGTTAAAATTGTGCAAAAGTGGTAAACTTAATAAGAATTGAGTTTGTAGGGGGAAAACGTGTGATAACACTTGATAAAATATACAATGCGGCGTTTGTTTTGAAAAACGTTGTGCGAAAAACCGACATGATTCATGCTTTTAATTTTAATTGTGACGGTGATATTTACTTAAAGACAGAAAATTTGCAAAACACAGGTAGCTTTAAAATACGCGGTGCTTATTATAAAATGAGCAGGCTTACACCCGAAGAAAAAGAAAAAGGCATAATTGCAAGCAGTGCGGGCAACCATGCACAAGGCGTTGCACTTGCGGCGGCGCGCAATAACATACCATGTACAATTTGTATGCCTGACGGCGCACCTATTAGTAAAGTGGAGGCCACAAAATCTTACGGTGCAAATGTGTGCCTTGTTAAGGGTGCATACGATGATGCCTACACATATGCACGCAAATTACAAGAGGAAAAAGGCTACACATTTTTACACCCCTTTGATGATGTTGACGTTATTGCGGGGCAGGGAACAATTGGGCTTGAAGTATTAGAGCAAGTGCAAGATGTGGATGCCGTTATTGTGCCAGTTGGCGGCGGTGGCTTAATTAGCGGTGTTGCATATGCCATTAAAAAGCTAAAACCAGAGTGCAAGGTTTACGGTGTGCAGGCAAATGGCGCGCCGAGTATGGTAAAATCGGTAGAATGCAAAAAGCACACAGTGCTTGAGAGCGTTTCAACTTTTGCAGACGGCATTGCCGTTAAGCGCCCCGGAGACTTAACTTATGAGCTTGTGGGCAAATATGTAGACGACATAACAACAGTTACAGATGATGAAATAGCGGCGGCAGTTTTGGCGCTTATAGAAAAGCAAAAACTTATAACAGAGGGTGCAGGTGCAATAGCATTTGCCGCTGCCATGTTTAATAAGTTTGAGCTAAAAGGTAAAAAAACAGTTTGCCTTTTAAGCGGCGGCAACATAGACGTTAACATTTTAAGCAGAGTTATAACACGAGGGCTTATAATGAGTGGGCGCAGTAGCACACTTACAATTGCACTTGAAGATAAACCGGGGCAATTGCTTGGCGTTAGCGAGGTTATTAGCAAGTGTGGCGGTAATGTTGTTAGCGTGCATTATAATCAAGGTGATAAGGATACATCAATAACAAGTTGCTGTTTAACAGTAGGGCTTGAAACACGCGACTTTGAGCAAATAGAGCAGATTAAAAAAGAGCTTACAAAAGCAGGGTTTAAAATTTTGTGATTTAAGAGAGGAATAGAGCGCCACATGCAAAATACAGGCAAAGAAAAATTAACAATAAGCGGCAGTGTTGAAAACATAGTATTTTGCAACGAAGAAAACGGCTATGCCGTGCTTGATATTTCAACAGACGATAACGAGCTGATTACAGCAGTGGGCACATTGAGCAACTTAAATGTTGGCGAGAGTGTTAAAATGTATGGGTTTTATAAATCTCATGCAAATTTTGGTATGCAGTTTAGGGTAGATACATACGAGGTGAGCTTGCCCGACAATAAAAAAGCTATGTTAAAATACCTAGAGAGCGGTGCGTTGCCTTACATAGGTGTAGCCACCGCTAAAAAAATTGTTGCGGCTTTTGGCGATGATACGCTTGAAATAATTGCAACAGATGCTAAAAAGCTCTCGCAAATTAAGGGCATAACAATTGCAAAAGCCGCCGCCATACAAAATGAGTTTAAGCGGATGTTCGGCGTGCGTGAAACAATGGTTTATTTTGCATCTATTGGGCTCAATGCAAGTGTGGCGGTGTCGCTTTACAATATTTACGGGCAAGACACAAACGACGTTGTACAAAACAACCCATACGTGCTTTGTGGATACCCGGAGTTTATTGATTTTGCCTTTGCGGATAAAATAGCCGCCGATATGGCAATGGAGTACAACAGCTCACAGCGTGTAATTGCAGGTGTGCTGTTTGTTTTGCGCCACAATTTACAAAATGGGCACACGTGCTTGCCAAAAGATAAGCTTATTAATTCAGTTTCGGGCTTTTTGCATGTTGAGCCCGAGCAAATAGATGAAAATATTAGCTATATGGAAGAGCAAAAAACAGTGAGCATAGAAGAAGTGGGCGGTAAAACGTTTGTTTTTATACCGGAGTTTTTATCTGCGGAGCTTTATATTGCGGATTTTTTAAAAGATGTGTCAAAATCAGTGCCACCAAACATAAAAAATGCTGATAACATGATAAATAAGCTTGAAATTATTAATGGTATTAAGTATGCGCCACTACAGCGCAGTGCAATACAAAGTGCGCTGAATTACCGTGCTTTTGTGCTAACGGGCGGCCCCGGCACAGGCAAAACCACTACTGTTAACGGCATAATTGCAGCGTTTGAGCAACAAGGAGACAGGGTAGCCCTTTGTGCACCAACAGGAAGAGCCGCAAAGCGGCTATCGGAGTTAACAGGCAGAAAGGCAATGACAATACACAGGCTACTGGAGGTAGAATTTTCCGACAAAGGCGACAACAACTTAATTAAATTTAAGCATAATGAGAAAAATTTGCTTAAATGCGATGTTATTGTAATAGATGAGATGAGCATGGTGGACGTGCTGCTGTTTCAAAGTGTGCTTTGTGCGCTGAGACCGAGCTGTAAGCTGATTATGGTGGGCGATGAAGAGCAACTGCCAAGCGTTGGCGCAGGCAGTGTGCTTGCAAGTGTAATAGCGTGTGGTGTAGTGCCAACAGTGCGCCTAAAAGATATATTCAGGCAAGCGGCAGAAAGTGATATAGTGTCAAACGCTCACAGAATTGTAGTGGGAGATAAACTGGAGCTTAGTGGGCGAAACGGAGACTTTTTTATACTGGAACAAAACACTCCACAGCAGTGTGCAGAACTTGTGTGTGATTTAGTGAGCAGGCGCTTGCCCACAAGCTACGGGTTTGACACAATGGAGGACATTCAAGTGCTGTGCCCCACAAAAATAGGGCCTGTTGGCACAACGGCGCTCAACGCAATGTTACAAAGTAAAATTAACCCACCGTCAGCAACTAAAGGCGAGCTAAAATTAGCTGATAGAATTTTGCGCCTTGGCGACAAGGTTATGCAAATGAAAAATAACTACGATATACCGTTTGTCCGCGCCGATGACAAAAAAGAAGGTGCAGGGGCTTTTAACGGAGATTTGGGCATTATTATTAAAGTGGACGAGCGCGCAGGTAGTGTGACAGTTAAGAGCGAGGAACGTATAATTGAGTACTCCTCAGAATTTGTTTATGAGCTGGAGCCGGCATATGCAGTGACAATACATAAAAGCCAAGGCAGTGAATTTGCCGCAGTTATTATACCGCTTTTTGAAGTTCCGCCAAAACTTAGTTACAGAAATTTGTTATATACAGGCGTGACAAGGGCAAAAAAACTATGTGTGCTTGCAGGCAAGGGCTTTGAGGCAACAAAGATGATTAACAACGCAAAGCATACAAGAAGATACTCCTGCCTTGTTGATTTTTTGAAAGAATAGGGCAAAATTGCTATGATAACGCTAAAAAATGTTTTTGATTTAATTGTAGATAACATTTTTCCACCGAGATGTGCGTTTTGTGAGGAGTTTTCAAAAAGTGGAATATGTAATAACTGTATAGGAATTTATAATGAGAGTTCTCGTAATAAAAAGCTACCAATACCACGCAAAAACCATGAGATGTCACACATACAAAATGCGTATGCTCCTTTTTGGTATGATGAGCACATACAAAAAATTGTGCGCAAAATAAAGTTCCATGGGGAACTTAACCTCGTGGATTTTTGCGCAAAAAACATGAAAGAATGCTTACCATATATAGACAATATCTATAATTATGATATAATAATAAGCGTGCCCACAAAAGGTTATAAAAAGATATCACGTGATGATATACCAAAATATTTTGCGAAAAGGCTGTCTAAAGCTACCAAGGTGCCGTTTAATGGCAATGCACTTATAAAGGCTAAAAAAACACAGACACAATCTTACTTAAAACCACAGCAAAGGCTTGAAAATGTGCGTGGTGCATTTATGGTAAAGCATGATATTTTCAGTGGTAAACGTGTGCTTTTAGTAGATGACGTTTTTACAACAGGCGCAACGGCAAACGAGTGTGCAAAAGCTGTTATGAAAAATAAAGCGCATTCTTGCGATGTAATTTGTTTTGCGGCATCATACAAGTTCTAAGTGGTTAAAATTTGCAAGTATTGTTAACACAGTAAGGCTTAAATAAATTTTTTCGGGAGAGGATTTTAATTAAACACATATTTATAGTAAACCCTTGTTCAGGTAAAAACAAAGTGGCACTTACATACATACCTAAAATAAAAGAAGTAGCACGTGAGCTTAAAATTGAGTATGAAATACACGAGACCCTACGTGTGGGACATGCCACCGAAATAACAGAAAACATTGCAAAAAAAGGCGAGGATGCTACATTTTACGCTTGCGGTGGAGATGGCACGTTAAATGAGGTTTTTTGCGGTGCATACAAATACAAAAACGCTTATGTTTCAAGTGTTCCGTGTGGTTCGGGTAATGACTATGTTAAAAACTTTGGCAGTGTTAAAAGTTTTAAAGACATTAAAGATTTAATACAGGGCAAAGCGCTGAAAGTAGACCTTGTGCAAGTTAACGACAGGATTTGCAACAACATAACCTCAATGGGGCTTGATGCAAACGTTGCACTAACCATGCTAAAATATAAAAATTTGCCGCTAATAAGTGGCAAACTTGCTTATAACCTCGCTATTTTAACAGAGGTTTTAAAGCCCCTAAGTTATAATTTTAAAATGAAAATTGATGATGAAGACTTGCAGGGCAAATATCTGCTCGCTGCTGTTTGCAACGGCAAAACATACGGTGGTGGTATTAATGCCTCGCGTTTTTCAAATTTGCACGACGGTATGCTTGATATTATTTTTGTTAACACTATAAGCAAGTTTAAAATTGCAACTGTAATTTCAGACTACAAAGCAGGTACGCACATGGAGAGTGATACACAAGTGCGTGAAGATTTAAAGGAAATTATTAATTATAGAAGATGCAAAGAAATAACAATAGAGAACGTGGGTAATAAAGAAATTGTTATTAACATTGATGGTGAGATTTTAAAAATGAATAAATTTTCGGCAAAAGTTATGCCGTCTGCGGCAAATTTTGTTATACCAAAAAGTGTTTACGGTGTTTATATTTACAAAAGTGGACTATGATAATCAAATAACAAAAAAAATGACAAATTGTTCACAAAAAGTTTATTTTTTAGTATTGCATTTTTATAAAAATACATGTAAAATAGTTTTAGCACTCAAAACACGAGAGTGCTAAAATAAAAATTTATGGAGGACTAGTATGAAAATAATACCTCTCGCTGACAGGGTTGTCATTAAAAACGTTGAGGCGGAAGAGACAACAAAAAGCGGCATTATATTGACAGGTACAGCAAAAGAAAAACCACAAGTGTGTGAAGTTGTAGCAGTAGGCCCTGGTGGCATAGTGGACGGCAAAGAAGTTGTAATGACAGTGAAAGTAAGCGACAAAGTGCTTATTTCAAAATATGCCGGCACAGAAGTTAAAGTTGACGGCGAAGAATGCGTTATTGTACGTCAATCAGACATTTTGGCAATAGTTGAGTAATTAAATATTGCCTATACTTTAATATGGTATAATAAAAGACTAAAAATAAGCTTTAAATTGTAAGGAGATTTAACATTATGGCAAAACAGCTTTTAATGGGCGAAGACGCTCGCAAAGCATTGAGCGCAGGTATTGACAAACTTGCAGATACAGTTAAAATTACACTTGGTCCTAAAGGACGCAACGTGGTTTTGGGCAAAAAATTTGGTGGTCCTGTTATCACAAATGACGGTGTTACAATTGCAAAAGAAATTGAGTTAAAAGACGTTTTTGAAAACATGGGTGCACAACTTGTTCGTGAAGTTGCAACAAAAACAAACGATGCAGCGGGCGACGGCACAACAACAGCAACAGTTTTGGCACAGGCAATTGTTACAGAGGGCATGAAGAACGTGGCTGCGGGTGCAAACCCAATGGACGTTAAAAGAGGCATTAAAAAAGCAGTTACAGCATCTGTTGAAGCATTTGCACAAAATAGCAAAAAAATGTCGGGCACAGAAGACATAGCACGCGTTGCTACTGTTTCAGCAGGTGACGAGACAGTTGGCACACTTATTGCAGAAGCTATGGAAAAAGTTAGTGCAGACGGTGTTATCACAATTGAAGAGAGCAAAACAGCAGAGACTTACTCAGAAGTTGTTAAAGGTATGCAGTTTGACAGAGGTTATATCACTCCTTACATGGTAACTGATACAGAGCGTATGGAAGCTATTTTAGACGATGCGTTTATTCTTATAACAGATAAAAAAATTAGCGTAATTCAAGACATTTTACCACTACTTGAGCAAATTGTGCAGTCGGGCAAAAAACTTGTTATTGTTGCGGAAGACGTTGAGGGCGAGGCTCTTTCAACTTTAATTGTTAACCGTTTGCGCGGCACATTTACAGTTGTTGCAGTTAAAGCACCGGGCTTTGGCGACAGACGTAAAGAAATGCTACAAGACATTGCAGTTTTAACAGGCGGCACAGTTGTAAGCGAAGAGCTTGGCTATGAGCTTAAAGATGCAACAGTTGAAATGCTAGGTCAAGCACGTCAAGTTATTGTTTCTAAAGAGAACACAACAATTGTTGACGGCGCAGGAGATAAAGAGGGTGTTGCAAGCCGTGTTGCTCAAATTAGAGCACAAATGGACGTTACGACAAGCGAATTTGACAAAGAGAAATTGCAAGAGAGGCTTGCTAAACTATCGGGCGGCGTAGCTGTAATTAAAGTTGGCGCGGCAACCGAAGTTGAGATGAAAGACAAAAAATTGCGCATGGAGGATGCACTAAATGCAGCTAAAGCTGCTGTTGAAGAGGGCATCATTGCAGGTGGCGGCACAGCACCTATCAACGCAATTTCTGCTGTTGAGAAAGTTATCGAGTCACTTGAGGGCGACGAGAAAACAGGTGCAACAATTATTCGCAAAGCACTTGAAGCTCCACTACGTCAAATTGCTAAAAACGCAGGCTATGAGGGTAGCGTAATAATTGACAAAATTATTAATTCAGGTAAAGTTAACTATGGTTTTGACGCACAAAAAGAAGAGTATGTTGACATGATTGCAGCAGGCATTGTTGACCCAACTAAAGTTACACGCTCTGCACTTGAGAATGCGGCTAGTGTTGCATCTATGGTGCTAACAACAGAAAGCCTTGTAGCAGACGAGCCAGAAGACCCTGCAGCAGCAAGTGCAGCAGCTATGGCAGGTGGCATGGGCGGCATGGGTGGCATGTACTAATTTAATTTAGTGCAGAGCGCTGTGTCGATAAAAAATTAGTAACTAATATTGGTGCTTTATCAATATTATATAATACTACAAAAAACAAATATAAAAGCAATCGGCAGTTTCAATTTAAGCTGTCGGTTGCTTTTTTGTGATATCAGAAAGGGAATAGGGGACGTATAAAATATTTTGTGCATTGCCTTAGTAAAGAAATAAAAAAAGGATTAGATTTACGGCAATAAGCTGAAAATCTAATCCTTTTTTGTGGTTTAACATAATTTAGTAGGCTGATTTATAAATATAAAAGAATAATTTAGCCTGTTGGATTTTTAACATTTGAGTAGTGGTAACTACCGCAAATTGAACAAATGTGCATGTCAAAACCAATTGATGTAGCATTTGGTGGTACAACACGTGTTGTATATTGGTGCACGTGACCATCAGAAGAGTGAATTTCATGTGCCTGCAAAGCTCTGCCTGATGGTGCGGTATTTGTGCTAGGTGCAACATAACCCTCACCGTTTGAAATAGTTAGCTCAACACCCGAGCCAGCCGTACGCATAGCGCCTGCAACAGGGTTTTGTGACATAACTGTGCCTGCGGCAGATGTGCCATACACTTCTTTCACAGCAGAAACTGTAAATCCACTACTGCTCAAAGTTTCTTCTGCGGAGGCGCTTGACCTACCTATACAGTTTGGCACAGCAACTTTTGGTCCACTGTCCTCACCTTGGCTGATATGCAGTGTAATTGTGTCGCCCATTGTTACTGAACTGCCCCGCAAAGGCTCGGTTTTAACAACTGTGTCTTTGGGAGAATTTGATACCTCGGCAGGCATCATTAAAGTTTGCAATCCAAGTTCTCTAAATAGTTCTTGAGCCTCTTCTTGATTCATGCCTGTTACATCAGGAAGTGTTACAATTTTTTCACCTGCGCAAACACGCAAAACAACTGTTGAGCCCTCTTTAACTTGCCTTGGTGCTTTCGGGCGTTGGTCCATAACATAACCCACGTTGTATTCGTCGGTATAAACATACTCATACTCAAACACAAAATTTGCATAGTCAGGGTTATTTATCAACTCTGCCTCATACATCCCATTAAAGTTTGGCAAAGTTACTTCTTCTCGTGCAACAAATAAAAAGTTTTCAGCCGCAATGAAAAGGTAGAAAATGAAAACGGCTGTCATTAAAGTAATAACGGCTGTAAATGTTACAAAAACCTTAAAAGCACTTACACGTCTGTTTTCTATAATTTCGTCTTCAGGTGGTGCGTATTTCTTTTTCTTTAATTTTTCTTTGCGCTTTTTATCTTTAGCGGCTTTTTTTGTTGCTTTTTCTTGCTCTTTCTTTTCAGCCTTAGCTTGAGCTAGTTCTTTATTACGAGTGAAAATACCGGGGAATATTAATAATTTGCCTTTTGCCTCTTTTTGAGATGTTTCATCAGAAGTCTCATCCGAGGATTTATCAGGGGTTATCTCGCTGTCTTCTTCAATTTTTTCGTCTGCGGTACTTTCGGCTACATCACTTTCGCTTTTATTATCACTAATACCAGTTTCAACAACAGCTATGTTATGTGGCTCATCATCAGTTTGTGCAGTTTCTGACGAGTCATCGCTTTCTGCGGTATCTTGCTCAGTTTCCTCTGTGCTCTCTTGTTCTATATCCTCACTAGTGGTGTCACTATCACTGTCACTTTCGAGGGTATCTTGCTCGTTTTCCTCTGCGCTCTCTTGTTCTATATCCTCGCTAGTGGTGTCGCTATCGCTGTCACTTTC